>JBOFBK010000079.1:0-4788 GCA_051645525.1 Dermatophilaceae bacterium | reverse complement strand
AGCTCGGCCCGCACCTCGGCCTCCGCCCTGGCGTCGGCTGCGGGCCACCGCGTCGTGGGGAACAGGCCGAGCACCCGGCCGTCTTCACGGCGCACCAGGCCCTTGGCGGCCAGCATCTCGTAGGTGGTGTCCTTCGCGCTCTTGCCGATCCGGCCGATCGCCCGCTGTGCCTTCTCGTCGGACTTCTCGGTGAGCCGGGCGTGGGCGGTGTCGAGGGAGCATGAGGGCGACGGTAGGCCGTCGTCGAGGGCTCGGTCCTCCACCCCGGGGGCGAGTCCTCGTCATCCGGCCGGATGAGGCCCGGCGACCGGATGACGGGTGTCGGTGCTGCGGCGTAGCCTCGCCGCCACCACCACAGAAGGAGCGTTCGATGTCCTCGGTTCTCAACCCGTACCTCAACTTCCCCGGCAATGCGCGGGAGGCGATGGAGTTCTACGAGCACGCGCTCGGCGGCGATCTCGAGGTGAGCACCTTCGGCGAGTTCGGCGGTGACGGCCCGTCGGCCGACGGTGTCATGCACGCGAAGCTCACCACGCCGGCCGGGTTCGTGCTCATGGCGTCCGACATGCCCCCGGGTCAGGAGGCGTCGCACCAGCCCGGCACCAACGTCCACGTGAGCATCGGCGGCGACGACCCCGAGCTGCGCGACTACTGGCAGCGGCTGAGCGACGGCGCGACCGTCACCATGCCTCTCGAGAAGCAGGTGTGGGGCGACGAGTTCGGCACGCTCACCGACCGGTTCGGCATTCATTGGATGGTGAACATCGCCGGCTCCTCCGAGTGACCTGACCCGGGCAGCCGGTCGCCCAGGGCTCATCCAGCCCGGTCGCCGGCGCTGCTCGTCCTACCGTCCATGGCGGTGCGGCGGCGGAGGAAGCCCAACCCCGGTACCGCGCTCCGCGTGGACGGTGGCACGGCCGGCTCTGCCGGGTGGGCGCTCGCCCACTCGGCCTGAGGGTCCTGGGACGGGTCGGCGTGCGTCCGACCGGCATACGGCTCCCATGCACCTTCCGGCTGGGCGAGCCGGTCGGCGATGACGCGCAGGGTGTCGAGGTGGTGGCCGTAACCGAGGTGGCTGCCGTGCACCTCGACGTTCTCGGTGCGCGGGGCGGGCTCGGAGACGCAGCACTGCCAGGCGACGATGCCGTCGCTGCGCGAGTAGACGCACGTGGTGGGCACGGGCAGCGGCTCCGCCCGCCGGGCTCGGGCCTCGTCGGAGAACAGCTCCTCGGTGAAGGCGCCACGGTTGAGCAACCGGTAGGTGGCCCAGGCCCGGGTCGAGGCCGGGTGCCCGCGGAACGGGCTGCCGAGCGTGACGACGCAGCGGGTGTGCTCGGGCAGCGCCCGCGCCATCTCCCGCGCGTACACGCCGCCGGCGCTCCATCCGACCAGGCTCACCCGGCGGCCGTAGCGGTCGTGGAGCTCGAGGAGCAGCTCCCGGAGCTGCTCCGGCATCCCCTCGCGCAAGCCGAGGTTGCGGCCGTGGCGCCAGTCGTGGGCTCGGTAGCCGAGCTTGCGCAGGTGCTGGCGGAGGAAGACGGTGGACTCGGGGCCCGCGAGGAAGCCGGGCAACACGAGCACCGGGTGGCCGTCCCCGGGCGGCCAGTCGTCGAGCCGGCGTGCGCGCACCGCCGATGCGGCGTACTCGAGCGCCGCCCGCCACTCGCGCCGCGCCATCCACACCGTGGGCGCGAGCACACCGTCGACATCTGCGGGCCCCGCATCCTGCGTGAGACGGTCCCCTGCGTCGCCTGGGCGACTGGCCTCGTCGGTCACCGTCGCGCTCCGTCCTCTCGGGCGCCGCGGGCCGGGCGAGCCGGCCGATGCCCGCGACGCTGCAGGCTGTCGACCTTCAGTGTCACACAGCCGAGCCCGTCCGAGGGAGAGTCCCGCGCGGTGTCACGAGCGCCTACCGTGAGGGGATGACGCCCGCAGGCTCCCCGCCGGTCCCCACCTCGACGACGCCCGGCTCCGCCATGCGCACTGAACGGGACACCATGGGCGAGATCGAGGTCGCTGCCCATCGCTACTGGGGCGCGCAGACCCAGCGCAGCCTTGAGCACTTCGACATCGGCCGCGACACCTTCGTCTGGGGGCGGCCGGTGGTGCGCGGGCTCGGGCTGCTGAAGAAGTGTGCCGCGCTGGCGAACGCCCAGCTCGGGCTGCTCGACGACGAGGTCGCCCGCGTGGTGGTGCAGGCGGCCGACGAGGTGGCTCGCGGTGACCTCGACGAGCACTTCCCGCTCGTCGTCTTTCAGACCGGCTCCGGCACGCAGAGCAACATGAACGCCAACGAGGTGGTGGCGAACCGAGCCATCGAGCTGCTCGGCGGCCGGCTCGGGTCGAAGTCGCCGGTGCACCCCAACGACCACGTCAACCGCAGCCAGTCGAGCAACGACACCTTCCCGACCGCGGTGCACGTGGCCGTCGCGCTGGAGCTGGAGGAGCGGCTGCATCCGGCGGTGTCGGCGCTGGTGGCGGCGCTCGACGCGAAGGCCGCCGAGCACGCCGCGGTCGTCAAGGTCGGGCGCACCCACCTGCAGGACGCCACGCCGGTGACCCTCGGGCAGGAGATCGGCGCCTGGGCCGAGCAGGTGCGGCAGGCGCAGGACGACGTGCGGCACGCCGGGGCGCGGGTGCGCCGGCTCGCGATCGGTGGCACCGCGGTGGGCACCGGGCTGAATGCGCCGGCCGAGTTCGGGCCGCTCGTCGCCCGGCATCTCGGCGACGAGACCGGGCTGGAGTTCGCGCAGGCGCCGAACCTGTTCGTCGAGCTCGCTGCCCACGACGGTCTGGTGGCGGTGTCGTCCGCGTTGCGCACGCTGGCCGGAGCGCTGATGAAGCTCGCCAACGACGTCCGCTGGCTCGCTTCCGGCCCGCGTACCGGCATCGGCGAGCTGCGGATCCCGGAGAACGAGCCGGGCAGCTCGATCATGCCGGGCAAGGTCAACCCGACCCAGTCCGAGGCGTTGACCATGGTCGTGACCCGGGTGTTCGGCAACGACGCGACGGTCGGCTTCGCCGGCTCGCAGGGCAACTTCCAGCTCAACGTGTTCACCCCGGTGATGGCGCACGCCGTGCTGGAGTCGGTGCGACTGCTGGCCGACGCCTGCCGTTCCTTCACCGCGCACTGCGTCGCAGGGCTCGAGCCCGACCTCGAGCGCATCGCCGCACACCTGGACGCCGACCTCATGCTCGTCACCGCGCTCGCGCCCCATGTCGGGTACGACGCGGCGGCGGCGATCGCCAAGCAGGCCCACCGCGACGGGTCGACGCTCCGGGAGGCGGCGATCGGGTCGGGCCACGTCACGGCCGACGACTACGACCGCTGGGTCGACCCCGTGGCCATGACCCGCCCCGGATGACGCCCCGCCCTGCGTCCGCCCGGCCGCTCCGTTCAGCGCCGCCCGGCGGTGGATCAGGGTCACTTCACTCCGACGTCATCGGTCCGGACCGATATTATCGGGATCTGTTAAAGTTTGATCGAGATGTTAAGGAGAGAGTGTGGACCGAGCACGAAACCCCTACACCCCCAATGCCGGGGCACCACCGAAGTACTTCGCTGGGCGAGCAACCGAGCTCGACGACGTCCGTGTGCTGCTACGTCGACTCTCGGCTGGATACACCGAGCAGTCGCTCGTCGTCACGGGGCTCCGCGGCGTGGGAAAGACGGTGCTGCTCGGCGAGTACCGGCGAGTCGCCGAAGAGGAGAACTGGATCGCCGTCGACGGCGAGGTGTCGAAGAACACCGACTTCGGACCGCAGATCGCCAACTTGGCACGGCGTGCTCTGCTGCGAGTCTCGCCGAAGGCGCGCTGGGGCGAACGTGCGCAGGCGGCTGCGGCCATCCTCAAGTCGTTCTCGCTCACGGTCGCGCCCAATGGCTCCCTGACGGGTGGCCTGGATGTCGACCCTGCCGCCGGCTATGGAGACACGGGCGTTCTGAACGACGACCTCGCAGACGTGTTCGAAGCCATCGGGCGAGCCGCGACAGAACGAGATACCGGTGTCATCTTCCTCTTTGACGAGATCCAGTTCCTGACCAAGACCGAGCTCGAGGCTCTCATCGGGGCAGTCCACCGGACCGTGCAGCGAAAGCTGCCCGTCACGTTCGCCGGTGCGGGGCTGCCGCAGCTTCCCGGGCTAGCCGGAGAGGCGAAGTCGTATGCCGAACGCTTGTTCAGGTTCCCCATGATCGGCGAGCTGCCCGAAGACGAGGCGCGAGCGGCGCTCGTGGAGCCGGCGAGGTCCGAGGGGGTCGACTACGAACCCGGCGCCATCGCCATCGTTCTTGAGTACACCGAGGGCTACCCCTATTTCCTCCAGGAGTACGGGCGCGCGGCCTGGAACCTCGCCGACGGCCAGGTCATCACCGAGGCGGATGTGCAGGCGGCCGGTGACGTGGTCGATGCCGAGCTGGACGAGTCGTTCTTTCGTTCTCGGGTCCAACGGGCCGCGCCCGAGGAGCTCCGTTATCTGCGGGCGATGGCTCATCTCGGCCCCGATGCGCAGAAGGCAGCCGATGTGGCAAGGGTGCTGGAGAAGACCTCCGACCAGGTGGCCCCGCTTCGGGCGCGGCTGATCAGCAAGGGACTTCTCTACACACCTAGGCACGGCTATGCCAAGTTCACTGTGCCGCAGTTCGATCGGTTTATGGCGCGGTTCATGGAGCTGGACACCGTCCCGCCGGCCTGAGGGCGTCCTGTCCGAGACTCAGGTGCGGAGCAGCTCGCGCAGGTCGTCGGCGGTGAGGGCGCCGGAGAGGGCGCCACCGTCATCCACGACCTT
>JBOFBK010000078.1:0-24217 GCA_051645525.1 Dermatophilaceae bacterium | reverse complement strand
ACACCACCCACATCAGCCGCCAGCAACGCCGCCTCAGTCACCCCAACCGACATCACAACCACCGCACCAGCCATCGCTCGAACCAGAACTCAGCCGTCGCCCAGCCGAGGTCACGTACGTCCACCTCCACCTCCACGCGCGACATGCCGCATCGCGGAGGGGCCAAGGTCTGCTCGCCAGGCACGGCCGATAGCACGTCGTAGCTCCTCGCGCCGGGTCACCGAGCGGTCGTCCTCCTCGACCCTAGGAGCAGGCGGGCGCGTCGGCATCGGTTGTCGGACCCACACCACGACGACGACAACACCCAGGACGCGACGCCTTCCACTGCTGGGCTCATCTGCCGAACGCGGAGATCCTGCGGCCTGACCGCGAGTATTCGGAACCCGTCAGTGGGGTGTCGAATCGAGGTCGAGGGCGATGTCGACGATCGGGCTGGAGTGGGTGAGCGCGCCCACCGACAGGTAGTCGACACCGGTCTCGGCGTACTCCCGCGCGACGTCGAGGGTGAGACCACCGGTGGCCTCCAGCTCGACCTGCTCCCCCGTCGCCCGCACCGCCTCGACCGTCTCACGCAGCAACGACGCGGACATGTTGTCGCACAACAGGAACCGCGCACCGGCAGCGACCGCCTCGAGCGCCTCGTCGACCGTGGCCACCTCGACCTGGATGTCCACCGCGGGGTACGCCAACCGGATGGCGCGCCACGCCTCGGTGAGCCCGCCCGCGGCGAGCTTGTGGTTGTCCTTGACCATCGCCACGTCGTAGAGCCCCATGCGCTTGTTCGTGCCGCCACCGCACCGCACCGCGTACTTCTCCAGCGCCCGCAGCCCCGGGGTGGTCTTGCGGGTGTCGAGCACGGTCGCGCCGGTGCCCGACAGGGCCGAGGCCCACAGCCTGGTGTGCGTCGCCACCCCCGAGGCGCGGCACAGCAGGTTGAGCGCGGTGCGCTCCCCCACGAGCGTCGTCCGGGCGGAGCCCCGGAGCGTGGCCAGCGTGGTCCCCCGGGCCACCACCTCGCCGTCGGCGACATCCAGCGTCACCGACACCGCGCCGGTGTCGAGCCGCCGCGCCACCGCGTCGAACGCCAGCGCCAGCACCGGCAGCCCGGCCACCACGCCGTCGGACCGGGCGACAACTCGCGAATCTGCTTCTGCCGCAGCGGATATCGTGGCGAGAGTCGTGACGTCGGCCCCGGGCGCCGGGCCGAGGTCCTCGTCGAGCGCCCGCTCGACCGCCAGCCGCACCTCGTCGACGGGGAAGCCGTGGTCCGTCATCCGGGCACCTCCTCCGGGGCCAGTACCGCACGGTCGGTGACGTCGAGGATGCCGTGCGCCTGCCTGGCGACCGTCTGCCGCACCTTCCACCGGGTGTCGTCGAGTGCAGGGAAGTCGGCGCGCACGTGGCCGCCCCGTGTCTCCTCCCGGCGGTGGGCGAGCGTCGTCAGGGCCAGGCCGACGTGCAGCAGGTTCGAGGTCTCCCACGACAACGGGCCCGGCTCCGCCTGCGACGGCGGCCGGTCCGCGAGCGCCTGGAGGGCGTCGAGCGCCTCGGCCATCGACTCGGCGGTTCGCACCGGCCCCGACCCCCGGGTCATGGCGCGCTGCACGGTGAGCCGGTGCCGCGCGGAGAGCAGGTCGGGCAGGTCGTCGCCGGTGACCGGTTCGCGCGCGGGAAGCTCGCCTCGCTCCAGGCGTGCAGCGATGTCGTCGGCGATGCGGTGCGCGAAGACCAGCCCCTCGAGGAGGGAATTCGACGCGAGCCGGTTGGCACCGTGCACTCCGGTGCACGACACCTCACCGCAGGCGTAGAGACCGTCGAGGGAGGTGCGCCCCTGGAGGTCGGTCTCGACCCCACCCGAGGCGTAGTGCTGGGCCGGGGCCACCGGCAGGAGCTCGGTGGCCGGGTCGAAGCCGAGTTCACGGCACCGCGCGACAATCGACGGAAACCGCTTCTCCAGGAACGCAGCACCGAGATGCCGAGCGTCGAGCCACACGTGGTCGACCCGCTGCTCGCGCATGACGTCGAGGATGGCGCGCGCCACGACGTCGCGGGGCGCGAGGTCGGCCAGCTCGTGGCGACCCGTCATGAAGCGGTGTCCTGCGGCATCCACGAGGAAGGCTCCCTCACCGCGCACGGCCTCCGAGATCAGCGGCTGCTGCCCGGTCGACCCCTCGCCGAGGAACAGCACCGTCGGGTGGAACTGCACGAACTCGAGGTCGGTGACGCGCGCACCGGCCCGCAGCGCGGCCGCCATCCCGTCGCCGGTCGCGACCGGCGGGTTCGTGGTCGACGTGTAGATCTGCCCCAACCCGCCGGTGGCGAGCACCACCGCCCGGCCGTATGCGGCCCCGACGCCGTCGACCTGCCCCTCGCCGATGACGTGCAGGGTCATCCCGCACACCGCGCCGTCGGCGGCGGTCAGCAGGTCGACGACGAGCGCGTGCTCGACCACCTCGATACCGGGGTCGTCGCGCACCCGCTCCAGCGCCGCGATCAGCGCCCGGGAGATCTCGGCGCCGGTGGCGTCGCCGCCCGCGTGCGCGATCCGGTCGCGGTGGTGCCCGCCCTCCCGGGTCAGCAGGATCTCGCCGCCGTCGTCGAGGTCGAACTCGGCGCCGAGCGCGACGAGCTCGCGCACCCGGTCGGGCCCCTCGGTGACGAGCGCACGCACGGCATCCACCTCGCACAGCCCGACTCCGGCGACCAGGGTGTCGTGCAGGTGCTCCTCGGGGGTGTCGTCGGGGTCGAGCGCCGCGGCGATGCCACCTTGCGCCCACGCCGTGGACCCTGCCGAGAGCACGGTCTTGGTGACGAGCAGCACCCGGTCGACCTGCTCGCGCAGCCGCAGCGCGCAGGTCAGCCCGGCGATGCCCGACCCCACGACGACCACGTCGGCGCTGACCCGCCACCCCGGCTCCGGCGCGGCCAGCCGGCGCGGCACGACCACGCCGGTCATGCGCCGACTCCGGCATGGGGGACGTCGGAGAAGACCTCGATGGCGCCCCCGCCGGGCCCGACCAGGACCGGCGTGTTGTCGATGAGCCGCGTCGTGCCCACGCGGGCGGCCACCGCGAGCAGCGCCTCGCCGCGGTACCACTCCGGGACGTCGGCGAGCGTGTTCGAGTGCACGAGCACGAGGTAGTCGACGAGCGCGAGCGGCTCCTCGACCAGCACCTCGCGCGCCGCCCGCCGCACCGCCGAAGGGCCGAACGGCGCGGCGCCGGCCCCGGCCCGCAGCGCTCGACTCAGGCACAACGCCCCCACGCGGTCGGAGTCGGTGAGGTAGGTGTTGCGACTGCTCAAGGCCAGGCCGTCGGGCTCGCGCACCGTGGGTACCGACACGACCTCCACGGGGAAGTCGAGGTCGCGCACCATCCGGCGGATGAGGAGCAGCTGCTGGGCGTCCTTCTGGCCGAAGTACGCGCTGCGGGCCGCGGTGAGGTGTAGCAGCTTGCCGACCACGGTGAGCACGCCGTCGAAGTGACCGGGCCGCGACGCGCCCTCCAGCACCTCACCCAGCGGGCCGGCCGACACGCGCACGCCGGGGTCGCCGCCCTCGTACACGACGTCGGGCGTCGGCGCGAACACCAGGTCGACCCCGGCCGTCGTGCAGAGCGCCAGGTCGGCCTCGAGCGTGTGCGGATAGCGAGAGAGGTCCTCCTTCGGCCCGAACTGGAGCGGGTTGAGGAAGATCGTGACGACCACGTGGTCGTGCCGCGCCCGCGCAGTGCGGATCAGCTCGGCATGACCGTCGTGCAGCGCACCCATGGTCATGACGACCGCGATGTCACGACTGGGCAGCGCGTCGCGCGCGGCCCGCAGCTCAGCCCGGGTGTGCGCCACACGCGGTGTCGCGGATGCGGTGACCTCCAGGGCCGGTCGGGTGGCGGTCACTCCGGGGTCCTCTCGGAGAGGGAGTCGAGCAGGGGCTCGGCGGATGACGGTCGCAGCCGCCCGCTGTCGAGGGCGCGCAGCGCGGTGGCCCGGGCGAGCGCGACATAGCTGGGCCGCACGTCGGGCGCCCGCTCGTCGAGCACGTCGAGGTGCTGGCTCACGGTACCGATGTCGCCGCGCGCGACCGGGCCGGTGAGGGCGGCGTCACCCCGGCGCAGCGCGTTGTCGAGCGCGGCCCGCATCAACGGCCCGAGCAGCCGGCGCGGCTCGGCCACCCCGGCGGCGGCGAGCACCTCCAACGCCTCGCTGGTGAGGGTGACCAGATGGTTCGCACCGTGCGCGAGGCCGCAGTGGTAGGCGGCCCGGTCGGCCTCGGCCACCCACATCGGCTCGCTCCCCATCTCGACGACCAGCGCCTCGGCCATCGGGCGCAGCGCGTCGTCCGCCGTGACGCCGAACACGCAGTCGAGCAACCGGTCGAGGTCCATCGCGGTGCCGGTGAACGTCATCGCGGGATGGAGCGCGAGCGGCAGCACGTGCTGCTCCCGCGCCGGGTCGAGCACCGCGACGCCGTGCCGCCCGCTGGTGTGCGCGACGATCTGCCCGGCCTGCCAGGCACCGGTCGACGCGAGCCCGGACACGAGACCGGGCAGGGCGTCATCCGGCACGGCCACCACGACGAGCTCGGCAGCGCGCACCACCTCGGCGGCGTCGGCGAGCACCGGCACTCCGGGGAGCAGCGAGCCGGCGCGCGCTCGACTCGTCTCGGACACCGCGTAGGCGCCGACGACCCGGTGGCCGGCCCGAGCGAGGGCCGCACCGAGTGCGGCACCGACCCGGCCGGCTCCGACCACTCCCACGGCCAGACGCGCGGGGTGCGAGATGACATCCACGACCGAGCACGCTACCCCTGGCGCCTCCGAGGCCCGGGTCGGGTGGCACATCGCCTCAAGCCATCCGAATGGGACTATCGAGCTCCCGGTCCAGCCACCCACACCCCCGTCATCGAAGTGTTGCGACGACCGGTGAATCGGCCCTTCGGACCTAAGTAGGCAGGCAGCCTCACGGTTCAGATCGCGAGAGCCCGAACAACGGTCCTGAAAAGCCCCATGGTGTAGGTGTGGATCATCAAGGACAGACACTCGTCCTGATAACTCCACGTATGGGCGCGCTCCCACGGTAACGCCGCCGTCGACACCACACCGGGTGCCACGACCAGCGGCAAGCCCGCGAACCTCGTGGACACTGCCAGGTGCGCGTGGCCGGCCAGCACCGCGGCCACCTGCGGGTGGCGGGCCAGCACAGCGGCGAGAGCCGCAGCGTTGCGCAGGCCGATCGCGTCAACGAACGGAATGCCCAGGGCGACCGGCGGATGGTGGAAGCCGACGAGGGCCGGAGTCTCGGGAGCGGCGGCCAGCTGAGCGTCCAGCCATGCGAGAGCGGACGGCGACAGCAGGCCGTCATCCGCGTGGGGCACCGAAGAGTCCATCAGAAGGATGTGGATGCCGCCGTGGACAGCTGCCAACTGCGGTGGACCTAGGTGCTCGGCGAAAACCGATGCGACATCGTGGTTACCGGGGCACATCAGCACGGGGAGGCGGTCGCGCAGCGGCTTCAGCACCTCGCGCACCTGGGCATACTCCTCCGCTGTGCCGCTCTCCGTCAGGTCGCCGGTGATCACGACGGCGTCAAGAGTGCCAGGCAGGTCACAGAGGTACGACACCACTCGACCTGCGCGGTCTGCGCGCTCTGCGCTGCCGTCGAGATGCAGGTCGCTGAGGTGTATCAGGGCAGTCACGTCCGGCTCTCGACGCCCGGCGTCGCGCCATCCACCTTGGCCGGCACTGTTCCAGACGAGGTGTTGAGGCCGTGCCGCCAACGGGCCCATGCGCCCAGGCACATCGCGGCGGAGAGCACCACCACGCCGATGAGCGTCGCGGCGGACTGGCGCAGTCGCGGGTCGAGAAACTGGGCCACGTACGTGATGATCAAGTTGGTGCCGAGCAGCATCGACACAGTGATCGGCTCGGTACGGACCATTCCCGCCTGGAGCATGTACAGCGAGATGATCACGCCGACAAAGCCGATCAACACGATCGCGCCGATGGTGCCCGGCGTGTACGGACCGAAGCTCTTGCGGACGATCAGCAGACCCAACGTGAACAGGATGAGCACCCCGAACCGGGAGGCCATCATCTGCTGGACGGACATTCCCAGATCACCAAGCCGCTTGGTGAAGTATGTGATAGCCGACAGTGCAAAGCTCGTCAACACGCAGTAGATTAGACCCGCCACCAGGTCGTCTTTCGGCAGGTCGCCAATCGCCGACGAACCGTTCCAAGCCGCCGCGACCAGGAAGCCCATCGCGGCCAGCATGGCGAGTGCGGCAACTACCTCCAGGCGCAGGGCACGGACACCGGGGCGCAACTTGAAACCGAGCGCAATGGTGATGCTGGGCACGAGACCGAGAATCACCGAGTTCGCTACCGCCGGCTCGAACACGGTGAATGCGTACAGCACAGCGACCCAGGAGACCATGGTTGCTACGTTCAGCGCGACAACGTCCGGCAGGCAGCGCCGGACCGTGGCCAGCAACGCCTTCTTGTCCCGACAGCTCAGGAAGTAGAATCCTTGCGCGAGGACGAACGAGTTGAACGCGATAAACTCCGGCGACAGGTGCTGAACCAGTGAACCTTCAAAAACGGACTTGGTGGAGTTGATGACACAGTAGCCGAGCACCAGCGCAGTACCCAGGAAGGGAGCGGCTCGGCTCACAAAGGCAGAACTACGCCACATGATAAAAGCCCTCACCGTCGAGGTAGCGGGCCGTCATGTAGTCCCGCATGATTACACCCTCCACCTCGTGCATGAGATGCACGAGCAGTGGATAAGTCATATCGTTGACAGTCTGCGGCAACTCCTGCCCGGGACCGATCCTGGTTAAGCGGGTATGGTAACTCTCAAGCCCTTCAATCTCATTCATGCGTGGATAGCCGATCAACGTTCCGCTCGACGGTGCGATCATGTTGACACACACCGCGTGCCGGGGCATCTGGTAATGGTTCTGCCAGTTCGCCAGGAACGTGTCGGGGTCGGTGTACGCGGTAACTGTCCACTCCAACTGGCTGCTGCCCAAGGCCGCCCGGGTGAGTAGTGGCAGCTCGGCGCCGCAGACACGCGCACCGGTCTCGATCAGGTGCGGACCCCCCGGAGCAAGCTTGACCTCGGTGTGTGCGGGACCGTTCATCACCCCGAGCGCGTTCAGTACCTGGCCCACGTACTTGACCAGCACGTCTTGCTCCTGGCCCTCCCGAGCCATCAGCTGCGATCCGCCGAGCAGATCACGGACCCCGTTGACGCGCAGGTGATGAGTGCGCCACAGGTCGCAGACGTAGTGCTTGCCATCCATGCTGACAGTGTTCACGTAGTACTCCGCGCCGACTAGGTACTCCTGAGCCACCACCCCGTCGTCGCCCTGTCCCAGCGCGCTGCGCCGGCCGGTCAGCGTCTCGAACGCCGAGCGAACCTCGGCCGCGGTAGCGCAAAAGTGCACGCCGTCGTTCAGCGCCCCTCGCAGCGGCTTGAGCACCACCACTCGCTCGGTGTCGCCGTACCAACCGAGCACGGTGTCCAGATCGGTGGCAAGGATCTGGTCGGCGGTCGACAGACCGGCGGCTTTCACAGTCTCGACCATCCGGAACTTGTCGCGCCGGGCGGCGCTCAAACCTGTGCCGTTCGTACGGACACCGATCGCTTCGCTCAGTGCGTCCGCCAGTTCGACGCCGCACTCCGCACCGGCGAGTAGCGCGACCGGAGCGTACGGGCGGATCGCGTCTACCGTGCTGTTCAGGTCGCCGGTGTGCTCAACCGTGTCCAGGAAGTCCTCCGGCTGGAACGACGCCGCGAACAGCGCCGGTGGATCAGCCGTGCTCTGCACGTGCACGCAGTCATAACCCGCCGCGCGAAACAGCGGCGCAAGGTGCCGCGCCGTGGAGAAGGCATCGACGATAGCGACAACCGGTCGCTGCATGATGGTCATGAACAAAGTCTCTCTCTCGGGTGCTCGGACCGTGCGCGGACCACTGCGGCCAGCAGCGGACCACTGCGGCCGGCAGCGGCGCCAGCGGTGGGTGGTGGGCTGGGATCGACCTGGATGGATGAGTCTGGTCGACGCCTGAGGCACACTGCTCGCCACACGGTCGCTCCAGAGGACTCGACCGGCGAGGCGTCCGGCGACGTATCGGTAGGGAACAGCGGGGGCGCCCAACTGGGCGCGGCGGTCCTGCACCCCGGGAGGACGCTCCTGGGGTGCAGACGGAACGCATGGCGGAACCAGCACCAGCGGAGATCTCGTCCTCAGGAACGATCATTGCAGTCAGCTCACGATCGAGCCGTCGGACTTGCGCTCGGCGGGTACCGCGACATCGTCGGCCGACAAGATGTCGCGCCGGACCGCAATCTCGAGGGCCCACCCGGCCAACTGGGATGTGACGACAGCGGTGATGACCAGTGTGGTGAACATCAACTCGTTGACGATTTCAGCATCGTAGGCCACGGTGGCGAGCACGATACCGGGGCCGCCGCGTGCATTCAGCGCCACGGCCAGGCTCGCCGACTCGGCCGGCGGCCGGTGCGTCATCCGAGCGCCCAGGTACACACTCACCGCCTTGGCAACGCACGCGACCAGGAGGAAGCCGGCGGTGAACCGCAGGTCCAGGGCGTGCCCCAGGTCAAGTTTGAGGCCGACGACGGCGAAGAAGACCGGAATGAAGAAGCCGGACGAGAAATGTCGGATGGCTACCAGCGCCTCGTTGTCGTCCGGTCGGCCGCGCCGGCCGGACAGCAAACCGACCACGAACGCGCCGAAAATCGGTGCGATACCGAGGAACACACAGAGCGCAACCGCAGAGAGCAGCACGACCAAGCGGACCACCACCTCCCCGGGACGTCCCACTGGGGTCGCGTCGCCGACGCAACGCCGGATCCACGCCACCGTCACTGCGAAGAACGCGAAGGACGCGAAGAACGCAACCGAGACAACCATGTGGTAAACCGCATTCGCCGCAGTGGTATCGATGTCGAAAAACGTGGCAAGGCCGAAGCTCTCGGTGCCACGTGCGGCGACCATACCCAGCGCGATTGAGATGATCACGTTGAGCACGACGTCCTCCAGGACCGCTACGGAGAGCACCGTCCTGGCGAACCTGGACCGGATGATGCCCAGGTCAAGCATGATGCGGGAGATCACCGGAATGCTGGTCACGGCGATCGCACAGGCGATGATCAGGGTCAATGCCGTGAGATGGCCCGCTGGCCCGACCAACTCCGAGGTGTCGATGACTTGGACCACGAGCACACCGATGACGAACGGCACCACCATGCCGACTACAGAGACCACCACGACCGTGCCGCGGTCCCCCCGGGAAAAGACGGTCCGCATCTCGACACCGGCCATAAACATGAGCAGCAGCATGCCGAGCTGATAGATCAACGAGAGCCCGATCGCGGCGGGCCCCTCGGCTGGGAAGAAGAACCGCTGCGCGTCCGGTGCGAACTGACCGAACACCGTCGGCCCGAGCAGCAGACCTCCCAGGATCTCGCCGACCACCGGCGGCTGCCGGAACCGGGCGAAGAGTCGGCCGACCAGGTGCGCAGCGAGCAGTAGCAGCACGAGGCCGAGCAGAACCCGGAACAAGTCAGGAGATGCCACGGCCACCTTCGAGGCTGAGGCGTGAGACCACTGCGGACTCGGAACCGGTGTACTTGCCGTCGTAGGTGACCGGCTCGCCCTGCATTGACCAGAACGCCAACTTGCCGATAACCATCCCGGGATAGACCCGGACCGGCTGAGCGACCTTCATCTCAAGCGTCCACGGGAAGATAGCGCCACTGTGCCCGAGCGGGGCGGAGTACTGGATCCATATGCCAAGGCTGGACGCCGAGCGGCAGGCGTACAGAGTCGCCGCGTAATGCGGGCTGCCCATCGCCTCCATGGTGCTGCCCAGATAGAACCGGCCCGGCTCTAGCACTCTGCCCTCTGGGCCCATCGTGGCGCGCTCAGCATCCGGCGGGCGGAAGCAGTCGATGACGTCGTCCTGGTACCAAAGGATGTCCTCTGCAAGCCGGAAGCCGTAGCTGTTCGGCTCGATTCGTTCTGCGTCGAAGTCGTCGATGACGATGCGTCCCGTTCGTACCTCGGACAGGATCTCCCGACCGCTGAGGATCACGTCCAGATCCTCATCACGTCATAGACCCGGGCGCGCAACTCCTCGAGACGCCCCGCGTTCTCGATCACCGCGTCCGGTCGGATCTGGTCGATGTGCCGGGTGGAACGGTCGGCCAGCGACGGATCGGCGCGCTTGGCCAGCCGCGTGCGGCGTACCTCCTCGGCGCAGGTGATACGGAGAACTCTGAAACCGCGCCCAGTCAGCCTGGGTGCGTCGTACTCCGGGTCGCGCAGGTCGTCATTGACGACCACCTGGGCGGAAGTCTTGTCCAACCGGGCCAGGAAGTCATCCGCGATCGACGTGGGTCGGATTCGGCGCATGGCGTCGGCAAGTGCTTCCATCAGCACCTGATCCTGGGCACCGGCGGACAGCTCGGCGCCGGAACGCCGGTACACCTGATCCTGCAGGTCGTACAGCGGTGCAGCGAGCTTCACCACCGCGTGCGAAAGACCCTGTTCACGGGCGAACTCGGCGATCAGCGACGCGCAGGTCGACTTGCCCGAACCGGCCAGACCGACCACGGACACTCGCAGAGAGGTCACGACCAGGCCTCCTGCTTCGAGAGCAGGACGTCGAGATCAACGTCGAGGGTGCCACGCAGACGGATCATTTCGACGGTATCCAAGGCGGTACGCAGCGCAGTCAGCGACGCGTAGAAGCGGGCATAGTCAGGGACCAGGTGCGACTGCCAGGTGAAGAATGTAGTGTCCACCTGCCGGTCGACGATCTTGTTGAGATGCGCCCATCGCTCGTTTTCGTCAGTCAGCCACCAGATGCTCAGCGGCTCGCCCGGATTCACCTCGGGCAGCAGCAGTGCGGCCAGCCGCAGCGGCTCGGCGGAGTATTCAACCCCTAACCAAGATTCGAAAAGGTCCGGATCGATCAGGATCTTATGGCCCGACTCGTACTCGTCGATCCGCTCGTCGACGTTCTCTCGGACCAGTTTCTCCAGCCGCGGATCGGACCGAATCGTCCCGACTCCAACGTACGGGTAGTCGCGCCACGGATAGACGACGACATCGTCGTTCTCTAGCATGCAGAAAAGCTTGTCCCCGGTGAAGTACGTCCAGTTCGGCCGACGCAGCACGGAGAGCAGCGTGGTGGTCTTTCCCGCACCCTTGGGCCCGGCGATGATCACCGCGCGGCCGTCCCTGCCCACGCCGGACCCGTGCAGTACCACCGTGCCCTCGTTCTCCTCGTGCCTAATCACGAGGTCCCGCACAAAGTCGAGAACCTGCACGGTGGACTTCTCGGTGACAGCGATGGTGAACGCATTGTCGGTGGCTACGTCGAGCGGCGCGTCCACTAGGGTCTCCCGGTTCACGTAGCGCTTGCGACCGCCGTCGACCACGACGTGTGCGTCGAAGTTGAACTCGGCCGCGTTGCTGCGTCGCACTATCGACGAAGGGGTACCCCAGACCGCGGGTTCCACGTCGGTCTCAGGCTGGTAGTCCAGCACGGAAATCCGGAACGTCGGCTCACGCGTCGGCCGATCGGCCATCAGGTGCCGGAAGAACCGGAACACCGGCTGGAACGCCGCCACGGCGTCGCCCGCCACGTCGAACTCGACCGTGGTGTTCAGGAAGTTCAGATAGCAGTTCATTCGTCCTCCAATCCGATCGGTACGACCCGCAGCAACGCCTCAGCGTGGGCACGCAGGGACTGGGCCCACATCGGTTCGAGCAGCGGCGCGAGCCCATCCACGCCCAGGTCGAAGTCGATGGTCAGGCGGATCCTGCAGCCGTCGACGATGTCGGCGACCTCCCACTGACCGGACATCGCCTCGAAGTCTCCGCCGGTCTGCTCGAAGCGCAGTACGGTGTCCGTTCCCGCGTGATCGCGCTGGGTCCAGGTCACCTCACTGCCGTTGAGCAGCACCGTCCAGTGGCTGGTGTCACCGTGAGCCGTGACGTGCACCACGTGCGGCGCCTGGACGGCCAGCGCGGGGGCGCTCCTCACCGATGCCCACACCTGCTCGGCGGAGCGGGCTACGTCCGTCTGCGCGGCTACCGTCGGCATGTCGGCGCTGCTCAGGCAGCCTTGATGGACGACGCGAGGAAGCCGATGTCCAGGCCGGCCTCTCGAGCCAGCCGGGCCCAGACTTGCATGGTGCACAGCATGTCTCGCTGACCTTCGGCAACCAGGCGATCGGGCAGCTCGCCCGGGAACCCGTCGAGCAGCCGATTCCACAGCACGTAGACGTCCTGCACCCGGCAGGTGTCACCCCCGAACTCCTCGTCCAGCCCAAACACCTCGGCGAGCTGCGGGCCGGACACGTCCATCACCTCGTGCATCCCATACTCAAGGGCCAGCGCAAGGCAGTGCGCGTCATCCACCGGCTGCCGTCCGGCCAGCCGGTGATCAACATCTAGAAGTTGCTCGACGAGGCGCAACTTGGCCGCCTGCTGCATCTGCGGCTGGTCGACGCCACCGTGAAGGTCTTCGATGTACGCCCGCCCCTCGGCCAGCATCAGCCATGCGGCCTGCACCCATGCCTCGGCGGCCGCCTGGGTCGGCATGGCATGTCCCGCACGCACGGATGGAAAGACGGTGATCTCGTCAGCCGGTGACGGCGTAGTAGGTGTAGTCATGCTGCCTTCTCCTGGTCGCGGTAGGTGATGGAAAGGTGCGCGGCACCGGCCCGCAGCGCGCGCAGGAGGGTGCCGGCCTCGCGAGCGCCCAGCCCGGCGAGGTCGGCAAGGTCTGTGGAGCCGTCGGTCAGCGGCAACGAGGAGGCACCGGGCAGCACTACCCCGGCGCCGTTGCCGATCAGCAGCGACGCTTCTGGCAGGAACGGCATCATGGCGCCACCGGTCTCCGCACTGACCGCGACGCCGGTCGCGGTGCCGGTGGCGCGCGCCACGTCCAGAGCAAGGGACACGTAGTCGGCGGCGAGTGGCCGGGACGCGCCAGCTGGTTCGAGCGCAGCAGCAACCGACGTGCGCAAGCTCTCCACCGTGCTGGCGACCGCTTCCACCCGGGCGTCCCGCCAGCAGCCGCCGGCGACCAGACGAGCCCAGCGCAGCACGTACCATTTGCGCGTGGTGTAGACGTCGCCGTGGTACGAGAGCAGTGCGTCCATAAGGTGCAGCAGCGTGGTGTAGGCGTACCCGACCCGAGCACGGGGCTCACCGGCCGCTTCGGCCAGCGCGGCGTACCCCGCCTGCTCCAGCGCATGGTGCAGCGCGTTCCGGCTCCACACCGTGGCGAGCGAGGGCAGCCACGGCAGGTACGGCGCGGTGGCGTCCATCGTGATGCCGTTGACGATCCGCTCGGTCTGCTTGCGGCGCGGCTCGCGACTCTTGTCCCAGGCTCGGATTCCCGCCACGGTGTCACCTGGTGGCAACGCGGCCAGCCGGTTCAGCTCATCCAGGTTGGACGCGAGCTCGCCCTCCGCGAAGCTCACTACCTCGAGGTGGTGGGCGTCTTCGAAAACCTTGGTGGAGATCCGCGGCCCGTCGATCGGCGCCTGCTGGATCCGAATGAAGTCGAGGTCGCTAGTCGAGTTGGCCAGCCCATGCACGGGCGAGCTGGTGAGCAGCAGCTGACCCACGCCGACCCGCTCCCGCATCAGATCGGACAACCAGCCCGGGTCCAGGCTGCGGCCGGCGAGGAAGGTGCGGACGTGCTCGTAGCGCCGAGCCGCCAGTTCCTCCAGTGACAAGGCATGCGGGAAGGCAGACACGGGGAACGACCTTCGTCGGAGGGTGCTGGGGTCGGCTGCAACCTGGCGGGTGATCAGCCGGGCAGGTGCAGTGTTGTCGATGACGCCAGGGGGCGACCCGGCGACGATGTCCGGCCCGACCGCCGCATGGACGGCGTGTAGTCGGTCCGAGCCGGTCCACACGACGTGCGCACCGACCTTCCGCAGCGGCCGGACGTAGGGTGGGGTACCGGCCATACCTGCGGTCGGCTGGTAGTCGTCGTGCAGAGCCACGAACGTCACTCGCGGATCACCAGCCTGGTCGTCTGCCAGCGGCCGGCCGTCCGGTTCCAGGAACCGCATCGGTACCGGCAGCTCACGCAGCGCAGCCTTGGCCCGGGGCATCAGGCCGTCCTGGGCGACGTATAGCGCGCCGTTGTTCGCCGGGTGGTAGAACGCCGCAGAGCGGTCCGGATCCACTTCGCCGTCCTCGCCGGTGCGCGCCAGGCCCGCCAGCGCCAGCTGGTCGTTCAGGTGCACCAGATACGCGCTGCCCACCATGCCGTGATCCGCGCCGAGCAGCACGGAGTCCGCCGGCCCGGCGGCATCCAGCACGCGTCCGAGGATCTCGTCCGACCACCGGTAGCAGCGACCGACCAGCGACCAGACCTGATCGGCGATCTCCGGCCGGTACGCCGCGCTGCGTTCATCGCAGAAGCCAAGCATCTCGTGCCCCACGTCGTCGGTCATCGGCAGGTAGACAACGACGAGGTCCGACTGGTGTCTGGCCAGCGCCGCGTCGGCAGCCGCACCGAACGAGCGAGCGACGCACTCCACGGAAGCCAGGAAGAACTCCTCGGCCGAGCCGTCGCCGCCGTCGGCGAGCCGATCACCGAACCTGCCGGCTCGGTACAGCGGGCCGACGCCCTCCCCGGCGAATGGCAAGCACGTGCGCAACCGGTCGGTCACGGCCGGGTCCGCGCCGCCGTAACGGGGCCGCCACACCCCGGAGTGCACCAGCAGCAGCTGGTCACCGTTCCGGATGCACGCCACCCACGTGCCGATCCGCTCGGTGGTCAGCCACAGCGCCTGCCAGCGACCGTCCGTGGTCAGCAGCACCTCCGTCTGGGCACTCACCCGCACCCCGTCGACAGCGACCTCGACCGTGGTCGGATGCGGCCCGATCAGCCACGTTCGGGCCGGGCCCGGCTCGAGCTCGGTCACCGCATGCCGAACCGTGCGGCGGCTGTATGCCTCGACCGCCGCATCAACGTCCGGCCCGACCGCGTCGGCACCGTCGAAGACCCATGGCACATGCACGTACGCCCCGCGCGCACCGAGTGTCTCCCACACCGGCGGCACGGCCGGGAACCGCGAATCGAACCCACTGACGTGGCTACCCAGCCCACCTGGCCCCGCACCCGGCACGGTGTAGCCGGTGACGCCATGCTCAGCCGGCCAGGTTCCCGTGAAGAGGGTGGCCAACGACGGCGGGGTCTGGCAGTTCGGGTGCGCGGGGCGGGCAGCGGCGAACTGACCACGCTCGCGCATCCGGCTCACCGCAGGCAACACGCCCTGACGCTCCAGGCGGTCGACCACCCAGTACGCAGCAGCGTCCCAGACGACCCAGTACACAGCCATGCGGCGGTCAGCTCCGGAGCAGTGCGGGTAGCGCGCGCACCGAGTCGATCTCGTGATCGGCGGCTCCGGTGAGACCCTCGGCGCTCTGGTCGGCGAACTTCCCGGTGCGGACCTGCACGGTACGCAGACCGGCAGCGCGACCACCGCCAACGTCCGTGGTGGCGTCGTCGCCGACCACCACGCACTCCGCCGCGCCAACGCCCAACGACGCGGCGGCCAGCTGGAAGAACTCTTCGGCCGGCTTGCCCAACACTCGCGATGTAGCGCCGGAGGAGTATTCGATCGCCGCAACGACCGCACCGGTGTCGAGGTGATCGCCGTCAGCCCGCTTGAAGTACCGGCCTCGCTGCAACGCGAGGAGCTCGGCGCCATCGCGGACCGCCCGGAACGCCCCGTCCAGCGCCGCGTAGTCCAGGGTCTCCCGACAGTCACCCACCAGCACATGGGTGTACGGCCCCTCGCGGACGAGCGTCGGCATCACCGTGAGAAGCTCCGTCGAGAGCAGAGCGTACGTCCGGGCACCCGCCGCGGTGAGTAGCCGCTCGGCTGCCACCACCGGGGTGAACAGTTCGTCCGCAGCAACGTCCAGCCCGTAGCCCACCAGCTCGCTCCGGATCCGCTCAACGGTTGTGGAGTCGGTGTTCGTCAGGAACAGGACACCCAGGCCCAGCTCACGCACCTCAGCGACCGCTTCAGCGGCGCCGTCGATCACCCTTTCGTTGGCGTAGAGAGTGCCTTCCAAGTCAAACATGACTGCACTCAACGGCATCATCAGATCACCGTCCTAACCAGTTCGGGCCGGGCCGCTACGGTGTCCCTGAGAAAGGTCCGCTTCGAGTAGAAGTCACGCGCGGCGCTCAACCCGTGCGCCCGGAGGAACGACTCCAACCACTCGGCGACCTCGGCGATCTCGACAAGTATCTCGGATTCGTTCGGCTCGATCGCGGTACGGCTACGCAGGTACTCCAGCTCGCACTGGTTGAGCGTCACCTCAGGCGCTTCGACCAGCGAGCAGTGGTCGAAGAAGATGCCGTATACGTGGCCGCTGCGCACCGACTCGAAGTTGATGTCGTATCGAACCCGCCGGAATGACGGAAGCCGGACTGCCGTCACCTTCAACTCGTCACGGATGTGCCGCTCGAACCCGCCATCGTCAGCGAGGTCCAATCCGTATGTGTGGGTTTCCCGGCGTTCGAACGCGTCATCGGCGTACCACTTCCGCTTGAGCAGGTGCTTGCCATCCGTGGTCGGGATGTACGAGGCATAGCCGTAATCGTGCTCAGCCGGGCCGGTCACGTCGAACAGGTGGTTGAGGTAGTCCCAGGCCTGGAAATGGTCCCGGTACTCCATGACGTAGCCGGGAAGCGAGCCGGCGCGCACGTGCTCGTACAGCTCGACGGTCAGCGTCCAGCCGTCCACCGGCGGCTCCAGCGTGTACTTGTACTCCAGCTCCTTGCCGCTGAAACACTTTCGGTAATAGCGCTGGTGGTTGTTGAGGAACAGTGACTGCTCGGCGTGTCGGCGGACGGCTTCGGTAAGCCAGCCCAGTGCGGCCACGTCGCCGATGACCGGGTCCGGGGTGATTCGGATGAAGCAGGCGTCCTCGGCGAGGAATCGAACCTGGCTGTGCACATGCGCCCGATTGCCGTCGGTGGTCACGTAGAACAGCGGCACCAGCGGACCAGCGGCATCCGACACCTCGGATACCACCTCGCGCACCGCCGCACCCGGCAGCATACCGTCGAACAGTTCGGCACCATCCGTCGTCGCGCCGCCGGTACGGATGCCGTCCACCGTGCGTGACCGCAGCTCGACAGGCCCTATCGCGTCCCACCGAAGAACGATCGTGTTACTGGGAAAATCGGGCTCCACCGTTGTGGGCAGGGGGATCAGCACTACCGGATCGGACCCGGCAAGCGGGGCGGTGCCGTTGAGCAGGTGCAACCCACCGAGGACGAGCCACGCCGCACGGCCTGGTGAGGGATCGGACGAGCGCACGGTCATCGCCCCGGGCCGCCAGTCGTGGTGACCGTGCCATCGCTAATCACGGCACTGTCGCCCGCTATCCCGGCAGCGGCGACGGCGGGCACGCTCGCCTCGCGCAGCAGGATTGCCAGATGACCCAACGCTGAGCCCTGGTCGAAGACGAACCCGGCGACGTGGCCGATCAGGACGCTGAGCACGGCATACGGACGGGAAGCCACGACTATCGGCTTCTCCTCGCACGTCTTGACCCGGTTCACGATCTGGGACAAGCCTTCGTGCTCACTCACATCCTGCGACTTGTCGATGCTCACCGCCGGACCGATCGAGAGCCGGCGCAGCAGGTCGTCCTCGTCCAGGCGTACCAGCGGACCGCGGGCGGTTCCCGGGGAGATGGGCACCTCGCCGGAGGCCACCGACACCACGTCGCGACCACCGATCACCGAGTAGTCGACGAAATAGATCCGATCACCCTCCACAACCCATTCCAGGGTCACCGAGCCGTGCTTGGCGTGCATCGCTGCCGTGAACCGCGCGATCTGATCCAGGTGTGGCAACAGCACCGCGCCAGCCCCCGCCAGGCGGACCTCGCCGTCCGCGTCGAGGCCCTGGTCGGTATCGCTGACGACGATCGTCGTGCCACCCGCGATACCCCGGTTGAGCGCCATGAGGCCTTCCGGGGCGTATTCCACGACAAGGCCGTGATCCCCAGCCAGCCGCGAGATGACGCCGAGCTCCCCGCGAATGAAGTCGCGGACGACCACGGCCTGCACCGCGGTGCCGGATGCCGTCGCACCGGTGGTTCCAGCCAAGTTGCTCAGAACCTCGTCCTTCGACACCACGATCTGGCGGAGGGTCTCGCCGTAGTCGAGCACACACTCGTCAGAGCCGCCGCCCAGGGTCTGGCGCAGAGTCGCCGCCGTGGTTGAGTCATGCAGACCTCGGCCGTTGAACTGCAACACCCAGCCGGCGCCGGTGGCGACGCCATGTTCGCGTGCCATCCGGTGCGCCGGTCCACGCTTCATCACGTAGCTGCCGTACACGCCGGCCACCTCACCCAGATGTACCGAAGCAGGCAGCTCATCGACATACAAATCATAAGCCCGCGCTAACGGCTCGGCGGCATCCTCAGCCGGGTTGCGGGTGGCGGTCAGCGGACGCACCTGGATGAGGTGCACGCCGGACGCGTCCGCCGCCCACTCGACGTCCACATTCTGCTCGCGGGTGCGCCGTAACTCCTCGGCGAGCGCGACCACCTCCCTCAGCACCGCAGCGTCCGAGGTCTTCGCGGTGATCGTGTCCGAACCGACCCGAGTCGGCAGGTCCACACCGGCCACCAGACCTGCGGCATCTCCCTCGACGTACTCGATGGCCACCGGGTCGTCGCCGTCAAGACCGGTGAATGCCACGCCGGCCAGAGTGGGCTGTACCAGCTGCTGCACGATGACGGCGAGCCGGGGATCCGGGTCGAAGTTGCCGGCACGGATCCGGGCGGCCACCGCGGGTGGCTCGTAGTAGGACCGCCAGCACTGCTCGACCGCAGCAATCACGGCATCCGCTCCCTGTACACCGAGAATGGACTGGTGCACACCGGCCAGGCTGGACGTCCCGGTGTCCTCATCCAGGCCGGACGACCGGACCGCCAGCGGCACCTCACCGTCTTCGCGGTACATGTCGGCCAGCCGCACACGCACCAGCGTGCGGGCATTTTCGGGCAACCGGATGCCGTCACTGATCTTCTGGATGTCCGCCATCGAGTCGGTGAAGAATGCGCCGACGGTCGCCCGCAGGTCGGCGAACGCATCGGCCAGCGCAGCCCGTTGCTCGTCGGTGAGCGCATCCGCGAACTCACCCGCCTGCACAGCGAACGCGCTCGGCACCCGGAACCGATAACTCGACGTGGCCAGCTCGGCAAACTTCGGGCCGACCTCCGCCACGTCCACGGATGCGCCCAGCCCGGGGAACCGCTGCCGGGCGAACTGCTTGTCGAAGTCCACGTGGATGTCACTGGACCGAGGTCCGACCGAACCTTGGTACTTGCCGTCGTACAGCAGGATCTCGCCGCGCGGTTGCCACCACATCATCTGGCCGATATTGATTCCCGGATATACACGGACCTGGTTCATACTGTATAGTTGAAGGGTCCACTGGCCGACAAAGCCGATGTCGCCAAGGCTCGCTGAAAGATTGATGAACAGTCCTAGCCGCGCCACCGAGGAGCGAGCCGCGAATGTCGGCGCATAGTGCTCACTGCCAAGCACCTCGACGGTGTGGGCCAAGTAGAGCTGGCCAGGCTCCAGTACGTATCCTTCGTCAGGGATGTTGATCTCTTCGAACTCATTCGTCCGGCGCGCATCGAGTGGCATTTCCCGATATCTGCGCAGGATGTTGCCGAGCCGGAAGTTGTAACTGTTCGGATTGATCTGCTCCGGAGTGAACGGCTCGATTGTGATGTTGCCATTGGCCCGCTCTCGCGCGATCTCGGAACCGGTGAGGATCATGAATAGCCCAATCGTAGATCATCGCGATGTGGATACGTACTGCGGCCAGGAATTTCTTGTAGCAAGAGTCGCGGGTAGGAAGTTCCCGCCGCAAAAGATGCCGGCCAGTGTTTCACCAGCGAGATGTCGACCGACGATTCCCCACCGGCCCCTGTGCCCTTCTGAATTACCACAGTTCCATCTGTCCAGTTCGGAGGTCAACCTCCTGTCCACATGGTGAACGCGAGGGATGCGACTGTCGAACGATTCGCGACCAATTCGTGTATGAGGCGCGCCTCAAGAGCACGTGTCGGTAGAGCTGACTCAGGTCAAGGTCCGCATGTCCTACGACCCGGCCACCCGCGCCTACCACGACACCCGCCTGGCCAAAGGGTGGACCACCAAGGCCGTCTTCCAGGCCCTGAAACGAGCCCTCGCCCGCGAGGTCTTCCACGCCCTCGCCGGACACTGCACCATCCCGGACTACTCCGACCTCAGGCCCGCCCGCCGCGCCAAGAACCTCACCCTCACCGCCGCCGCGCAACACCTCGGCGTCTGGCCAGCACGGATCGGAGAACTCGGACTCGGACGACGCCCCAACAACGACCTCGCCACCCGCTACCGCGCCTGGCTCACCGCCGCTTGACACGCAAGAGGAGCATCAGTCCCTCGTCCAGCTGCCAACCCGCCCACACTCGGACGAGGGGAAGACGCCATAGTCTCGCCGGATGACGAGCTCCCGGTGGCGTGAGGCGTGGCACGACGCGCTCTACGGTCCGCGTGGGTTCTACCGCCGCGCCGAGGGCCCGGCCGGCCACTTCACGACCTCGACGCACGGCTCGTTCGGGGCGGTGTTCGCGGATGCCGTGGCGCGCCTCGCCGACCGGGAGGGCGCCTCGCGGGTCGTCGACGTGGGGGCCGGGCGAGGTGAGCTGCTCGGCCACCTGCGGGCGATCCGTCCCGGCCTCGGCCTCACCGGTGTCGACGTCGTGAGTCGGCCGGGCGGCATCCCGGATGACGTCACGTGGTTGGTCTCGCCCGGCGGGTCAGCGCTGGCGTCTGAGCTGAATGATGTTCTGGCACAACCTGGCCCGGCGCTCGTGGTCGCCCAGGAGTGGCTCGACGTCATCCCGTGCACGGTGGCCGAGGTGGTCCGCCCGGGGCTGCTGGCCGAGGTGCTCGTGGAGCCGGCCACCGGCACGGAGTCCCTCGGCGACCCGCTGTCCGCGGAAGACCTTTCGTGGTGCGAGCGGCACTGGCCGGTGGACAGGACTGCGGTCGGCGAACGGGTCGAGGTCGGGCTGGCCCGCGACCGGGCCTGGTCCGGCCTCCTCTCCCGCATGGTGCACGGCACCGCGGTCGCGGTCGACTACGGGCACACCCGCGGTAGGCGGCCGGCCCACGGCACGCTGGCCGGCTATCGCGGCGGGCGCCTCGTCGACCCGGTGCCCGACGGCTCCTGCGACCTCACCGCGCACGTCGCGGTCGACTCGCTCGAGCACGACCAGCTCACCACCCAGCGCGCCGCCCTGCACGAGCTCGGGATGACGGGCACGCCACCGCCCGTCGAACTGGCGCGCACCGACCCGGCCGGCTACCTCGCGGCCCTGGCGCGCTCCTCGGCGGTGGCGGCGCTCACCGACCCGGGCGGCCTCGGCGGGTTCCGCTGGGTGCTGCGCCGCGTCATCCGCTGACCTCGTGGCCCGTGCGGCAGACTGACCGCGTGAGCCGCGACACCGCCGCCGACCCGCCTCGGGCGCTCGATGTCGCCGTCGGTGCCGGCGGGCTCGCCACCGCCGACATGGTGCTCAACATCGGGCCCCAGCACCCCGCGACCCACGGCGTACTCCGCCTCAAGGTGGTGCTCGACGGCGAGCGGGTGGTCTCCGCCGAACCGGTCATCGGGTACATGCACCGGGGCGCCGAGAAGCTGTTCGAGGTGCGCGACTACCGCCAGATCACCGTGCTCGCCAACCGGCACGACTGGCTGTCGGCGTTCTCCAACGAGCTCGGGGTCGTGCTCGGCGTCGAGGCGATGCTCGGCATGGAGGTGCCCGAGCGGGCGGTGTGGCTGCGCACCCTGCTCGCCGAGCTGAACCGGGTGCTCAACCACCTGATGTTCCTCGGCTCGTACCCGCTCGAGCTCGGCGCCATCACGCCGATCTTCTACGCGTTCCGCGAGCGCGAGGAGCTGCAGGCCGTCATGGAGGAGGCCTCCGGGGGCCGGATGCACTACATGTTCAACCGGGTCGGCGGCCTCAAGGAGGACGTGCCGGCCGGCTGGTTGGGGCGGGTGCACCACGCGGTGGATGCCGTGCGGCGTCGCCTTCCCGACCTGGAGTCGATGCTCGTCGGCAACGAGATCCTCGAGGCGCGCACCCGCGGGGTCGGTGTGCTGGATGCCGCCACGTGCCTCGCGTACGGGGTCTCCGGGCCGATCGCGCGCGCCAGCGGGCTCGACATCGACCTGCGCCGTGACGACCCCTATCTCGCCTACGCCGAGCTGTTCGCCCCGGGTGGCCCCGGCCGGGTGGTCACACGCACCGCCGGTGACTGCCTCGCCCGGCTCGAGGTGCTGCTCGAGCAGGTGCACGTGAGCCTCGACCTCGCCGAGGCCTGCCTCGAACGGCTGTCGACCATCGCGCCCGGGCCGGTCAACCAGCGGCTGCCCAAGGTGCTCAAGGTCCCCGAGGGAGAGCGTTACACCGCCACCGAGAATCCCCTGGGGTTCAACGGCTACTGGCTGGTGTCACGCGGCGAGAAGACCCCGTGGCGGCTCAAGCTGCGCTCGGCATCGTTCAACAACGTCCAGGTGCTCTCCCAGGTGCTGCCCGGCTGCCTGCTCGCCGATCTCGTGGCCGTGTTGGGCTCGATGTTCTTCGTCGTCGGCGACATCGACAAGTAGCGGTGCCAGGGGCGGCGGCCGAGGCGGACAGGCCCGCGGACAGGCCCGGCGGACGAACGGACGAGATTGCCCGAAGAGCCCGCGCACCCCGCCGACACGCCGTTAGGCTCCATCCGGCCCGACGGGCCCGACTACCTCCCGCTTCTGTCGAAGGACCCCCATGGCCACTCGCCGCGCCGCCGTGCGTCTCGCCCTCACCGGTGGCGCCGCGCTGCTCGCCACCACCGTTCTCGCCGCCCCGGCGAGCGCCGAGTCCGCCGAGCTGGCGTTCGGGTGCATCTACACCGTCGCCGGGGTGGACGGCGACGGTGAGGTCGAGGCCCTCGCGTCGTTCGACACCGCGATCGAGGACGGCCTCGTCGTCGAGGTCGGCGACGAGGTCGACCTCGACCCGGTCACCGGGTCGATCACGCTGCCCGAGGCGTTCGTGCAGGCGCGGCGCGACGACGACCAGACCTCCATCGAGGGTGGTGGGCTGACGGTCGTCGTCGTCGACGAGACCGGGGAACCGCTCTTCGTCGACCTCGAGTTCGCCGACACCGCGGTGCCGGCAACAGGTCCCATGGTCCTCGAGATCACCGGGGGGAGCGAGACGTTCACACCCGAGGACGAGGGCACGTACACCCTCGTCGCCGAGGCCTTCTTCATCGCCTACGGCGAGGACGAGGAGACCGGCGGCAGCCTCGAGTGCGAGCTCACCGACGAGGGCGACCCGACGGTCGACGCCTTCGAGGCCGTCGCCGCCGCGACGCCTCCGCCCGCCCCGACCCCCACGGTCACGGTGACCGCCGCCCCGACCGCGTCGCCCCAGCGTCCGGTGCTCGTGCAGACCGACTTCGCCGGTGAGGGCCCGTCGGCCCTACCGATCGCGCTTGCGGGCGGCGCGCTCGTGCTCGGCGCCGGGGTGGCCGTCGGCGCCGGCCGCCGGGCCGGTGCCCGCCGTCGCTGAGGTCGTGAACCGTACGCCGCCCGGGCTGGCCGCGGGTCTCCTGAGCGGCGTGCTCGCCGCAGGCCTGGCCGTTGTGCTCGCCGCAGGCCTGGCCGGGTGCGGCGACGGGGAGACCCGAACCGCACTGCGTCCGGCACCGTCATCCCCCACGACGACACCGACGCCGACCGCTACCCCGACGCCCACACCGAGTCGCACGTTCCGGCTGACGACGACCCCCGCCGGCGACCCACGACGGGTCCTCGTCGACACCGCCGACGGGGTCCCGCTCGTCGACGCCCCGGTCGCACCCGAGCGGCTCGACGACAAGGGCGTGCTCGCTCCGCCGCCGGGGATCGTGGGCTGGTACGCCGAGCCGGGCTGGCCCAAGCCTGGGTACGACGGGGCCTCGGTCCTCGCCGGGCACGTCAACACCCGCAGGAACGGTCCCGACACCTTCGCCCGGCTGCCGCAGGCGCGACCCGGCGCGACGGTCACCGTCGTCTACGACTCCGG
>JBOFBK010000077.1:0-4031 GCA_051645525.1 Dermatophilaceae bacterium | reverse complement strand
TACGCCGCGGTGGCGCTGCCGCCCGGCCCCGCACCGACGACGACCACATCGGCACGCTCGGTGGCGGCCGGTGTCGGCGTGGAGTGCGGGGGGCGTGTCAACGTCGGTGCCTCGTCGTGCTCGTTCCGGTCTGCGGGGGACATCGATGCTCGGGAAGCCGTGGTGCTGAAACAGTGCTTGTGAAGAAAACAGTGCTTGTGAAGAACTTCACGAGTTCTGCCCGACTGTACGCCGCACTCGATCTCGATGGCACCCAGGTGGGCCTAACCCTCCACACCACCAGCCGATCGACCAGCCTGCACGGCGTCATCCGGCCCGGTCGCCGGCGTCATCCGGCCTGGTCGCCGGCCTTGTACGCGCGGTGGACGGCGACGATGCCGGCCGAGAGGTTGCGCCACTGCACCCGCTCCCAGCCGGCCGCCGCGACCCGGGTCGCCAGGGCGCGCTGGCCGGGCCAGGCGCGGATGGACTCCGCGAGGTACACGTACGACTCGGGGTTGGAGCTGACCCGGCGTGCGACGGCCGGGAGCGAGCGCATGAGGTACTCGGTGTAGAGGCGCCGGAAGGTGGCGTTCGCGGGCTGGCTGAACTCGCAGATGACCAGGCGGCCGCCGGGCGCCGTGACCCGCAGGAACTCCCGCAGGGCGGCGCCCGTGTCGGCGACGTTCCGCAGGCCGAAGCTCATCGTGACCACGTCGAAGGAGTCGTCGGCGAACGGCAGCCGCAGCGCGTCGGCGGCGGTGAACGCCAGGTCGGACCGCCGCTGCCGCCCGACGCGGAGCATGCCGAGCGAGAAGTCGGCCGGCACGACGTCGACCCCGGAGTCGGCGAACGGCTCGCTGCTCGTGCCGGTGCCGGCCGCGATGTCGAGCACGCGCTCGCCGGGCAGCGCCGCGCAGGCCTGCACCACCGCACGCCGCCAGAGCCGGTCCTGGCCCAGCGACAGGACGTCGTTCGTCACGTCGTACCGCCGTGCCACGCCGTCGAACATCACCGCGACATCGCGTGGGTCCTTGTCGAGGGAGGCCCGGGTCATGCGGGCATCATCCCAGCCGTCGCCCGCGACCCGGTGGTCGGCCGGGCGGCGGGGCGGTCGCGAACCGGCGACGACGCGGCCCGTATTCTCGACGGCGATGACCTCGCTGCCCGCGCCACCTGCGACGGGCCGGCCGCACGCAGCGCCCGGCGCACCTCTCGTCGCCCGCACCGTGCCACTCGACCGCACGCTGGCCGAGTCCCTGATCTCCCTCGTTCCCGACCGGCCGGCGCACGACCTGGTCTCGTGGGTGCGGCGCGGCGAAGGCCTGGTCGGCTGGGGTCGGGTAGCGTCGTCGACCGCGTTCGGCGAGAACCGATTTCGCGAACTGGAGCAATGGTGGAATGACCTCGTGACGACCTCGATCGTCCGCGACGAGGTCGACCTCCCCGGCACCGGACCGGTGGCGTTCGGCGCGGTGTCGTACGCACCTACGTCGGCAACCGGCGGGTCACTGGTGGTGCCCGAGGTGGTCGTCGGGCTCCGGAGCGGCCGTGCGTGGCTGACGACGGTGTCGGCCGGGAGCGAGACGTCGGTGGCCGCGGTGCCCGGCCGGGTCGAGGTGAGTCGGCAGTCGCCGCCGCGCGCGCCCGCCGAGGTCGCCTTCGCCGACGGGGCGCTGCCGCCGGCGGCCTGGGCCGGAGCCGTCGCCGAGGCGGTGGCCCGCATCACCGAGGGGCGGCTCGACAAGGTGGTGCTCGCGCGTGACCTCGAGGTGTCGTGCGGCGACGCCCTCGACGTCCGGTGGTTGCTCGCCCGGCTCGCCGAGCGGTACGACACGACGTGGGTCTTCGCCGTCGACGGCCTGGTCGGCGCCACACCCGAGCTGCTGGTGCGCCGCGAGAAGGGCCTGGTCACCTCACGGGTGCTGGCGGGCACCATCCGGCGCACGGGTGACGACGAGCACGACCTCGCCCTGGCGGCATCCCTGGCCCGCTCGAGCAAGGACCTCGAGGAGCACGAGTACGCCGTGCGGTCGGTGGCCGACGCGCTCGCTCCACACTGCTCGTCGATGAACGTGCCCGAGGCGCCGTTCGTGCTGCACCTGGCCAACGTCATGCACCTCGCCACCGATGTCGCCGGGGTGCTCGCCGACGACACGTCCTCGCTGGCGCTCGCGGCGGCGCTGCATCCGTCGGCGGCGGTGTGCGGCACGCCCGCCGCGGCGGCCGACGCGGTCATCGCCGAGCTCGAGCACCTGGACCGAGGGCGCTACGCCGGGCCCGTGGGGTGGACCGACCGCGACGGCGACGGCGAGTGGGGCATCGCGTTACGGTGCGGGGCCGTGGACGCCGAGTTCCCCTCGCGCCTGCGGCTGTTCGCCGGATGCGGCATCGTCGCCGGCTCCGACCCCGACGCCGAGGTGGCCGAGTCCGACGCGAAGCTGGTGCCGATGCGCGACGCCCTCACCGCCCGCTGAGGGCCCGCTACTCCCGATCCGCCGGGGGCCACAGCTCGATCAACCATGCGGTCGGCGTCCCCACACCCGAGCGACCGACGCCACAGCTCGATCGACCGTCAGGTCGGGGTCTCCACCCGCCGGTCCCAGCTTCATGTTCGCCAGCCCAACAGAGCCGCCGCGCTCGCCGACCGCCGAGCGCGGAGAGACCCCGCTCGTGGGTCAGTCCCGTGCGGCGAGCGCGTCAGCGGCCAGGGCTCGGAGCGAGGCGTGGGCGACGCGGTGGGTCTCCCGGTCCACGCGGACCTCGACGACGCGGATGCCGCTCGGCCTCTCGGTGAGCAGGGTCGCCAGCCGGTCGCGGGACTCGGCGAGGTCGTGCCGGATGCCGTGCGCCCGGCAGAGCGCGGCGAGGCCGGTGCCGGTGGGGGTGCCGAAGAGACGCTCGAACTCCGCGGCGTGCTCGGGGGCGCCGGGCTCGAGGGTCGTGAAGATGCCGCCGCCGTCGTCGTTGACGACGACGAACGTGAGGTCGGGCGGCGGCTCGTGGGGGCCGATGAGCAGGCCGTTCGTGTCGTGGAGGAAGGTGAGGTCGCCGAGCAGGGCGTAGGTGGGTCGCGCCTGCGCGAGGCCGACTCCGACGGCGGTCGACACCAGCCCGTCGATACCGGCGAGGCCGCGGTTGGCGAAGACTCGTACGCCCACGTCGGGCAGCTCGGCGATCTGCTGTCCGAGGCCGGTGCGGTCGACTCCCCGGGCGTTGTCCATACCGCCGAGGGCGGCATCCACACTGCTCACGGCGGCACTGCTGTCGTCGTGATTGCCGGCGGCGGAACCGCGACGCCGGCCGGCGGCGAGGTCGATGTCGCGCACGGGGTTCGACGAGCCGAGGACGAGCGCCGCGCCATCCGGTACCGAACGGGCCACGACGTCGGCCACGGCAAGCCCAGATGGCCACGGGAAGCCGTGTGCAGCAACGGCATCGGCGATGCGCTGCCCGGCGTTATACCAGGTGCGCCCCCAGTCGCTGTGCGGCGCCGAGCCGCCGGGAGTGGTGTGCTGCATCGGATCGGCGGACTCGGCGAGGGTGCCGGACTCGTTGAGGGTGACGCGCTCGGCGGGCGTAGCGAGCTCGGCGGGCGTGACGCGCTCGGCGGGCGTGACGCGCTCGGCGGGCGTAGCGAGCTCGGCGACGACCGCCGACCACGGGTACACGGCCGACGCCACGTGCGAGGGGTCCGGCCAGCTGTTCGCAGCCGAGACGACCTCGACTCGCATGCCGGGCCGGCGGAGCAGGACCGCGACCGGGCGGGCGAGCGTGGGCCGGCCGACAACGACGACCCGGTCCGGCAGGTGCTCGTCGAGCCAGGCGGTCGCGGTGAGGAGCAGCGGCCCATGGGGCAGTGCGCCAAACCGTGCATTCAACGTGCCGAACGGCTCTGCGACACAAGGGTACTGGCGCGAAGCAGCCCACAAGACCGCAGTCATGGCGGCTGCTTCCCTACCGAGATCGCCGACGACGACGAGCGTGCGTTCGACGTGCGCGACGCTCTCCTCGACCACAGCGTCGCGTGCGCCGCGCTGCCGACCTGACCC
>JBOFBK010000076.1:0-5864 GCA_051645525.1 Dermatophilaceae bacterium | reverse complement strand
GTGCCGGCCGGCGCGACCGCGTTCGACTACCTCGACGTGTTCACCGCCAGCTCGCTCGGCAGCGTCGACGTGGGCAACACCGCGCTCAGCATCGCGTCGGGCGCCACCGCGACGGTGTCGGGCACGGTCACGCCGCGCGCGAGTGCGGCATCCGGCCGGTCCCTCGTCGGGACGGTGCGGCTGGTCGCCTCCACCGGAGCCGTGCTCGGCACGGCCACCGTGAACGTCAGCCCCTGACTCCTGACCACTCTCCGCCCGCCCCCCGACTCCGCGGGATCCGGAGCATCCCGCCGAGTCCGGACGCCATGGCTCCCTGACCACGCGGCAACCCCCTGACTGGAGCCTCCGTGGGCATCGACCCGCTCTCGGCCGGACCTGCTGTCGACCGTGCCTGCCCCACGTACTCGACCTTCCGGGGCGCCCGTCGTCGGGTATCGGATGACGGTCAGCGGGTGGCGCCGGTGACCATCCAGCGGTCGGTGCGCACCCTCGCCCACATGAGCGCCGCCCGCACCGCCATGAACGCCGTGAACGCGATCCACAACCAGACCAGCGCGCTCGCCTGGCCGTCGCGGGTGCCGACGTCGAGCAGCCGCTGGCCGGCGAGGTGCACGGCGAGCACCACCGGCAGGTACGCCGCGAGCGTGCCGAGCATCGCCCGGGCCAGCCACCGCCCGTCTCCTGCACCGATGAGCACGCCGTCGACGACGAAGACGTAGCCCGACAGCGGCTGTCCGAGCGCCACGACGACGAGCCCGGCGGCGATCGCGGCCTGCACCGCGTCATCCGAGGTGAAGAGCGCGCCCAGCCACGGGCTCGCGAGCAGCACGCCGGCGCCGAGCACCGCGCCCGAGACGATGCCCCAACGCACCATGAGGGAGGTGGCGGCGCGGGTGCCCGGCACGTCGCCGGCACCGAGGCTGCGACCGGTGAGGGCCTGCGCGGCGATGGCGATGGCGTCGAGCGCGAAGGCGAGGAACGTCCAGACGGTGGCGGTGACCTGGTAGGCCGCGAGCGGCACGTCGCCGAGGCCGGCTACGACCCAGGTGGTGACGACGAGCACAGCCCGCAGCGCCAGGGTGCGCACCAGCAGGGGGATGCCGTGCCGCGCCGCGCCGAGGACCCGCCCGGGGTGGGCCCGCAGCGTGACGTCGTCGCGCACGGCGAACCGCACGAGCACGGCGACCAGGCCGGCCGCCATGCAGGTCTGGGCGACGACGGTGCCCCACGCGGAGCCGGCGATGCCCCAGCCGAGGCCGTGCACGAACCAGAGGCTGAGTGCGGCGTTGAGCCCGAAGCCACCGACGGCGGCGAGCAGCGGTGTGCGAGTGTCCTGCAGGCCGCGGAACACGCCGGTGGTGGCGAGCACGACGAGCATGGCCGGGATGCCGAGCGCCGAGACCCGCAGGTAGGTGCTGGCCTGGCCGACGACCGCGTCGGAGGCACCGAACGCCCGGCAGAGCGGCTCGGCGCCGAGCCCGACCGCGGCGGCGGTGGCCGCGCCGAGGGCGATGGCGAGCCAGACGCCGTCGATGCCCGCGGAGAGTGCGCCGCCCCGGTCGCCGGCGCCGAGCTGGCGGGCGACGACAGCCGTGGTGCCGTACGCGAGGAACACGAACACGCCTGCGGCAGTGAGGAGGACCGCGCTGGCGACGCCGAGCCCGGCCAGCGGCGCCACGCCGAGACGGCCGACGATCGCCGAGTCGGTGAGGAGGAACAGCGGCTCGGCGACGAGTGCGAGGAACGCGGGCACGGCGAGGCGCAGCACCTCGCGGTGCTGTGCCCTCGACGAGGAGCGGCTCCCGCCCGAGTCGGCGCGCGTCATCCCCCGAGCCTGTCATCCGAGGTCGCTCCCGCGTGCCGCGTTCCACGGTGAGCCCCGCGTCCCCGAGATCCGGAGCATCCCGCCGTCCGCGGGATTTGGCACATTCAGGCGTCCGCGAGATCCGGAGCATTCGGGCGTCCCTGGGATCTGGCACATTCAGGCGTCCGCGAGATCCGGAGCATCCCGCCAACTCCGGGTGCTACTGCATCCGGACCATGCACCAAACCCATGACTTGGCGGGATGCCCCGGAGCCCGCTTGAGCCTGTGGATGACGACCGCGCCCGGACGCGGGACCGTGGCACCGTGAGCGCGTGCTCGGTCCGTCCGCTCCGATCCCGTTCGACCCCGGGGTGCTGCGTCGTGGTCGCGACCTGCGTGCCGTCGGCATCGAGCCGTCGCGCGACGGTCAGTGGGTCGCGGTGCGGCGCGGGGTGTGGGTGCCCGCGGCGGTGTGGCGTGCACTGACGCCCGAGCAGCAGCACGCCGCGCTCGTGCATGCGACGGCGGTGTACCTCGATCGCGCGCAGCCGGTGTTCGCGCTCACGTCGGCCGCTGCCGTGTGGGGGCTGCCACGGGTGGAGCCGTGGCCCGACTCGGTGCGTGTCCTGGTCGAGCGTGACGAGCGGGGCCGGGGCACCCCTCTCGCCCAGCCGCACGTCGGCGAGCCCTGCGACCCGGTCGATCAGGGCGGTGTGCTCGTCACACCGCTCGCCCGGACCGTGGTCGACCTGGCCCGCACCGGGTCGCTCGCGAGCGCGGTGGCGGCCGCCGACCACGCGTTGCGGCATGGGCTGTGCGCGCGCACCGAGCTGGAGTCCGAAGCCGCTGCGGTGCTCCCTCGGGTGCGGGGGCGACAGCTGGCCCGGCTGGTGGTCGACCTCGCCGACCCGCACAGCATGTCCGTCGGCGAGAGTCTGTCGCGGGTGCAGATGTACCTGCTGAACCTGCCGCGTCCGCAGTTGCAGGTCGCGTACGACGATGCCGACGGCCCGATCGGGCTCGTCGACTTCGACTGGGGGTACGCCGTGGGGGAGTTCGACGGCCGGGTGAAGTACCGTGCGCCGGAACGCGGCCGGCGACCGCCCGAGGAGGTGCTCTGGGCCGAGAAGCAGCGCGAGGACCGGCTGCGGCGTCGCACCCGAGTTGCCCGCTGGACGTGGGACGTCGCGCTCGACCGGCGGCGTCTGGCCACGGTCCTGGGCGAGAGGGGGGTACGACCCCGGCCCACGAACACCTGGTTCGACCTCGGTGGGCGACCCCGCACGTAGGCCCGCCTGTCGTCGTCGACAGGCGTCGGCGCGAGCGACCGGCAGCGCCGATGCCGGAGCGCGGACTCCGCACCGGACGACGTGCGGTGGTCGTCGTGGGCCCCGTCGCCGGGGTGCACGGCAGGCAGCAGGAGGTGAGCAATGGGTGTGGAGCATGTTGTCGGGGGGCCTCGACCCTGAGTTCGGGTCGGGCCTAGCGTGACGATCCGACCGGTACCCGGCATACCCGAAGACCCGGCATCCCGAAGACGGTGGGACCGCTCGGGCCGTTTGTCGGATGCCGTCCCACCGTCCGACCGCAGGAGGAGATCCACCGTATGTCCGGCTCTACCGACGACGTCCGATCGTCATCCGACCGTCGAGTGGTCCGAGCGGTCGCGGCGCTCGCGCTCGCCCTGGCTGCTGGAGCCCCGCTCGCGGCGGCCGGTCCCGCGATCGCGGCCCAGGACCGAGGCATGCCCTCGAACGCGAGCACGACCGCCACCCTTGTCGCCGGTGAGGCGACGACGAACGGACAGTCGGGGTTCACCGACCAGCAGTGGACCGCTATCGACGCGGGAAGCGTCGACACCGAGCAGACGGAGGCGAATCGGGTTGCGGCAGAGAAGATCTACGGAAGTATGGGCTCGTTGAGCAGCGCGACCGATCCGGTGCCTGCCGACGTCACTCGGGCTTCGGCCCGCGTCGACCCGTGGCTGCAGTACATCAGCGCGTCGAATACCCCGCTCACCGTGCACGAGTTCGTGGTCCGAATTCGCAACGCCGACGGCAATCTCGTGCTCAAGCGGTACGGCGGCGCCGAGATCGCGAAGCTCGTCGCCCAGGGTGTTGGAGGCGCGGCCTACGACTTCCGGGACAACTCGACCGAGCCACTGACCGCGGTCGCGAACGACGACGGCTCGGCCACCTTGAGCAAGGACCGGGTGGAGCTGTTCACGCACCTGTACTTGGGTGGCCAGGACGGTGGCGTGGAGGGGATGGTCATGGCGGTCCTCGCGAGCGGTGACGGCTACATGGAGTGCGGCATCGATTTCAAGAACGAGAACTTCGGCGAGTTCTCCGGACAGAACAGGAACGACGGCTCCTACCACACGCCGATCAATGGCTCCTATCAGAAGGTCACGAGCACGCCGCAGTGGTTCGGCATCTCCAACGCCAACGAGTGACGCCGATCGTCATCCGCCGTCCGGCCATGTCCCGGTCGTGAGGTGACCTGCCGAGCCGAGCGGTCGTCATCCGTCGGCGGGGCCGGTGGCGTCACAGGTGCTTGAGGGCCTCACGCCGGGACAGCGGTGACAGGCCGGACTCGTGGGCCGCGACGAACGCCCGCACCCACGCCGGGTCGGTGCGAGCATGCTGGCGCAACGCCCAGCCGATGGCCTTGCGCACGAAGAACTCCCGGCCGAACGGGCTGCCCTCGAGGTTGGCCTCGATCACTTCGGCGAGCAGGTCGACATCGGTGCCGGCCCGGTGCGGCAGCTGGGTGATGATCGCGGCACGACGCAGCCAGAGGTCGTCGGCGACAGACCAGTCCCGGATGACGGGCGTCGCGCCGGCCCGGTGAGCGCGCAGCACCTCGCCGACCATGTCGGTGGCCGTCGCGTCGACGAGGTCCCACCAGGCCCCGGTGACGAGCAGATGGCGGCACAGCCCGAGAGCGTCGACGTCCAGCCAGCTGCGGCTGCGGCGATGCCGGCCGACCTCGATGGCGGCGTACCGCTCCTCCCGGTGCGTGGCGTCATCCCACAGCGTGCGGATGACGTGGCGCCAGGTGCCGCGGTCCGGTGGCCGCAGCGCGGGGTCGGCGAGGAGTGGGCGGACGACGGCGCGGACGTCGGGCCAGGTGGCGCCGAGGTAGGGCATCGCCGACTTCATGTACGCCTGCTGGCCGGGTGCACGGGCCGGGTCGGCGATCTCGCGCAGACCGATGCGCACGGCGGCGACCAGCTCAGCACCATCCCGCTCACCCGAGCCACCCGGATCGCCTCCATCGCTCTCCACGTCAGGTGTCGAGACGGCTGCCACGGTGACCATCCGAGCACACGATCCGGGGCGTGCCCAGTACCTGGGTGGGGATGACCCTGACGCGCGGCATCCGGGTGGGCGCGGCGTGCAGGTGGACACGGCATCCGGGTGGGCCGGGGGTGGCAGGGCCACTCCCCATCGCCCGAATGTGGGTGAAAGTCGGAGCCCAGCCAGCCGACAGTTTTCACCCATGTTCGTGAGGATGCGGGAGCGAGCGGGTGTCCGTCCGCGGTCGTACCGTGGAGGGCATGTGCCGCAACATCCGTCAGCTTCACAACTTCGAGCCGCCGGCCACCACCGACGAGGTGCGCGCGGCGGCGCTCCAGTACGTGCGCAAGGTCAGCGGGTCGACCCGGCCGTCGCAGGTGAACGCCGAGGTGTTCGAGCGGGCGGTCGAGGAGGTCGCCGAGGTGACCCGCCGGCTGCTCGACTCCCTCGTGACGCAGGCGCCGCCCAAGGATCGTGAGGCCGAGGCGGCCAAGGCGCGAGCGCGCTCCGCCGAGCGGTACGGCCGCACCGGCTGACCGGCGCACGGGACTAGGTGCGGTAGCGGCATCCGGTCGTCGGCGCGCGGCTGTCGTGTCGTTACCAGCTACCGCTGGCACGGTCCCTCGTTGTGGACACGACACGCGGAAAACTTTCTTGCGTGCACATCCCGTGGATGGTGTCGTCGCAGGTCAGCGGGGTGGTGAACGCACGGTGAACGAGTTGTCCACAGAGTTCTCCACGACAAGTGCACAACGTG
>JBOFBK010000075.1:0-9421 GCA_051645525.1 Dermatophilaceae bacterium | reverse complement strand
ATGCCGGCCTCGACGTGGTCAACATGTCGTTCTACGTCGACCCGTGGGCCTACAACTGCGAGGGCGGCGCGCCCGAGGACAGCCCGGAGCAGGCGGCCGAGCAGGACCTCACCATCGAGGCGATGACGCGCGCGCTCCGCTACGCGAACCGCAAGGGTGTGACTCTCGTCGGCGCTCTCGGCAACAACCACGAGGACCTCTCGAAGCCGCGCGTGGACACCTCCAGCCCCAACTACCCGGCCGACACCGCGTATTCGCGCACCATCGACAACGCGACCTGCTTCGACCTGCCGGTCGAGGGCCCGCACGTCATCGGCGTCTCGGCGCTCGGCCCGTCGGAGCGCAAGTCCGACTACTCGAGCTACACCACCGACCTCGACTCGAGGGAGATCGAGGTGTCCGCTCCGGGCGGCTGGTTCCGTGACGGTTTCGGCACGCCGACCTACCGCGCCAACGAGAATCTGATCCTGTCCACGGCCCCGCTCGGTGTGCTCCAGGCCGAGGGGCTGGTCGACGACGCCGGCGAGATCACCGAGGCCGGCGTCGAGGCCGGAGTCCAGAAGGCATGCACCGGCACACCGGCCAAGGGCGCCACGAACTGCGGCTACTACCAGTACCTGCAGGGCACCTCGATGGCGTCGCCGCACGCGGCCGGAGTGGCCGCGCTGGCGGTCTCGGCACACGGGAAGCCCGGCCGCGGCGGGTTCGGGCTCGCTCCGGAGCGGGTGCGCCAGATCGTGCTCGGCGGAGCCACCGAGCACGCCTGCCCCGAGGGTGGCGTGCAGTCCTATCTCGACGAGGGCCGCGACGCCGAGTTCACCGCCACCTGCACCGGTGACGAGAACTTCAACGGGTTCTACGGCCGGGGCATCGTCAACGCCCTCGCGGTGGTCCGCTAGTCCGCCGCAGGCCGCTGACCAGGCCGGATGCCGCCCGCGCATGGTGCGCGGGCGGCATCCGGCTGTTCGATCGAGATCGGCCGTCGACCGGGCGGTCGGGCCACCTGGAAGCGGTGCGGTCAGCCCACCTGGAAGGTGTAGGTGACGTTGCCGGAGGTACGGCCTTCCTTCGTCGTGGCCTTGAAGACGAGCGTGTACGTGCCGGTCGTGCTGAACGTCCAGTTCCCGTGCCCGTGTGTCCCGGCGCCGATGCCGCCCGGCCACTGGTTGACCGTGCAGCCGGACGTGGTCGAGCTGTTGAGCTTGACCGACGGCGACCCGAGGCTGGTCTGGTACAGCGCGAACCGCCCGCCGCTCGGCACGGTGGACGACACGAGACTCAGCTGGACCGGACCGGCGCTGGCGGGCACGTCGGAGGCGTTCCACCCGGCCCACACGACCCCGCTCGTGGACGTCTGCGGCAGGACGTAGACCCGTTGGCCGGCGCCCAGACACGACCACGCCGACCCGGTCGGCACCGTCGTGGTGGACGTTGCCGGCACCACGATCGGTGACCCGGCCGTGGCGACATCGTCGTTCGCCGGGCTGTACGTCTTGAGGTCGAGCGTCGTCGCGGTGGAGGTCCAGTCGATGTCGAGCACGTCGACGTGTCCCGAGGAGATCGGGGCGGCCGACGCCGGACCGGACATGGCTGCGGCGAGCCCTGCGGCACAGGCCCCCGCGGCGAGCGCGCGTCCGGCGCGCCGGATCACGGCGGTGCTCATCGGACGGACACCATGAGCGTCGCCGGGGCGGAGGTGACCCGTGCCCCGGTGTCGGCGAGGACACCGGTGGCCTGGTAGGTGATCCGGTAGGTGCCCGGCTTCTCGAACGCGACGTTGGCGTGGAAGTGCTCACCGGCCGTGAGGGGGATGACGTCGGGTGTGCTGTCCTCGGAGTCCGCGACCACCTGAGGTGAGCCGTCCGCTCCCTCGGTGAACACGCTCACGCCATCCGGGCCGGAGAGCTTGGTGAAGCGGGCCTCGACCGTGTCGCCGACGAAGGTGCCGGGCTCGACCTCCTCGGCGGAGAAGCCGGGCCAGAGCAGGTCCGGGTTCTGGGCCTGCGGAAGGATCGAGACCGTGCTCCCGGCCGCGCCGAGGAACCGGTACGCAGCGTCATCCGGGACGGTGGTCCGGGCGCCGCGCAGAGCTACCAGGAGCACGTCGTCCGGGTCGCGCTCGACGTCGGGCGTGACGCTCTCGTCGTGCACCGTCAGCCCGAACGCGGCGTCCTCCCAGGCGATGTCGACCACGTCGACGTGCCCGGTGGAGAGGGAGACGCGCGAGGTGGAGGCATCGCTCGCCTGGGCGAGCGACGGGATCGCGACGGCGGTGGTGGTGCCCACCGTCACGGCGGCGAGCGCTGCGGTGAGACTGCGGCGCCGCAGGGTCAGGGGAACGTTCATGGTCGTCCTTCCGGTTCGGAGTCGGCGCTCGTGCGCCGCCCGCAACCTATCGCAAATGATAATCACTCTCAATTAGACGTCGCCGGGCGAGGAGGCCGTGCCGGGGCCCGAAGGCGGCCGCGAGGAGGAACGCGCCGGTCGTGATCAGGGCGATGGTGCCGCCGGCAGGGAGGTCGAGCGACCACGACAGGTAGATCCCGACGAGGACGGCGCCCGCGCCGGTGGCCGCCGAGAGCGCCATCATCGGCACCAGACGGTCGGTGAGCAGGCGAGCCGTGGCCGCCGGGGTGACGAGCAGGGCGAGCACGAGGATGTTCCCGACGGTGCGCACCGAGATCACCACCGCGAGCGTGACGAGCACGTAGAGCGAGATGTCGACCGCGAGCACCGGGAGACGGGCCGCCCGGGCCAGCTCGGGGTCCAGGCTCACCGCGACGAGGTCGCGGTGCAGCAGCGCGGTGAGGATGACGACGACGGCGGCCACTCCCGCGGTGACGAGGACCTCCTCGTCGGGGATGCCGACGAGCGAGCCGAAGAGGACGTCGGACAGCGACCCGCTGTATCCCGGAGCCCGGGAGATCACCACGATCCCGACCGCGAAGGCGGCGACGAAGAAGACCCCGATGACGCTGTCCTGGCGCAACCTGGGGAACTGGGAGAAGATCGCGACGAGCACCGCGGTGACCAGCCCGGCGGCCAGCCCTCCGATGAGGAGCGAGCCCTGGAGGATGAACGCGACGGCCAGCCCCGGGAAGACGGCGTGGGCGACCGCGTCCCCGACGAACGCCATCCCGCGGAGCACCACGTGCGTCCCGACGACGCCGCAGACGACCGCGGAGAGCATGGTCACGAGGAGCGCCTTGGGCAGGAACGACAGGACCGGGTTGGTGAGGTCGCCGACGAACTCCCATGGCGTCAGCACGAGGCGACCCCCGCCTGATGCAGGAGCAGCGAGCCCGGCCCGACGCCGTAGGTCTCCTGCCACGGCTCGGGCGTGCGCAACCGGGCCGGGGGGCCGTGGGCGATCACCCGGCCGCGGAGCAACACCACCACATCGCTGGTCGCCATCGCGGTGTGCACGTCGTGGGTCGCCACGAGAAGCGACTCGCCCTGGCCCGCGAGGGTCGCGAAGAGGGCGGTCAGCGTCTCCTGGCTGGGCAGGTCGAGCCCGGTCAGCGGCTCGTCGAGGAGGAGCACCCGCGGCCCGGCGGCGAGTGCCCGAGCCAGCAGGACGCGTTGCCGCTGGCCACCCGAGAGCTGCCCGATCGGGCGGTCGGACAGCTCGGTGAGGCCGACCCGACCCAGTGCGGCCGCGACATCGCAGTACTCGGCCGGGGTGGCGCGACGACGTCGACGGGTCACGAGGAGCGCGTTGAGGACGGCGCCGTGCACGCTCACCGGGTAGTCCCAGTCGAACGTATGGCGTTGCGGCACATAGCCGATCCTCGCCGACGCGCGCTTCTGGAGCGGCTCGCCGCCGACGACGACCTCGCCGGTGTACCGGACCAGGCCGAGGGCGGCGCGCAGCAACGTGGTCTTGCCGGCGCCGTTCGGGCCGAGGAGCGAGGTGAGTCGCCCCGACGCGAGGTCGAGGTCGACACCGGTCAGCACCGTGCGCCCACCGAGCCGGACCCCGATGCGGCGCATGGCCAGCGCGGGCGCCGCGACAGTGGTCTCCGGCCGGCTCAGCGTCGTGCTCATGCCGGCCCCACCCCCGGTGCGTCGGCACTCGCGGCGGCGCGCATCCGAGCCGCGCGGCGGGCGGTCACCACGGCACCGAGCGCGACCGCCAGGACCACGGCCAGTCCGCCCAGACCCCACAGCAGGGTGAGGCGGCTCGTCGTCGACGCCGATTCGGTCCGGGCGTCCGCTGCTCCGGCAGTATCGCCGCCGCCGACCCCGGCCACCGGCTCGCGGGGTCGGGACGTGGCGGCCGTGACGGCGTCGCGGCCACCCACGGCGAAGCGCAGCACGCCGCTGTCGGTGAGCCTGGCGCCATCCTTGGCGTCGGCGTGCAGCTCCACGGCGATGTCGTGGACCCCGGGCTCGGTGAAGACCCAGTTGGCATGGGTATGGGTGTTGGCCTCGACCCAGACGTCCTGCCGCTCCGGGCGCTCGCCGTCCCAGAGGACCCGCGGCTCTCCGAACGCGCCGTCCTGGAGGAAGAGCGTGAAGGCGCCGGGACCGCGGCGTCCGGTGTAGGTCATCGTCGCGCCACGCCGCATCGCCGCGGTCGCCGCCGGGTCCTGAGTGTTCCACCCGACCCACACCGCCCCGGGCACTTCGGTCTGTGGGACGACCCAGATAGGCGTGCCCTCGGCGACGCCGAGGAACTCGTAGCCCTCGCCGCCCGGCGCCGGCAGGGAGACCTCGTCGCCGACGTGGAGGACGACGTCATCCGGTGACCGCCACACGGGCGGGGAGGCGGAGTCGTCGCGCACCATCAGGGTCCAGCGCCCGTCCACCATCTTGGGGCCGATGTCGACGTGGCCGCTGTCCAGCACCCGGGCGCCGGTGACGGCGCGCTCACCCTCTTCCACCCGCTGCTGGAGTGGATCGGACGGGTTCGGCGTGGGCGACCCGGCCGCCGGAGGCGCGAGGGTCGACGACAGCGCCGCCACGACGGCGATCACGGCGAGAGCAGTGGCGACGAGGCGGGGACGGGCGACGGCGGGGACAGGCGGCGGCATCGGCTCTCCGGTAGGTCAGGACAGGCACTGATGGATGGAGCGGGCGTTGAACCGGACCAGGTCGACGTAGGTGCGGACCTCCTCGGTGAACGAGTCGGCGAGGATCGGGCAGACCTGGACATCGAGGTCGTCGGCGACCTCCCGGAGCACTGAGCTGCGTTGCGCGAGCGTGGGTTCGAGGAAGACCGCCGGGACCCGCAGGGTGCGCAGGCTCTCGACCAGGCGGGCGCGGTCCTGGATGCTCGGTTCCTGCCCGGGTGAGGGGGTGACCACGCCGGCGACGTCGAGACCGTAGGCGGCGGCGAGGTAGCCGAACGCGTCGTGGGTGGTGACGAAGTGGCGGCGCTCGGGCGGGATGTCGCCGAGCAGCTCGGCGACCTCGACGTCGAGCGCGGTGAGGCGGTCGAGGTAGCGCCCGGCCCGTGCCGCGTAGTCAGCCGCGCCGCCGGGGTCGACCCGGGTGAGCTGCTCCTCGATGACCTCGACGTAGGCCTTGGTGTTGCGCACGTCGTGCCACAGGTGCGGGTCGATCTCGCCGTGGACGTGCCGGCCGAGCACCGACTGCGGCAGCTGGTGCACCGGGGCCCCGGGCCGGGCGATGAAGCGGAAGGCGGGGTCGGCGGGGACCGTGGTCAGCGTGCGGGACGGAACGGCGACGACGGCGTCATCCGCGGGGATCTCCCGGGCCGGCGCGCCCCCGGCGTCGGCCGCGCCCCCGGTGTCGGCTCGGGAGTCGGGCTGGTCCTCGACGCGGAGCAGGAGGCGGCGGGTGGAGAGGTCGACGGTGACGTCGGCGTGCCCGTGGTCGAGCACCTCGGCGTCGCGCAACTCCGGAACCGAACGGGGGTCGACACCGACGGCGAACGTCAGCGTGCCCGTCGCGACCGGCATCGTCTGGGCGTCCGGCGCCGCCGCGAGGTCGGCCGACAGCCCCAGCCGGTAGATCCCCGGCCGGGTGAACGCCCAGCTCATGTGGGTGTGGGCCGCGGTGGGCAGGGTGATGCTGTCGACGTCCTCGCCCGCGTCGGGGGTGATGCCGTCGCCGCTGGAGACATAGGGGTGCGGGCGGCCGAACGTCTCGGTGAGATAGGCGGCGAGATCACCGGGCCCGTCGACCCCGGTCGCGCGGATGCGCACCTCGGACGCGCGGCTGGTGGTGACGCCGGCCGGGGTGCCCTGGACCCGTACGCCGAGCCAGATGCTGTCCAGCGCGGGCTGCTCGACGAGGGTGATGACCTCGGCGCCGTGGGCCGGCGCCGCCTCGGCGAGGAACACGTGGCGCGCTCCCGGGGCGAGGTTGGCGTCGATGGCGGAGATCACCGAGCGCTCCTCGAGCATGAGGTAGTTCGAGAACGCGACGTCGGCCCGCACGACGTCGCGGATGCTCCCGAGGGTCGGCTCGAACGAGTGCGGGTCGGCTCCGTCGGGCACCAGGGCGGTCACCTCGACATCCGGCCCGGCGACCTCGCGGACCAGGTCGGCCAGGATGCCGGTCGTGGTCACGACTCGGAGCACACCGTCATCCGCCGGAGCGGTCCCGACAGCCGCGCAGCCGGTGAGCGCGCCGAGTGCGGTGGCCACGACTGCCGCGAGACCGGCCCGGTGCCGCGGCATCCGTCGGCTCACGACCTGGCCGGCACGACGGTGCGGCGTGCGGCGAACCAGCCGAGAGCCGCACCTGCCGCGAGGAGCCCGGCGCCGGTGAGCAGCATGCCCACCGAGCTCGTCCATCCGGCGGAGGCGGGCACCGCCGCCTGCACCCTGGTGCTCTCGCCGACGGCGGACCCCGGGCCGGCTCCGGCGGACAGCGCGGTGGTGCTGGGCGTCGGGGTGGGGGACGCCACCTGAGTGGTCGAGCAGGCGGCGGCACGTCGCTCGCCGACAGCGGCGGGGGCCCCGGCCACGACGACTCGCATCGTGGTCTCGTCGGATGCCGCCCCGCCGCCGGTGAGGGTGGCGTCCTGGCGGATCCGCAGCCGGTAGTCACCGGGCGCGGTGAACACCCAGTTCGCGTGCTGGTGGGTGTTGGCCGGGACCACGAACGAGCGCGGCCCGCCCACCGTGTCCATCTGCCGCTCGCCCACGCCCGCACCGAGCGGGCCGGAGAGGAAGACCGCCACCTCGCCCGGACCCTCGACCGACATCAGGGTCCAGCGCACCGGCCCGGTCGTGCCCGATCGCACCGACTCGTGCTGGGTGTTCGCGCCGAGCCACGGGATCCCCGCCTCCTGGGTCGAGCCGATGCTCCAGATGGCGGACCCGGCGGGCGCGATGAACTCCAGGCCGGCCGGCGCCGTGCGGCGTGCGGCGGGTCCGAGGCCGAGGACCTGGCTCTCGGGCTCGACCCATCGGGGCGGGACGCCCCGGTCGTCCTTGAGGCTGGCGAGGAGCCGGCCGCCCTCGACCCGCGACCCCAGGTCGAGGTGACCGGACGCGACCGCGCCGGCGGGGATGGCGACGGCGCGGCTGGGCACTGTGGTGCACCGGTCTGCCGCACCACCGGCTGCTCGGGATGACGACCCGGCCGCGCCGGGGGTGCGTCCTGCGGCGGCGCCGGACGCTGCGTCATCCCCGTACCCCGCGGGCGCAGGTGGCACCTGGGCGCTGGCCGGCGGGGCGCTCGAGCCGCCCCCGACGACGACGGTGTAGGTGGCCCGCCGGGACGGGGCGCTGCGCTCGCCGCCGCTCCCGCGGCCGGTGGCCGAGACGACCATGCGGTACGTGCCGGGCCGGGTGAAGACCCAGTTGGCGTGGACGTGCGCGGGGCGCGGGACCCCGATCGTGGCGGGCAGGTCGGTGCCGCCGTCGGCGAGCACGGGGCGCACGCCACCACCGAGGGAGCCCGAGCTGAACACGTGGACCGCCCCCGGCCCGCGCACCTCGTGCACGACGATGTCGGCGCCGGCGTAGCGATGACCGGCGAGCGCCTCGGTCGACCAGCCGGGCCACAGCAGCTGCGGGTCCTGGGTCAGGGGGAGCAGGTGAACCGACTGTCCTGCAGCGGGATACCCGGCGGGCATGCGGGTGCGGGCACGATCGGTGACGACCAGGGTGACCGCCTCGGGCCGCCGGATGACGCTGCGTCCGGTGACGTCCTCCTTGAGCGCCAGGTCGACGCCGCGGCTGGTCGGCCGGATGGCGAACATGTCGACGTGGCCCCGGTCGAGACGCACCGTCGACGGCGCGGGCGTGGTCGGCCGCGGGGTGGTCGCCGGAGGGGTCGGGTTCGTCGGGCGGGTGGTGGGCGTGGGTGTGGCGGTGCGCGTCGGCGAGGCGGTCGGCGACGTGGTCGGCGTCGGACCGGTCTGATCGCCGACGGTGAACGTGTAGACCTGCTCCGGGCTGCGGACCTCGCGGCCGTCGACTCGTGACACGGCCCGCACCGTCAGCTCGTACCGTCCGGCGTCGCTGAACAGCCAGTTCGCGTGGACGTGGCTCGGGGACGGGACGACGATGGTCCCGGGGAGATCGACGTCGCCGCCGCGCATGACGGAGGTCGGCTCGCCGCCGGCGCCCTCGGCGAAGAGGTGGATCGTCCCGGGGCCGTCCACGGCGGTGACCTCGATGTCGACGTCGGAGAACGACGTGCCCTGGAGCTCCTCGGTGCTCCACCCCGGCCAGAGCAGGGCAGGGTCCTGGGTGAGCGGGAGGACGTACGCGCGAGGCGCGCCCGGGTAGATGTCGGGGATGCCGTCCATGAGGGCACTCTCGGCGACGTGCAGCACGACGTCCTCGGGGTCGCGCTTCACGTCGGAGCCGGTGACGTCCTCGCTCAGCCCGAGGCTCAGCCCGCCGCCGTCGACGGCCGAGACGTGGAAGACGTCGACGTGTCCGGTGTCGAGCACGAGCGGCTCGGCCGCGTCGGCCCCGAAGGGGCTGGCGACCAGGCCCGCGACCATGGCGGCCGCGACGAGCAGGCCGAGGAAGGGAACGCGCTGCACGCGGCGTACCGAAGAAGAAGAGGCGGACACCGGCTCAGCCTACAATAATGATAATTGTTCTCACTAACGCCCGATGGCCCCGATGGCCCTGGTCGCCCGGTGCCGTCATCGACGAGCCCGCCGGCAGTACGGTCGACCTGGCGCCGGGGCACTTCCCGGTCCTGGAGACCGATGATGAGCATCTACGCCTGCCTCGTGAGCCGATCCTTGGGGGCCACGCTGTTTCTCGGCAAGCCGCTGCGTCAGCCCGGGGGAGCGGTCACCGGCTTCTGGCGCGGCGACGGTGTCGGACCGGCGTTCGTTCGGTCGCTGTGGCGGCTGGTCGAGGATGCCGACGACCTGGTCATGGCGAGCGAGGGGATGGCCGCGTACGAGGCGGCCTACGACCTGCCGAGCCTCGGCGACGGCGACGAGAGCGACGATCTGCCGTACGAGACGTTCCTG
>JBOFBK010000074.1:0-7955 GCA_051645525.1 Dermatophilaceae bacterium | reverse complement strand
CCGGGCTCGACAGGCGGCGCGGCATCCGGGCTCGACAGAAGGTGTCACCCCGGCCCGCGCGGGTAGGTCCGAGACATCCGACCGAGGAGGAACTCAGTGCGAGCAGTGGTGTGGCACGACCGGCGCGACGTGCGGGTCGACGACGTCCCCGACCCGCGGATCGAGGACCCCGGTGATGCCGTCATCCGGGTGACCAGCACGAACATCTGCGGCTCCGACCTGCATCTCTACGAGGTGCTCGGGGCGTTCATGACCGAGGGCGACATCCTCGGCCACGAGCCGATGGGCGTCGTCGAGGAGGTCGGCCCCGAGGTCACCGAGCTGCGCCCCGGCGACCGGGTCGTCATCCCGTTCCAGGTGTGCTGCGGGCGCTGCTGGATGTGCGAGCACGGCCTGCAGAGCCAGTGCGAGACCACTCAGGTACGCGAACAGGGTTCGGGTGCAGCGCTGTTCGGCTACTCCAAGCTGTACGGCAGCGTTCCCGGTGGGCAGGCCGAGTACCTGCGCGTACCGCAGGCGAACTACACCCACGTCAAGGTGCCCGACGGCCCGGCCGACGACCGGTTCGTCTACCTCTCCGACGTGCTGCCGACCGCCTGGCAGGCCGTCGCCTACGCCGACCCCGAACCCGGCGGCACCCTGCTGGTCATGGGCCTCGGCCCGATCGGCGACATGTGCGCCCGCATCGCGCTGCACCGCGGTGTCGGCCGCGTGATCGGCGTCGACCTCGTCGAGGAGCGCCTGACCCGCGCCGCCGCCCGAGGGGTCGAGACCATCGACGCCGGCGACGTCGACGACGTGGCCGAGGCGGTGCGCGAGCTCACCGGTGGACGCGGCGCCGACGCGGTGGTCGACGCCGTGGGGATGGAGGCGCACGGCTCGCCCACGGCGGGGCTCGGCCACCGGATCACGGCGCTGCTGCCCGACGCCGTGTCCGAGCCGCTGATGCAGAAGGTCGGCGTCGACAAGCTCGCCGCCCTGCACACCGCGATCGACGCCGTACGCCGCGGCGGCACCATCTCGCTGTCGGGGGTCTACGGCGGCATGACCTCGCCGATGCCGATGATGACGCTCTTCGACAAGCAGGTGCAGCTCCGGATGGGCCAGGCCAACGTGCGGCGATGGGTGCCCGACATCTTGCCGCTGCTCACCGACGACGACCCGCTCGGCGTCGACGGGTTCGCCACCCACCATCTCCCGCTCGCCGACGCCCCCAAGGCGTACGAGACGTTCCAGAAGAAGGAGGACGGCATGATCAAGGTGGTGCTGAAGCCATGACCCGCGACGACAAGGCCCGCTCGGCGAAGTCGGCGAAGAAGACCGGTGCCCGCCGCCGCAGCCGGTCGAGCACGACCGGCGCGACGATCGTCCCGGATGACGGGGCGCGCGCCTCGCTGTGGTGGGCGCGCCGCGGCGGTGCCGCACCGGTGGCGCCTTCCCCGACGGGAGTGCTGCCGCCCACCGCGGACGTGCTCGTGGTCGGCGGCGGACTGACCGGGCTCTGCACCGCGGTGCAGCTCGGACGCGCTGGGCTGCGACCGGTGCTGGTGGAGGCACGCGCGCTCGGCGCCGGCACCACCGGGCACTCCACCGCCAAGCTCAGCCTGCTCCAGGGCGAGGTGTACTCGCGGATGCGGAAGCACGCCGGCGACGAGGTGCTGTCGGCGTACGTAGCCGGTAGCCGGATCGGGCAGCAGTGGCTCGTCGAGCTGGCCCGCAGCCGTGGCGTCGACGTGGCCGAGCGCGACGCGTTCACCTACGCGGTCGACGAGCAGGGCGCCCGCACCGTCGAGGAGGAGGCCGACGCCGCACGGACGGCCGGCCTGACCGTGACCGACGACGGCGGCGACCTGCCGTTCCCGGTGCGGCGCGGCATCCGGCTGGCGGGTCAGTTCCAGGTGGACCCGCTCGATCTCGTCGACGCGCTGCGTGCCGAGCTCGACGCCCTGGGCGCCACGGTGGTCGAGGGCGTGCGGGTCACCGGCGCCTCGCTGCGGCCGCCGTACCGGGTGCAGACCACGGCCGGCGACATCCGGGCCGGACACGTCGTGCTGGCCACGCAGACACCGATCTTCGATCGCACCGCCCACTTCGCCCGGCTCCGCGCCCAGCGCTCCTACGCGCTGGCGTATCGCGTGCCGGATGACGTGCCGGTACCGGAGTCGATGTCGCTCTCGGTCGGGTCGCTCAGCCGCTCGCTGCGCACCTCCGACGACCGCGACGGCGGACGGCTGCTCCTCGTGGGCGGCGAGGGTCACGAGGTGGGCCGGGCGTCATCCCCGGCGGAGCACGAGCACCGGCTCGACGCGTGGACCCACGAGTGGTTCCCGGGCGCCGAGCAGGTGGCCTCGTGGTCGGCGCAGGACTACTCCCCCGTGCGCGGATACCCGTACATCGGCGCGGTGCCGGCCACCGACGGGCGGCTGCTCGTGGCCACCGGCTACGCCAAGTGGGGGATGACGGGCGCGCCCGCGGCGGCCCACCTCCTCACCGGTCTGGTCACCCGGCAGGTGCCGGGTTGGGCCGAGCCCCTGCTGCGCGAGCGGCCGGTACCCCGGTCCCTGGTCGAGGCTCTGACCCACAATGCGAGCGTCGGTGCCCACCTGGTCGGCGACCGCGTGCGCACGGTGCGACCGTCGGTCGACCAGCCACCGGCCGAGGGCGCCGGCCGGGTCGAGGGCGGCCCCCTCGGCCCGACCGCGGTGTCGACCGTCGACGGGCGCACCTGCCGGGTCAGCGCGGTCTGCCCGCATCTCGGCGGCGTGCTGGCCTGGAACGACGCCGAGAACAGCTGGGACTGTCCGCTGCACGGTTCGCGCTTCGCAGCCGACGGCCGGGTGCTCGAAGGCCCGGCGAGCACCGGCCTGGCCGCTCGCGACACCTGACGACCGGCAGCCGGGTCGTCGGCAGCGGCGCCTCCGGTGGTGCCACGCCCCAGCGACGGCACCACCGGAGACGCAGCACCACCGGTGGCGTGACACCAGTGAGGGCATCGCCACCACTGACGGCGCGGCACCACCGACGGCGCGCACCACTGACGCGGGGACGACGAGGAGGAGGACGACGGCGTGACGACCGGACTGCATCGCGCCGACGTCCGGGTGGCCGGCCGTGACGCGGTGCGTGCCGCCATGCTCAGCGCGTACGACCTCGTCGTCCGCCTGGAGCCGACGCCGGCAGCGCCCGCGGCGTCACTGACGTTCGCGGCCCGCACCGCCTGGAGCGACGGCCTGAGCCTCGACCGCTTCCACCTGGGTGGTTCGGGAGCAGCCGACGCCAGTCGCGCACTGCACGTGGGAGACTCGTCATCCGGACGGCCCGGTGCGGAGCCCGCGCTGGCAGCCTGCGTGATGCACCGGGGCCAGGTGCGGTTCGACCCCCGTGGCAGGGCGCCGGCCCGATTCGGCGCGGCGGCCCGCTTCGGCCCCGGCGAGGTGTTCCGGTACCCCGACGGCGGCTTCCAGGCCGGCTGGGACGACGTCACGGCCGACCTGGTCCGCGTGCCGATGCCGCTCGTGCGGCGGTACGTCGAGGAGCTCACCGGCGACGTGCCGCTCGGGTTCCGCTTCCTGTCGATATCACCGGTCACCGCGGCGGAGGCGCAGCTGTGGCGAGCGACGACCGCACTGGTCGCCGACCAGCTGATGCGGCCCGGCGGCCCGGCCGAGCAGCCCCTCGTGCGGGAGGCGATGACGCGCACCGTCGTGACGGCCGCGGTGAGCGTGTTCGCCACCTCCGCCGCCGACGACCACCTGCGGCCCGGTCCCGGCATGGTCGGCTCCGACGCCTATCGCCGGGCCGTCGCCTGGATCGACGAGCACTGCACCGAGCCGATCACCCCGGCCGACGTCGCCGCCGCGGTGGGCACGACGGCCCGGGACCTCGCAGCGGTCTTCCGCCGCCGACGAGGCACCGGCGTGACCGGCTACGTGCGATGGGCTCGGCTGGCCGCCGCGCGTGAGGTACTGCGCCGCGCACCCGGCGGGGTGGAGCCCCCGGTGCTGGTCGCTCAGGTGGGCGCCCGGCTAGGGTTCGTCGACCTCGCCGCGTTCGAACGGGCCTATCGCCGGCGGTTTGGGAACGACCCCGCAGACGACGTGCCGAGCTGAACCACGTGGATCGAGGGCGGTCGGTGGACGAGGAACGGGCGAGGGCCGAGGATGGCACACCGGCCGTGCAGACCGCGCGCGGCCAGAAGGGAGGCGGGTCGATGCTGCGGCGCAGCTCGCTCTCCGCGACCGGTTTCGGTGAGGTGCGCGCCCTGGTCGAGACGCGCTACGACGTGGCCGCCTCGTTCTCGCCGGCCGGTGGCGCGCACGAGCCGCACGTCTCGGTGTCCTCCGTGGTCAGCCCGGAGCTGAGTATCGACACGTACCGGATGACGTCGGTCGGCGAGATGACCCTGGGCCCGTTCCCCGGGATGCTGGCGACGATGACCGTGCACTCCGGGGCGGTCGCCGTCGACGGGGGGCCGCTCGGCCACGCGACGGCGGCGGCTGGGGAGTCGTGCCTGATGCCGCTCGACGGCTCGTACGCGGTGTCCTGGTACGAGCTCGCCGCCGACATCGTGCTGCTGCCGCTCGCCCGCCTGCTCCCGATGGCCGAGGAGCTCACCGGCCGGCCGGCATCCGAGGTGCGCTTCACCTCGGCCGAGCCGGCCTCGGCCGCGTTGGCCGGCCTGTGGCGCGCCACCGCGCAGCTGCTCCTCGCCCAGCTCGGCCGCCCGGGCGGCCCGGCCGAGCAGCAGCCGGTGCGTGAGTCGCTGCTCCGCACCGCGGTCACCGCCGCGCTCAGCGTCTACCCCAACACCGCGGTCGAAGCGGCCGAGGCGGCACCGGATGAAGCGGCGACCACGGCGTACCGCCGCGCCGTCGACTGGATCGGCATCCATGCCGCCGACCACGTCGACGTGGGCGAGATGGCGCAAGCGGCCGGCGCGGCGACCCACGACCTCGACGCGGTGTTCCGGGTGCGGCGGGGAGTCGGGCCGATGACCTACCTCGCGCAGGTGCGGCTCGACCGGGTGCGCGCCGAGCTGCTCGCCGCACCGGTGCCGGTGCTGCCGGCCGAGCTGGTCGAGCAGGTCGCCGGGCGCTGGCGCTTCGACGACCTCGCGCAGTTCGCCGCGGCGTACCGCGACCGGTTCGGCCACGCCCCCGACCGGGACGCCCTCGCCGGCTGAGAGTCACGGCGCTCGACCGTGGAGGTCGCACGTCGGGCCGGTAGTCTTACTCATGTCGCTACTGCAGCGCATCACGTCCGATCCGGCGATCTGTCACGGGCAGCCGACGGTGCGGGGTCTGCGTCACCCGGTGGAGAGTCTGCTAGAGCTGCTGTCGTCAGGGATGACGATCGACGAGGTGCTCGACGACTATCCGGACTTGGAGCGGGACGACCTGCTGGCCGCGCTGGAGTTCGGGGCGCTCGCCGCGGGTGGCGGCCGTGTGGTCCCGCTCGGCGCCGCGTGAAACTCCTCGTCGACGCACAACTCCCTGTTCGGCTCGTACGGTTCGTCGAGAGCGTCGGCCACGACGTCGTTCACACATCGGCGTTGCCAGACGGCAACCCGCACGAGCGACGCACGGATCGCGGAGGTGGCGGACGAGGAAGGTCGGGTGGTGGTCACCAAGGACCGCGACTTCCGGGACGCGCACCTGCTGTCTGGGTCGCCACGGCGATTGCTGGTCGTCGCCACAGGCAACATCACGAACACGGCCCTGCTCGCCCTGTTCAACGCGGAAGTCGGCTCCGGCACCCAGGAGGCCGAGCAATGCGGCCACCACGAGTGCGCCGCCGACATGACTCATCGACTCGAACACCCCGGCGACGACGCCGCGTCCGGTTCCGGCGTGCTGGCGACACAGATGCGGGTGAGCGCGACGTAGACCGGCCCGGACTCGGCGCGCCAGACCACCAGCCACGGGGTCGAGAAGCGGTAGCCGTGCCGCGCGAAGGCGAGGAAGATCTCCGGTCGACGCGTCATGGATGTCCGGTACCCGGTGCGCCGAGCGACGGCGCGGGAGCCAGGCGGCGCGGAGCGGCTACGTGGGTACTCGGTGCGCCGAGCGGGCTACGCGGGAACCTCGCGGCGCGGCATCCGACGATCGTCGCCCAAGCTCGCGGCCGAGGTGGTCAGGACCGGTGACCTGCCGAGCTCGTGAGCACCGACCGCAGGGTGTTCTCGGGGTGGCTGACGAACTCGTCGCGGTAGCACTCGGCGAACCGGTCGGGGTGCGCGAAGCCCCACCGGTGCGCGACGCCGGCGACCGTGGTGGCCGGCGTCGCGAGCAGGAGGTCCTCGTGGGCCCGGTGCACCCGGACCCGGCGGAGGTAGCCGCGCGGGGTGCAGCCGAGGTGGCGGCTGAACCCGAGCCGCAGCGCGCCGGGGGTGACCGACACGGCGACCGCGGCATCGAGGACGTCGACGTCCTGGTGTGCGTGCTCCTCGAGGAAGCGCGCCGCGCGGCGGACGTGCGTGGGCGCGGCGGCCCGTTCCGGGCGCGGCGGCGGGACGGCCGGGCCGGTGCCGGGCTGCGGCGCGAAGAGCGCGACGGCCGTGGTGGCGAGCAGCCGCGCCAGCTCGCCGACGACGAGCGGTGCCTGCGGTGCCCAGTCGGCGCCGAGCACCTCGCCGGCATACGACGCGGTGCGATGCCACGAGGTGACCGCCTCCGGGTCGGACACGACGTCGTCGGTCCACCGGCCGAGGGGCGCGACGTCGGGGCCGCCGGTCTCGGTGCCCGCGGCGGCGTGGATCCTGGCCAGGATCGACCGGTCGAGCATCACCCCCCGTGCGGTCGCCCGGTAGTACACCTCGCGGGCCGGTGGTCCACCGGCCCACTGCACGAACGCGCCCCCGGCGCCCACCGTCTCGCGGGTGCCACCGGAACGCCGGTCGACGGCGCCCGATCGCACCTCCATGACGACCACGGCATCCGCGGGCGAGACGACGGTGCCGACCCCGTCGAAGGTGAGGTCGTCGAGGATGACGCCCGGGGCGACCGTGCGGCGATACGCGAGCCGGAAGACGCCCGTGGCGGGTAGCAGGTCGATGCCGGGGCCGACGACCCGGTCGACGTGGTCGTGCGCCACCGCCGGGTCATCGGTGACGAAGTGGCGGCGCGACAAGGTGCCCGGCTCACTCACCGGAACCATCGGGGTGCCTCCGGCGCATGGCCGCGGGGCCCGTGGGGTACATCCGTCACCTCACTGTTCTACCACCGCCGGCCTGATCGGTGCGGCGCGCCGACCACCCATTTCATCGACCCTGGGCCCGTTCTCGGACGGGTCGCCCGATCTGAACGGGAGGACCACCATGACGTCATCCGGACACCCCGAACAGGGCCAGCAGTGGCCCGGCTCGGACGCCGCGCTCGACCCGCCCGCCGACCACGGCAGCGAGTCCTGGACCGGCCGCGGCCGGCTCACCGGCAAGCGCGCCGTCATCACCGGTGGCGACTCCGGCATCGGCCGAGCCGTCGCGCTGACCTTCGCCAGGGAGGGCGCCGACGTGCTCGTCACGCACCTGGCCGAGGAGGCGGATGACGCCGCGGTCACCGCCGAGGCGGTGCGTGCCGAGGGCCGGCGCGTGGTGCTGCATCCGGCCGACCTGCGCTCACCCGAGGCGTGCCGCGCCGTGGCCGACCGGGCGCTCCACGAGCTCGGCGGCGTCGACGTGCTGGTGTGCAACGCGGCCTACCAGATGACCCGCTCCGCGCTGGCCGACTTCCCGCCCGACCAGCTGCAGCGCACCTTCGCCACCAACGTGTTCTCGACGTTCTGGCTGGTGCAGGCGCTGGCCCCGCACCTCGAGAGGGGCGGCTCGGTGATCGTCACCACCTCGATCCAGGCCTACCAGCCGAGCGACCACCTGCTCGACTACGCCGCCACCAAGGCCGCGCTGAACAACCTCGTGGTCAACCTCGCCCAGGAGCTCGGCGAGGCCGGGACGCGAG
>JBOFBK010000073.1:0-8987 GCA_051645525.1 Dermatophilaceae bacterium | reverse complement strand
CGGAACGCCGACGACTCAGCACGGCCGGCTGGTCGAGCGTCACCGCCAGGGCAACGCGACCGTCCGGGGCCGCACGGAGCCCGGAACGCGGACGGAGCGCGCGCGTCATCCGGACCCGTCACTAGGGTTGGACCGCTCGCAACGCCACCGACCCGCGAGGACGCCCGTGTTCCGCAAGATCCTTGTCGCCAACCGCGGAGAGATCGCCGTGCGCGCCTTCCGGGCCGCGACCGAGCTCGGCGCGAAGACCGTGGCGGTCTTCCCGCACGAGGACCGCAACTCCGAGCATCGGATGAAGGCCGACGAGTCGTACGAGATCGGCGAGGTCGGCCACCCGGTGCGGGCCTACCTCGACCACGAGGCGGTCGTGCGCGTCGCCGTGCAGTGCGGGGCCGACGCGATCTACCCGGGGTACGGCTTCCTGTCCGAGAACCCGCTGCTCGCGGAGGAGTGTGCGGCGCACGGCATCACCTTCATCGGCCCACCCGCGTCGGTGCTGCACCTCGCCGGCAACAAGGCGCGGGCGATCGCCGCGGCGCGGGAGGCCGGGCTGCCCACGCTGCGCTCGGCGGAGCCGACCACCGACCTCGACGCGCTGGCCGCGGCGGCCGAGGAGATCGGCTTCCCGGTGTTCGTCAAGGCCGTGTCCGGGGGTGGCGGGCGCGGCATGCGACGGGTGGAAACCGCTGCGACACTGCGCGACTCGCTCGAGGCCGCACAGCGCGAGGCCGACGCCGCGTTCGGCGACCCCACGCTGTACCTCGAGCAGGCGGTAGTGCAGCCGCGGCACATCGAGGTGCAGGTGCTGGCCGACGGCACCGGCCGGGTGCTGCACCTGTTCGAGCGCGACTGCTCGGTGCAGCGGCGGCACCAGAAGGTCGTCGAGATCGCCCCGGCGCCGAACCTCGACCCAGCGCTGCGCGACGCGATGTGCGCCGACGCGGTGCGCTTCGCCGAGCACGTCGGCTACGTCAACGCGGGCACGGTCGAGTTCCTCCTCGGCGCCGACGGACGCTACGTGTTCATCGAGATGAACCCGCGGATCCAGGTCGAGCACACGGTCACCGAGGAGGTCACCGACGTCGACCTCGTGGTCGCCCAGATGCGCATCGCCAGCGGCAGCTCCCTCACCGCGCTGGGGCTGGAGCAGCACGACATCCGGCTGCGTGGGGTGGCGCTGCAGTGCCGCATCACCACCGAGGACCCGGCCAACGGGTTCCGGCCGGATGCCGGGCAGATCACCGTCTACCGGTCGGCCGGCGGTGGCGGGGTGCGGCTCGACGGCGGCACGGTGTTCGTCGGAGCGCAGGTGAGCCCGCACTTCGACTCGATGCTGGTCAAGCTGATCTGCCGGGGGCGCGACTTCGAGATGGCGGTGCGGAGGGCCCGGCGGGCGCTCGCCGAGTTCCGGGTGCGCGGGGTGTCCACGAACATCCCGTTCCTCGAGGCGGTGCTCGCCGACCCGGTGTTCCAGCGCGGCGAGGCGACCACGTCGTTCATCGACGAACGGCCCGAGCTGCTGCGCGCCCGCACCCCGGCGGACCGCGGCACCAAGCTGCTGCAGTACCTCGCCGACGTCACCGTCAACCAGCCGCACGGCCCGGCGACCACGACGGTGCGCCCGCGCGCCAAGCTGCCCGAGCTCGCCGGCGAGACTCCCCTGCCGCCCGGCCAACGCGACTCCCTGCTGCAGCTGGGGCCGGCGCAGTGGGCGCGGTCGCTGCGCGAGCGCACCGACGTGCCGGTCACCGACACCACGTTCCGCGACGCACACCAGAGCCTGCTCGCCACCCGCATGCGCACCCGCGACCTCCTGCACGTCGCCGGCCACGTGGCCCGGATGACGCCGCAGCTGCTCTCGGTCGAGGCGTGGGGCGGGGCCACCTACGACGTCGCGCTGCGGTTCCTCTCGGAGGACCCGTGGGAGCGGCTCGCCGCGCTGCGCGAGGCGATGCCGAACGTGCCGCTGCAGATGCTGCTGCGAGGGCGCAACACGGTCGGGTACACGCCGTACCCGACCCGGGTCACCGACGCGTTCGTCGAGGAGGCCGCGCACACCGGGCTCGACGTGTTCCGCATCTTCGACTCGCTCAACGACGTATCGCAGATGCGGCCGGCGGTCGAGGCGGTGCTGCAGACCGGCACGGCGGTCGCCGAGGTGGCGCTGTGCTACACCGGCAACCTGCTCGACCCGCATGAGCGGCTCTACACGCTCGACTACTACCTGCGGCTGGCCGAGCAGATCGCCGGCACCGGGGCGCACGTGCTCGCCATCAAGGACATGGCCGGCCTGCTCCGGGCGCCGGCGGCGACCCGGCTGGTCACCGCGCTGCGCGAGAACTTCGACCTCCCGGTGCACCTGCACACCCACGACACCGCCGGCGGCCAGGTCGGCACCCTGCTCGCCGCCATCGACGCCGGGGTGGATGCCGTCGACGCCGCCTGCGCGACGATGGCCGGCACCACCAGCCAGCCCTCGCTGTCGGCCCTGGTCGCCGCCACCGACGGCACCGACCGGCCCACCGGGCTCGATATCGACGCCGTGTTCGCGCTCGAGCCGTACTGGGAGGCGGTACGGCGGCTCTACCGGCCGTTCGAATCCGGGCTGGCGTCGCCGACCGGGCGCGTGTACTTCCACGAGATCCCCGGTGGCCAGCTCTCGAACCTGCGTCAGCAGGCGATCGCCCTCGGCCTCGGCGACCGGTTCGAGGAGGTCGAGAACATGTACGCGGCCGCGAACCGCATCCTCGGCAACCTCGTCAAGGTCACCCCGTCGAGCAAGGTCGTCGGCGACCTGGCGCTGGCCCTGGTCGGCGCCGGGGCCGACCCGGCCGACTTCGAGCAGAACCCGACCCGGTACGACATCCCCGACTCGGTCATCGGCTTCCTCCAGGGCGAGCTCGGCGACCCGCCGGGCGGCTGGCCGGAGCCGTTCCGCAGCAAGGCGATCGAGGGCCGGCCGATGCGGCCTCAGGTCACCGCGCTAACGTCCGAGCAGGAGGCAGCGCTGCGCACCGAGCCGCGTCGCACGCTGAACCACCTGCTCTTCCCCGGCCCGACGCGGGAGTTCGAAGAGAGCCGCGAGCGGTACGGCAACCTCGCGGTGCTCGGCACGGTCGAGTTCCTCCACGGGCTGCGCCAGGGCATCGAGTACGAGGTCGAGATCGAGGCCGGCAAGCGGCTGCTGCTCGGCGTCAGCTCGGTCGGTGACGCAGACCGGCAGGGGATGCGTGCCGTGATGTGCACTCTCAACGGGCAGTTCCGCCCGGTGCAGGTACGCGACCGGTCGGTGCAGGCGGAGGTCAAAGCGGCCGAGCGGGCCGACCCGTCCGTGCCCGGCCACATCGCCGTCCCTTTCGCCGGCGTGGTCTCGCCGACGGTCGCGGAAGGCGACCGGGTCGAGGCCGGCGGGGTGGTGGCGACCATCGAGGCGATGAAGATGGAGGCGAGCATCACGACCCCGGTCGGCGGCACCGTGGAACGGCTCGCGGTCGACGGCCACCAGCAGCTCGAGGGCGGCGACCTCGTGCTCGTCGTCACTCCCACCTGAACCGGCGTCGACGGTCGCCTGCCCCATGGGTGCGTGGTCGGTCAGCGCCCGTGGCCGGTCAGCGCCCGTGGCCGGCGACGCCGCGGAGGGCGGGAGTGCAGGTCAGCCGGCGGATGCCGGCTACCAGGAGCCGCCGCTGGAGCCACCGCCGCCACCACCGGAGAACCCGCCCCCTCCGCTGAAGCCGCCACCGCCGAACCCGCTGCCACCGGACGAGCCGGGTGTCGACACGAAGGTGCCGGCCGCGACGGTCGAGAACGAGTCCATGCTCGACGCGACGTGGCCGAACGCATGACCCGTGCCCCACGCGCCCGCGTACCAGGCCGGCACGCTGACGGCGTACCCCGCCGCGGCAGCCGCGGTCGCCACCTCGTCGAACACCCGCGCCCACCGGTCGGCGAGACCGAAGACTATGGCGTACGGAAGGAACCGGCTGAACAGCTGCTGGGCCTCCTCCCAGCGGATCTGGTTCGCCTCCGCCGTCGCGATGTAGCGCTCGAACCCCCGGGACTGGGCGAGTACGGCGGACCCCTCGGCGGTGCGTGCCGCCATCCGCTTCCCGAGTGCCCACATGACGAGCCCGGCCACCACGCCGCCGCCGGCCAGCACCGCCGCCGGCGCGACGGGGAAGCCCGCGTCGGCGAAGATCCCGGGTGCCGATGCTCCGAGGAAGAAACTGAGGATCACCGATCCGACGGCGACGAGGACGCCGAGCGCCATCCAGCCGGACCGTTGCGACTCCGGACTGCGCCGGAACCAGCCGCGCTCCACGACCTCGTCGTACATCAGCCCGCGAACGGCGGCGAGGGTCGGCGCGAACGAGTTCTTGAGCTGCGAGAGCGCCACGCGCTCGCCGGAGGCGAACAGCCCGTCGAGGAGGGCCTGCTCGTAGGCCGCGAGCGGCTCGGCCCCGGCCGGCGGCGCAGTGCGCGTGAGCACCCAGTCATCGGCCCGGAACACGCCCTGGTCGTCACGGGCGATGCTCAGGTGCCCGCGCACGGCCAGGTCGACGATGGTGGCGGTCACGTCGACCAGGCCGGCCTCCTCGTCGACGATCGTGCCCACCATCCCCGGCTGCACCCCGGGCGGTGGGGTGAACTGGACGGCGACCGTCGGGGCGGGCCCGCCGACCACCGTCGGCGGCGGGGCGCCTGGGCCGGGTGAGAGGCCGGGCGCGAGACCGGGTGACAGGCCTGGCGTGAGCCCGGCGTAGTGCTCGTCGCGACCACGACTCCAGACCAGCAGCCCCATCAGCCCGGCGGCGAGCAACGGCAGCAGCGCGCCGGTGCCGACGGTCATCCAGGACAACGCCCGGCTGACCCGCGGGGACACCGTGCTGCCGGTGTCCCCGGCGGGATCGCCCTGGCGCAGGTCGGGCGCGAGGTCGCCGAAGGCGTCGCGCGGGTACGACGTGACGATGGTGGCGCCCTCTCGCGCCTCGAGGTCGCGCACCTCGAAGGTCGACGTGGCACCCGCGGTGGCCGTGCACTCCTCGGTGGAGTTCAGCTCACCCACGAAGCAGGCCGCCCTGGTCGCCGGCACCGGCCCGGCGACCGAGGCGCGGACCTGCCGCTGCGGGAAGCCGTTCGAGGAGTCGACGAGGTCGTAGTACAGCTCGGCCGTGCCGTCACCGATGTCGTTGACCACTCGGCCGAGCCGGTACCGCACCACGTAGTCGGCCGTACCGGTCACCGTCTCGGACGGGCTGCCGATGCGGATCTGCCGGGACGCGCCGCGGTCGGAGACGGCGATGTCGGTGGGCGCCCCGGACGGGGAGGACACCTCGACCCCGCTCAGCTCGTAGTACCGGTACTGGGTCTCGCTGTCGCGGTAGCCGGCTCGCACCGTGACGTTGCGCAGGATGCCGTGGCGCTCCTCGCCGTCGGGAAAGCGCCAGCGGATCTCCTCGGTGACCACCACCGAGCCGTCCTGCTCCACCTCGAACGTCGTGCGCAGCGAGTCGGCCTGTTCCGCAGCCGGCACCGCCGCACCCCACGCCTGCAGCGCCCTCCGTTCAGCGGATGCCGCCGCCGGCCCGGACGCCCGCACCGTCCCAGGGTCGGCGGATGCCGTATCGGCTGTCGCCGAGGGTGGCGCCGCTGCATCCGCTGCGGACAGCCGCGCCACGCTCTCGGCGGGCGACGCCGACGCCGCGGGCGCCATCGCCATCACGATGACGGCACCGAGCGCCAGGCGGGCGGCGGCATCCGTCATCGACCGGCGACGGCGAGTCATGTCAGTCCTCGCCACGGCGCCGGGCGGCGATGGCGCGTTCGGCCTCGCGGTTGTCCTGACGCTCGCGCAGGGTGTGCCGCTTGTCGTAGGCCCGCTTGCCTTTGGCCACCGCGATCTCGACCTTGGCCCGTCCGTCGGAGAAGTACAGCGCGAGCGGCACGATGGTGTGCCCGCTCTCCCGGGTGGCCTGGGCCAGCTTGTCGAGCTCCCGGCGGTGCAGCAGCAGCTTGCGGCGGCGGCGTGGGGTGTGGTTGGTCCAGGTGCCGCTCGCGTACTCGGGGATATGAACGCCCTCGAGCCACAGCTCGCCGTCGGCGTCGAACCCGGCCCAGCCGTCGGTGAGCGAGGCCCGCCCCATGCGCAGCGCCTTGACCTCGGTGCCCATGAGCACCAGACCCGCCTCGTAGGTGTCCTCGATGAGGTAGTCGTGGCGGGCCTTGCGGTTGCTCGCGATCACCGCGCGTCGCTTGTCCGTGGCCACGCAGGCGAGGCTACCGGGCCGGGCCCCGAGCGCCCTACCGGGTTCGGTGGCTCAGAGCCACCTGCGCGGGTCGACGAAGTCGCCGTTCTGAAGCACCTCGAAGTGCAGGTGGCACCCGGTGCTCCTCCCGGTGGAGCCTTCGTACCCGATAATCTCGCCGCGGCTGACGCTGCCGCCGGACACCCGGATACGTGACAGGTGGCTGTAGGTCGTGGCGAGCCCGCTGGTGCCGACGACGCCGTGGTCGATGACCACACGGTTGCCGTACCCACCGGCGTCACCGGCGCTGATGACGACACCGTCGGCCGCCGCCTTGACCGGCGTGCGGCACGGGGCCGCGAAGTCACGACCGGTGTGGAGCCTGCGGTAGCCGAGGATCGGGTGCATCCGCATCCCGTACTCCGAGCTGACCCAGCCGGCAGCCATCGGGTAGCTGAGCCAGCCGTCGTCGCTGCGACCACCACCACCGCCGCCACCGCCCGAGCCACGTTTCTTCCGGGCGACGGCCTCGCGCTTGCGGGCCTCGGCGGCCCGCTGCGCGAGCACCTTCTTGAGCCGGGCCTGCTCGGCCTCCATCCCGGCCAGCGCGCGCTTCTCCGCAGCGAGCCGGTCGTTCAGGGTCGCTGTCTGGGTGACCTGGCTGGCCGCCAGCGTCTCGAGGTCGGCCTTTGCCTCGGCCGCGGCCTCCCGAGCGCTCTCGGCACGGGCCAGCGCCGCCTCAGCCGCCTTCTTCTTCGCGGCGAAGTCGGCCCGCAGCGCCGAGAGCCGGTCCTCGAGTGCGGTGAGTCCGGCGCGCTCGGTGGTCAGGCGCTGCATCGTGCGGTCCTGTACATCCAGCACGGTGTCGACCAGGGCGAGGCGGTCGGCGAACTGCTGCGGGTCGGTGCTCGAGAAGGCCATGTCGAGCTGGCCGAAGCCCTGCTCCTGGTAGATCTGCGACGCGAACTGGGCCACTCGGGTGCGGTTCGCCGCGACCGCGGCGGCGGCGGCGGCCAGCTCCCGCTCGCTCTTCTCCTCGTTCGCCTGGGCCACGTCCAACTCCTGGGCGGCGACGGTGTGGGCGCGGTCGGCGGCACTCGCCGCGGCCTGGGCCTTACCGAGCGCCGACCGGGCGGTCGGCAGCCTGGACTGGGTCTGCTGGAGCTCGCGGTAGGCGGCGGAGAGGTCGGCGCTGGTGTCGCCGACCTGGTCCTCCAGGCGCTCGACCTGGGCGTCGACCCGCTTCTTCTCCCGCCCCGGATCCGGCGCCTGCGGCATCGCCTGGGCAGCGGTCGCGAGCAGCGACACCCCACACACGGCGGCGAGAACCAGAGCCGAGGCACGGCGTACCGTACCTGCGGGCGCACGGCCGAATCGTCCCATGGTCACCATTGGTAACACGAACCGCACCCACTCCGCATACGCACCGCCGAAAACGCTGCCCCGATCTCGGCGCGGAGCCAGGATTCCAGGACTCCGGGATCCCGTGGTCAGACCCGTAGGTAGCGGCGCAGCGTGACCAGGCTGGTAAGCACCGCGATCCCGAGCACGCCGGCGAACATCCACGGCGCGACCACCCAGACGTCGGACACCCCGATGAACGCCTGGCTGAGCGCGATCTGGATGACCCCCTCGTCGAAGACGTACCGCATCAGCGCCACCAGCAGCCCGACCGCGAGAGCCACCCCGAGACCCGAGACGATCACCATCTCGGTGACGAACGGCATCCGGATCGTCCAGTTCGAGGCGCCGACGAGCCGCATGATGCCGATCTCACGGCGCCGGATGAAGGCCGCCTGCCGAATCGTCGTGGCCATGAGCAACGCGGCGCAGGCCGCCATCAGTGCAGCGAGCAGCAGGGCGAACGCGGTGATCCAGTTGATGATCGTGAAGAACCGGCTGAGCACGGACTCCTGGTCCTGGACGATCGCCACACCCGGGGCACCCTCGAACTGCTCGGTGATGGCACGGAACTTCGTGGGGTCGTCGAGCTGCACCCGAAGGCTCTGCGGGATGTCGCCGACCTCGACGTTCCCCGCCACCGGGCTGTTGCGGAACTGCTCCTTGAAGCGGTCGTACGCCTGCCGCTCAGACTCGTAGAAGACCTCCTTGACCTCGGGAAGCGCCTCGAGCTGGCCCTGCAAAGTGGTGCGTTCCGCGTCGGTGACTGCTCGGTTCTCGCAGTTCGGCTGTGGCGCAGTGGCATTGCACAAGTAGATCGACACCTGGATACGGTCGTACCAGAAGCCCTTCATCGTCTCGGCCTGCCGCTGGGCGAGCAGGCCGAGCCCGAGCAGCACCATCGAGACCATCGTGACGAGCACCACCGAGACGGCCATCGACACATTGCGGCGCAGGCCCGAACCCACCTCCGCGAACAGGAAGCGCGACTGGGCCATGTCAGAGCTCCCGGGTGAGGTCGGCCTCGACGGCGGCCTCCGGGCCCGGTTCGCCGTCGGGCCCCAGCGGTGACGAGTACGGCGACGACGCGTGCCGCGGGGTGTGCGCGTCCAGCGGGTCGCTCGGGTGGTATCCGGACCCCTTCTCGTCGCGGACCAGCCGCCCGTCGTCGAGCTGGATGACGCGGCGCCGCATGTCGTTGACGATCTCCTGGTCGTGCGTGGCGAGCACCACGGTGGTGCCGGTGCGGTTGATGCGGTCGAGCAGGTGCACGATCTCGAGGCTGATCCTCTGGTCGAGGTTCCCGGTGGGCTCGTCGCAGAGCAGGATCTGCGGCCGGTT
>JBOFBK010000072.1:0-1425 GCA_051645525.1 Dermatophilaceae bacterium | reverse complement strand
CGATGACCGCCCAGTAGGCGAACCCGGCGACGATGTAGTTGAGCATGATGGTGGAGATCACCTCGTGCACGCCCCGCCACGCCTTCAGCACGCCGGCGACTCCCGCGACGACCGCTCCGGCCAGCACGCCGACCACCATGCCGAGCAGCGCGCCGAACGCGCCGAACCCGCCGGCGACGTAGCTGATGTACGCGCCGAGCAGCGCTCCGGTGGCGAGCTGGCCCTGGGCGCCGATGTTGAACAGCCCGACCCGCAGCGGAAGCACCACCGCGAGGCCGGTGAGCACCAGAGGTGCGGTCTTCTGCAGGGTGCGCGTGAGCGCACCGTCGACCACGAGTGCCTCGCGGAACAGCGTCTCGTAGGCGTACCCGGGGTTGACGCCCTGGTAGCGGATCAGCGCCGCCCCGATTCCGAACGCGGCGGCCAACGCGACGACGATGACGACGAGGCTCTGGTTCGCGACGAGCAGTGCGAGGGCACCGCCGCGGCCGCCGGGCGTCTCCTCGGGTGACGGCGCTGGGGCCGGCGGCGGCGTGGCCGGGTCGGCCACCGTCGGGGTCTCGGGCATGGGACTCCAATGTCGGGGGTGCCCACAGTCTGGCCTCTCGCGGCTCGCGGGCAAAGGAGTGGAACATGACGCCTCCGGGGGCGGACACCGCGCGGGGTGCCCGCCCCCGGAGGAGGTGCGTCACGGCATCCGTGACCGAAGGTGCCTACGTCAGAGCTTGACCCCGGTCTGCAGGGTGCCGGCCTCCATCTGCGTGACGATCTCCTCGACCTTGGTCTTGACGTCGGCGGGCACCGCGGAGTCGAGGTCGTGGTAGGGCGCGAGGCCGGCCTTGCCGACCGTCTGCAGGCCCTCGAACTCGCCGTCCTTCGCCGTCACGGTGAGGTCGGTGACGCCCTCGGTGATGAGCTTCATCGCCGAGGTCACCAGGCACGGCTGGGCGGCGGGCACGGTGTCCCACTGGTCGGTGTCGACCCCGATGCAGAAGGTCGTCTCACCCGCGCCGGGTGCCTTCGCCACCTCCTGGAGCGCGCCGTTACCGGTCTGGCCGCCGGCACCGAAGATGACGTCGGCGCCCTGGGCCAGCTGCTTCTTGGCCTCGGCCGCGCCCCACACCGGGTTGTTGAACGCGTTGTCGCCGGCGGGGTGGTAGACCGTGGTGACCGTGACCTGCGGGTTGGCGGCCTTCGCCCCGGCCTCGAAGCCCTTCGCGAACTTCTGCACCGGCGGGATCTCCAGCCCGAGCACCTGGCCGAGCTTGTTGGTCTTGGTCATCAGCCCGGCGAGGTAGCCCGCGCCGTAGCCCGCCTGGTCCTCGGGGAAGATCAGCCCGGTGACGTTCTTCGCGGTGACCTTGGCCGGGTCGTAGCCCTGGTCGACGCCGATGAACTTGGTGTCGGGCGAGGCCGCGGCGGCCG
>JBOFBK010000071.1:0-6402 GCA_051645525.1 Dermatophilaceae bacterium | reverse complement strand
CGGCAGCGGTCCGTGGCATGGCCGAGGCCCGACTGCGCTTCGGGGCTACCGGGGGCACTCCATATCGCCGTCAGCACCCGTTTCGCGCGTCTGCGCAGGAGTGTCCGGTCCTGAGCGGCCGGGCACGGCATAGTGGCGTTGACCGAGAAACGTACGGGTGTCGAGGTCGCGGGGCTTCCCGCGACCTCGGGCCGAAGGAGTGAGGGGCTGGTCAGGTGGCGTCGGAGTCATAGGGAGTGGGCCGGTCGGGGTCGAAGGCGTCGGCGCCCCGGCTGCTGTATGCCGGCTCGAGACCCGGCGAGTCGGTGCCGTCGTGGTCGGTGCCGTCGTGGTCGGTGCCGTCGTGGTCGGTGCCGTCGTGGTCGCTGGACGACACCGACGGTACCGCGGCCCCGGTCGCCGACCCCGAGCTCGAGGCCCGGTTCACCGGCGGCGGGCCGTCATCCGCCCTACCCGCCGTGCGAGCCGCGGAGCGAACCGACCCGATCTCGTCGCGGAGCGGGTTGATGGCGTCGTCGAGCGGTTCCCGCAGGGCCTCGCGGACGATGCGGCGCGGGTCGTACTGACGCGGGTCGTACTGGCGCCAGTCGATGTCGTCGTACTCCGGGCCGAGCTGGTCACGCAGCTGGCCTCGCGCACCCTCGGCCATGACCCGCAGCTTGCGGATGCCGTGGGCGAGCTTCGCGGCGTACTCGGGCAGCCGTTCGGGACCGAGGATGAAGACCGCGAGCAACGCGAGCAGGATGATCTCCCATCCGTTCACGCCGAGCACCGCGTCACCGTTCCTTTCTCGAGGGCAGACCGGGCGTCAGTCGCTGGAGCCCTCGAGCACCATCGTGACATCGCGGTCCTTCCCGTCGCGACGCACCGTCAGGGTGACCTTGTCGCCGATGGCCCTGGCTCGGATCGCCACCACGAGCTCGCCCTGCTCGCTGAGTGGCTTGCCCTCGAAGGCGACGATGACGTCACCGGCGCGAAGCCCGGCATCGGCCGCCGGGCCGTCGGGGTTCACCGCGGGAGCGCCGTCCGGGCCGGATGCCGCGATGCGCACCCCTTCACCGTCGAACTCGTCGTCGAGATACACCCCGATGACCGGGTGATCGGCCTTGCCGGTGCGGATCAGCTGGTCGACGGTGGTGGCCACCTGGTCGGACGGGATGGCGAAGCCGACCCCGATGTTGCCGCCCTGACCGCTTCCGTCGGCGCCAGGCGCCTGCGCGATTGCGGTGTTCACGCCGATGACCCGACCCGCCATGTCGAGCAGCGGCCCGCCGGAGTTTCCGAAGTTGATGGCCGCATCGGTCTGGATCGCGTTGATGAACGACTGGTCGTCCTCCTCACCCGGTGTGACCGGCCGGTCGAGTGCGCTGACGATGCCCGTCGTCACGGTCGAGTCCAACCCGAGCGGGGCGCCCACCGCGATGACCTGGTCACCCACGACGACCTCGGAGGAGCGCCCGACCGCGATCGGCGCGAGGTCGGCACCCTCGACCTTGACGACGGCGAGGTCGTAGGACGCGTCGCGGCCGACGATCGTGCCGGTGGCCTGCTTGCCGTTGGCGAGGACGACGGTGATCTTGCCGGAGTCGGCGGCGCTCGCCACGACATGGTTGTTCGTGACGATGTGTCCCTTGTCGTCGAAGACCCAGCCGGACCCGGTTCCGGTGCCGTCGGCGCCGTCGACGCGGAGCGTGACAACACTCGGGGTGACCTTGGCGGCGATGTTGGCGATCGTGCCCTCAGGCCGGGCGGTCGCACCTGCCCCCGGCCGTGGAGCCTCGACGGTAGCGCCGGCGCGGCCACCTACGGACCCGCCATCGGACAAGGCCACACCCAGGACGCCGCCGGCGCCCCCGGCGACCAGCGTCGCCACCATGCTGACCCCGATCAGCGCTCCCCAACCCGGACGCCGGCGAGGGCGCTCCGGAGGTGGCGCCGCATCCCCGCCGGGCGGCCAGCCGGGGACGGATCCACCCTGCGTGGCCCAAGTCGGCGCGCCGGACGGGGCAGGAGGGTGAGCCTGCCGCGTGTCATGGGGCGGGGCCGACCGGGCCGGGTGTTCAGTCGCCGCCTCGGGGGTGCCGGGCCGCGCCGGTGGGGCCGGCCGTTCCCAGGGGCTCCATGGGCCGCGGCCGGACTGCTCGCCCTCACTGCTCATGGTGAGAATTCTGCCCGCATGCCCGGCAGCGGGGCACTCGGGGGGCTCGTCGTCCACCGAGCCGGCGTATGGAACACGGCCGGTGCACCGGTGACGGCGACTTCTCCGGTCGGCACATTGACCGGTGTCGTGGTGACGGTCGTGACCACCGGGCGGGTGGATCCGGTGCCGGCGACGGTCAGGCTCCAGGCCGCCGCCGCCGATAGACCGGCCGCGGCGGCGGCCACGATGGTGGCGCGCACCGGACTGCGGCGACACGGCGGTGCCGACGGCGCGAGGAGCCGAAGCGGGTCGCGCCCCGCCGTCGCCGCGCGCATCGGTGGCTCGGCGGCGAGCGTGCGGCCGAGCGCAAGGAGGCTGGCCTGCAGCTCGCCGGGCATCGACGGCGTACCGGCCAGTGCGCTCCGCAGCTGCCGCTCCTCGCCGACGGCCTGGGAGCACAACCGGCAGGCGACTAGATGCCTGGCCCACGCCCATTCCCGGTCAGGGGACAAGGTGCCGGCGACGTACTCACCGAGTTCGTCACCGAGGCACGAGACGCGCGTCGACACGCTCACACGGTTCCCGCCGCGGGTCGGCGCACCATACGCCCGGTTCGCGTCGGCACGCTTCGTGAGCTGGGCTGCGGCGCACGGTGGGCGAGCGAGGCCCGCAGCTGGGCACGGCCACGGTGGATGCGCGACCGCACGGTGCCCAGCTTGATACCCAGGGTGGCCGCTACCTCCTCGTACGAGAGACCCTCGATGTCGCACAACACGACCGCTGCACGAAAATCGGGTGACAGCGCATCGAGAGCACGCTGCACGTCGTCGTCGAAATGACTGTCGGTGTACGACTGCTCAGGGCCGGGGCCCCGGCTGGGGAGGCGGGCTGCGGACTCGTCGGACAGGGCGTCGAAGCGGATGCGCTGCTTCCGCCTCATCCGGTCGAGGAAGACATTGGTCGTGATGCGGTGCAGCCACCCCTCGAAGGTGCCGGGCTGGTAGGTGTGCAGCGACCGGAACACCCGGATGAAGACGTCCTGGGTGAGGTCCTCCGCGTCGTGCACGTTGCCGGTGAGGCGGTAGGCCAGCCGGTAGACGCGAGCCGAATGCTGCTCGACGACCTGTTCCCAGGTCGGAGCGACCCAGGAAGGACCGTCGTCGGATGTTCCGGCCGTGTCGGTCACGACGGAGTCGGCGGTGGTCATGTCGTCCCTTACCAGGCTGGTCATGTCACGAATGATGACGTGCGTTGCCCGTGAATTGTTCCGGCGCAACCTGAACGTGGGCTGGGAATCGGGACGGATGACGTGTCCGCCTCTGCGCCGCGTCGCCGACAACCCGTCCGAGCCCGGCCCTACTGTGGGGCCATGAGCCTGATGAAGCCGGCGAGCTGGAGCTACGCCGAGGAGTTCGTCCCCGAGCCGGAGGTCGTCGAGACAGCGCGGCGGCGTGGTGTCGAGTTCGGCCACGCCACACCGGTGGGCACCGGTGCTGGGGCCGTGCTCAGCGTGTTGGCGGCGGCGGTGCAGGCTCGGCACGTGGTGGAGGTCGGCACCGGTGCGGGCACGTCCGGACTGTGGCTTCTCGGCGGAATGCCCGACGACGGTGTGCTGACCACCATCGACTCCTCCGCCGAGCACCAACGTGCCGCGCGGGAAGCCTTCGCCGCGGCGGGATACGCACCGCAGCGCACCCGCGTCATCACGGGCGCGGCGGCCGAGGTACTGCCGCGCATGACCGACGGTGCGTACGACATGGTGCTCGTGGATGCCGACAAGCCGGGCTATCCCCGCTACGTCGAGCACGCGGTCCGGCTGCTGCGCAGCGGCGGGGTGCTGGCCGTCGACAACATGCTGTGGGGCGACCAGGTGGCCGACCCGACCGCCCGGGACTCCGTGACGACCACCCTGCGTGACCTCGGCAAGACGCTGCGTGACTCCGACGACCTCGTCGTGTCGCTGCTTCCGGTGAGCGACGGGCTGCTGGTGGCCGTCCGCCGCTGACCGTCATCCGGTGACCCGTCCGCCGGTGACCCGTCCGCCGGTGACCCGTCTGCCGCTGACCGTCATCCGAGGTCGGTCACGAGGCGGCGACGCGGGGCCCGGCTCCACGCCGGAACCCGGCTGGGCCCTCGGCGATGGCCACGACCTCCCACTCCTCGATCGTCACCGGTGCGGAGCCGATGATCCGGCTCCCGGGTGCAGTGTCCGCGCCCGGCTCGAAGTCCTCCCGGAAAGCCGTGCGCTCCTGCTCGGTGTCGAAGACGTAGGTGCCCTCGAACCACTCCCCCTCCCGCATCCGCCACACCTTGAAGGCGAGGCCGTCGAGGAACATGAAGCGGGCGATCGACGTGCCGACGACGTACTCCCGCAGGTCGTCGGGCGCAGTCTCGGGCGCCCCCGTCAGCGACCAGCGCACGGTCAAGCCGTATCCGGCGTTCATCTCGTCTCCTCCAGCCAACGCAGCAGCAGTCTCGTCCCGAACCCCGTGGCGCCCTTGGCATACAGGCCGGCGTCGGCATCCGCACGCCCGGTGGCCGCGATGTCGATGTGCGCCCAGCGACGAGAACCGGCGAACTCGCGCAGGAACAACACCGCCGTGATGGCTCCGCCCCCGACACTCTGGGTGCGTAGGGGGCGAGGTCGGCGACCTCGGAGTCGAGGGCTCGACGGTAGGCCGCGGACAGCGGCATCCGCCACAGCGTCTCACCGGTCGCGTCGCCCGCCGCGACGAGCTCGGCGGCGAGGGTGTCGTCGGTGGCGAAGACCGGAGCCGCGACCCGCCCGAGGGCGACACTCGCCGCACCGGTGAGGGTGGCGACGTCGACGACGGCATGAGGGTCGAGCTCGGCGTCGGCGTACGCGAGCGCGCCGGCAAGCACGATCCGGCCCTCGGCGTCGGTGTTGCCGATCTCGACGGTTCGCCCACCCCACTGGCGGATGACGTCGCCCGGCCGGTACGCCGAGCCGGACACCGCGTTCTCGGCCAGGGCGAGCAGGCCAGTGACCCGGACCGGGACCTCGAGATCCCGGCACGCGGCGAGCACCGCGAGCACCACCGCCGCACCGGACATGTCGGTTGTCATCCCGACCATGTGCTCGACCGACTTGACCTGCAGACCGCCGGTGTCGAAGGTGATCCCTGTGCCCACGAGCACGATCCGCGGCGTGCGTGTGGTCGCACCTGTGGGCTCGTGGTCGAGGCGCACGAGCCGGGGCGGCGTCGCCGCCCCCCGCCGACGGCGAGCAGCCCACCGAACCCGTCGCGACGCAGCGCCCGCTCGTCCCACACCGTCGCCGGCAGCCCGGACCGGCGCGCCACCGTCTGTGCCTGGCGGGCGAGCCAGGCCGGGTTTTTGACGTTCGAGGGCGTCGCCGACAGCGCACGAGCGAACAGCTGGGCGCGGGCCCGGGCGACGGCGCGGATGAGGACTCTCGCGCCGTCCGCTCCCCCGCCGCGCAGCTCGCAGCGTGCCGCCGGCGCGGTGGGCGCCACTGGGCCTGCCGAGACGAACCGGGGCGACACCCCGCTGCCGAGGACCGCGCCCTCGACGTAGGCGGCGAGCGAGTCGCCCACGACATCGTCGCCGAGCGCGTGGACCAGGGTGCCGCGACCTCGCGTGGGTCGGCCGGCGGCGGCCCCAGCCGACCGCCAGCCATCGAGGTCACCCGAGCCGGTGCCTACGACCACAACGCGGCGCACCGGTCGGTCCGCGGACAACGGCGCCTCGGTGACCGACCCGGCATCCGGCGACGGCTCGTGATCGTCGAGGAGGTGCGCGCCCAGGGCCAGCGCGTCGAGCGCACGCCGCGCCGCGTCATCCCCTCGAGGTTCTCGCCCACGGCGACGACCATCACCTCGGTGGTCGCGGCAGCCGGGCCGGTGGTGTCGTCCTGGCCGACGGTCCACGTGGAGGCCGGCGGATCGAGGAGGACGTCAGGTCTCGGCACCGTGTGACCCTAGCCGAGCCCGGGTACGCGGCGAGGCCCCCACCACGGGTGGTCGGGGGCCTCGCCGGGTGTTCGGGGGCTACGTCAGTTCAGGCCCTCGCAGCTGTCGATGGCATCGCCGAGCGCGCGGACCTCCTCGGGGGTCATCTCGACGACGAGCCGCCCACCACCCTCGAGGGGCATGCGCAGCACGATGCCGCGACCTTCCTTGGTGACCTCGAGCGGGCCGTCGCCCGTCCTCGGCTTCATCGCCGCCATAGTCATCCCTTCATCGCCGCGGCTGCGGGGCTGCGCGCCGCGTGGTGCACCG
>JBOFBK010000070.1:0-2849 GCA_051645525.1 Dermatophilaceae bacterium | reverse complement strand
GCAGCTCGGTGGTGCCGTGCAGCGGCGGCTCGAGCGCGCTCTGGTCGACCAGGGCGGCCAGCTCGGTGGCAGCGGCCTGGTACTCACCGTGCTCGAACAAGCCGCGGGCGCGCTCGTAGCGGTCGGCCATGGTGTCGTCGGGAGCGGTCATCTCGCGACCAACACTGCCACGGCCCGCCGGCATTCCGGCGCCCGGCGATCGCCGGCATCGGCGGATGACGCCCGTCCGCGGCGACATCCGGCACCTCGAGCCTGTCACCCGCCAGGCCGGTCCCCCCCGTCCAGGCACGAACACCATCCGGTGCCGTGCGCTGCCGCCGCGCTCGGGTCCTCCTTCGAACATCCGGCGCGCGACCCGCCTCTCACGGTGTAGCACCGAGAAGGACAGTGCTCCATTTGGCGGATGCCGACCACTCGACCGCGACACTTCGTCACCGAGACCGACGAGCTGGCAGCTGCGCTCGACGAGGCGGCGGCGAGACGGCCCGACCTCAGCCGGCCCCAGCTGCTGGTGCAGCTCGCGCTCGAAGGGCACCACTCGGCGCACCGCGCACAGAACGAGAGATGACAACGCCGACTCGCGGCCCTTCGTACGCACAGCGGCGCGCTGACGGGCTGCTACGGCGCGAACGCGCTCGAGAAGCTTCGCGACGACTGGCCAGCATGATCGTCCTCGACGCGACTGTGCTGATCGGCTACCTCGACGGCGAGGACGCCCACCACGACCGTGCCGAGGCACTGCTGGCCGCGACCATCGACGACGACTTCGGCGCCCAGACGATGACCCTTGCCGAAGTACTCGTCGTCCCCGCTCGCGAAGGGCGGCTCGACGGTGCTCGCGAAGGGCGGCTCGACGGTGCTCGCACAGTCCTCGAGGACGTCGAGGTGAGCGAGCTGGCGTTCCCACCCGACTCTGCGCTCAAGCTCGCAGCGCTCCGCGCGAGCACCGCCCTGAAGATGCCGGACTGTTGCGTCATCCTCGCCGCCGAGGACGCCGGGGCGCGCATCGCCACCGTCGACGATCGGCTCGGTGAGGCCGCTGCCGCTCGCGGCCTGACCGTCATCCGCGGATGACGCCTGCCCACCTCGGCCCGCCACTCGCCGGCATGGTGGGCCACCTGCTCCGACCCACCTGCTCCGGCCGGCCCGCTCCGGTCCAGCTGCTCCGGCCGGCCCGCTCCGACCCGCTCGCGCCACCGACTCGGGTTCACCGGCTCCGGTGGCGGTGATCTGCGGGGATGGCGGTGCCATATCGTCGCCACTCGGCCAGGTCGACCCGACTCCGAAACACGGACCCGAGCCCGGCGCCTCGACGCACCGCACCCGAGCCAGGCGCACCGGACCGAACCGGGAGCCCCCGAACCACTGGAGCGAGCTGGGAGCCCTCGAACCGCCGGACCCGAGGCGGGCGTCATCCAGCCGGGGTGCGGGCGTCGAGGTCACCACGCTCGGCGAGCTCGGCGACGATGCGGGCGTGCATGGCGTCATCCAGCCGGTACTTCAGGCGCCACACCGCGTAGCCGACCACGACGAGCGCGGCCGGCACGAAGAGCATCGCCACCTTGAGCGTGAGCAGGCCGGCGGCGCTGACGTCGGCGGCAGACTCCGCCTCGTTGATCCCGGCAAGGATGACGGTGGCCGAGACGACCGCGATGCTCACGGCCCCGGACACCTTGTTGATGAACGGCTGGAGCGCGAACGTCACCGCGCCGTTGCGCTGCCCGAGCTTCCACTGGCCGTACTCGACGGTGTCGGCCATGAACGCGATCATCAGCACGATGATCACCGCGGCCGCGAAGAACAGCAGGAACGCCGCCGGGCCGAGCGCGAGCAGGTTCATCGGCGCCGCGAAGAACAGCAGGTAGGCCGCCACGACCGCCGCCATCGCACCGCGGTACAGCACCGGCCGCGACCACCGCCGCGCGAACCACGGGAACAGCGCGAACCCGGCCAGCTGCCCCACCCCCACGAACAGGGCGAACAGCGGGAACACCGACTTGTCACCGTACGCGTACTCGAAGAAGTACAGCCCGAATGCGCCGGTGGTGCCATAGCCGATCATGAAGAGCAGGAACGCGAGCGCCACCCAGAGCAGCTGGTCGTTGCGGGCGATGGCGCGCACCAGGTCGCGGATGCCGGTGCGCTCGCCGTCGAGGTGCACGTCGACGGGCTGGCGCACGAGGAGCACCGTGACCGCGAGCCCGACGAGCATCACCGCGGCGATGAGTGCGGCCATGAGCAACCAGGCGGCGGCCTCGCTGCCCACCGCGCCGGCGAGCCCGGCGGTCAGCGGTACCAGCCCAGCACTGACCGCGAACAGGCCGACACTCGCGAACACCTTGGCGAGCGAGCCCAGCCGCTCGCGTTCGGCGGACTCGAGTGAGAGCGCCGGCAGCATGCCCCAGTACGAGATGTCGTGTGCGGCCCAGCTGACCCCCCACACGAGGTTGACCAGCGCGAACACCACGACGAACTCCGTGCCGGTGAGCCCGGTGTCGACGAACAGCAGCGTCGTCATCCCGGCCGACACGAGACCGCCGACCACCAGCCACGGCCGGAACTGGCCCCACCGCGAGCGGGTGCTGTCGACGACCGCGCCCATCACCGGGTCGAGCAGCGCGTCGAGCACCCGGATGCCGAGCAGCACCCCGGTGACCCACCACATTGTCGAGTCGGGCACGTCGAGCACGTTGGTCAGGTAGTAGACGAGGTACAGCGTGACGAGCGCGTAGACCATGTCGCGACCGAGGGTGCCCACCGCGAAGGCCCACCGGTTGCGGCGGATGGCGCGCGCCGCCGCGCCGGGCTCGGCACCGGAGCCGGATGCGGCGGGCGAGGACACGGCATCC
>JBOFBK010000069.1:0-7389 GCA_051645525.1 Dermatophilaceae bacterium | reverse complement strand
AGGAGGTCTTCAAGCGCGGCCGGACCACCCAGGAGCAGGAGGTGCGGGTGGCGCGCGCCGCCGCAGTGGTCATCGGGGCTGTCGCGATCGTCGGCGGCATGTACGCCAAGGACCAGAACGTCGCGTTCCTCGTGGCGCTGGCGTTCGCCGTCGCCGCCAGCGCGAACCTGCCGACCATCCTGTACTCGCTGTTCTGGAAGGGCTTCAACACCCGCGGCGCGCTGTTCTCGATCTACGGCGGGCTGGTGAGCGCCATCGGGCTCATCGTCTTCAGCCCGGTCGTCTCGGGCAAGGTCGACCCGGCCACCGGGGTGAACCTCGCCATGCTGCCGCCGAGCGTCGACTTCTCCTGGTTCCCGCTCGACAACCCCGGCCTGATCTCCATCCCTCTCGCGTTCTTCCTCGGCTGGCTCGGCTCGGTCACCAGCGGCGAGCACAACGAGCAGAAGTACGCCGAGATGGAGGTGCGCAGCCTCACCGGGCACGGAGTCGCCCAGGCGATCGACCATTGACCATTTGGCCCACGCCCGCCCGGGTCGCACACCGCGCACCCGGGCGGGCCGGTGCCCGGGGATGCTGCGAACGCCTCCGTGGATGCCGCGGCTCACCACGGGCGTCTCGCCTCCACGGCAGCGGTCGGCGTCAACGGCGTCGACCTCCGTGTGCCGCCCGGCACCATCCAGCACTGCACGGGTCGAACGGCGCCGGCAAGACCATCGCCCTGACGGATCCCGTCAACCCGGCTCCGGGCCGACGGTGGGAACGCCACCGTCAGTGGGTACGATCTCGCCACCAAAGCAGCACGGATCTGCGAATCCATCAGTCCCACTGGACAGTTCGCTGGGGTCGAGAGGTGCTGACCAGTTCGCGAGGACCTCGTGCTCGTCGCCCGGCTGCGTCACCTGCCAGATGCCCGCGCCGCCGCCGACGCCCTGCTCGCCCGGTTCGACCTCGCCGACGCGGCCAACCGCCGGGCCGGCACCTACGTGGGGGATGAATCGCCGATCAGGAATCTCCTCGGCCAGGCCCTCCCAGCCGACGCACCGGACCAGTGGTCCGCGCTCACGATGCGGGCGGGTACGGGTCCTCGCGGAGCAGCCGCGCGAGATGTGCGGCGAGGGTGGCGGTCGTGCCCTGGGTGCTCTCGTCGGGGCTCTCGAGATCCCGATAGTCGGTCGTCTGCATCGACCCGCCGTTCCAGTACGTCACCGCCTGCGCCGGGATGGTGAAGCCCAACGTCGTTCAGCGCCTGGTGGACGATCGCGCTGACGTGGTGAGCGCCGTCCTCGTTGCCGACGACCACAACGCGGGCGATCTTGCCGTAGGTAAGGGGCCGGCACTCGTCGTCAGTCTCGGACAGCTCGGCGTCCAGCCGCTCGAGGACCCGCTGCGCCAGCTGCTGTGCTGGCCGAGCCAGATCGGCGTGGCGAAGACGAAGGTGTCGCAGGTGAGCACCTGTCGGCGGTTACCGGGCCACGCATCTCTCGCCCAGGCCCGCCTCGACGGCCGAGTCGCACGTCGTGGTCGACCACACTCACGACGGTGCCCGAGATGTCGTGGCCCGCGACAGGATCGGCTCGGGGGCGCGTCGGCCGAGAAGTTGGACAAAGCCGACACCTCGACCTTGGCGATGCGGCTCAGAAGTTGGACAGTGCCTGCGAGTAGACCTTGGCGATGTCGGCGGTGGTGGCCGCCTTGTACGCAGCTCCCTCGCTGGCCTGCGCGATCTTGGCCAAAGTCGCGTTGTCGGCATCAGGGCCGTAGCCGATAGTGATGATGTGCACTGGCTTCGTGGGGTAGGTGCGCTGCACCTCTGCCAGGAGCGCTTCGAGGGTCAACCCGCCGGTGGTCTCGTTCTTCCCGTCGGTGAGCAGTACGACGGCGTTGATCCGATTCTCACGGTACCGCGAGGCCACGGCCCGGTAGGCCGCTGCGAGACTGTTGTACAGCGCGGTGTCTCCCTGTGGCTGAAGCGCTTTGGCCGCCCCGGTGAGCGCGGTGCGCCGGTCGGTGCCACTGACGGGGCCGTTCATCGGCCCGATTGGCACTCGTTCGGTGTGGTCGGGGCCGCTGGCGGCATCCGAGAACGTCCACAGGCCCACCTCGTCGTTGTCGGTGAACAGCTTGAGGGAGTCGGCGATCGCGTCGCTCGCCGCCGAGAGCTTGGTGGTCTCGGACCCGGCGACCGGGTCGCGCATCGACCCGGACACGTCGACCAGAGTGAGCACGTTGGCCGTCTTGCGCAACTGCGACCAGCTCGCGAGCACCGCATCAGTGACCTCGGCCGACGGTGGTTGCAGCTCGTCCTTCGGCTGGGTCGGCAGTACGCCCTTCTCGGGGCCGAGTGCGGGTGCGAGCTCACCGCGGACGTTGCGGAAGTGGTGCTCCTGCCAGATGAGCTGGACCTCGTCGCTGACCAGGTACCGGTAGAACTGCTCAGCAGCGGCACGCTTCGCCGGCGTGACCCAGTCGCCCTCCAACACCGCATAAGGGTGGTCGGCGATGAAGGTCCCTTCCTTGGGGTAGATCGACACCAGTGGGACCCGCGGTTGGGGCAGGTCTCCGGCTTTTGCCGGATCGCCGGTGGGGTTGCCCTCGTTGTAGGAGACCACGAGGCTCTCGTCGGTGACCAGTGCGGAGACGTACTCCATGGCCCGACCCTCGGCGTCGGCGCGCTGCCAGTCGGCCGCGAAGGACAGTGTGGTGTCGCCGTACCGCTGAATGGTCTGCTCGACCCCCGCGACGAACTTGCGAGTGCTGGCCAGCCCGACATCCTCGACAGTGAGCCCCGACGTGCGGCCGACGGCGGCATAGTACGCGGCAATCGTGCCCACCAGGCCTGAGTACGAGAAGTTGGGGTTCGTCTTGCCGAGTACGAAGTTGCCCCACTCGGGGTGGCCGTACTCGCCCCAACCCGTGCGCTCCTTCGCCAGGCTGAGCAGGTCGCCCCAACCGATCTCCTTGTTCGGCCAGCCGAGCGCCTCGGCCATCGGTCGAGGCATCGCGATGACTAGCGGAGAGCGGGCGACGCCCTTGACCGAGGACGGATCCTTAATCAAGCTGGGCCGTTTGGCGGTCTTGAGCCGCTGCTCGAGCAGCGGCCGCGACACCGAGCCGGCCGGGGACCACACCTCAGGCTGCGGCCCATCGTCGGCAGTCCAGCCCCGCGCCAGCGCGATCTGCGTCGCACCCGTGCTCTTGCCGAGGATCTCGACCTCGACACACTGCTCCCCGGTCGACGGGTTCCGTGTGTTGAAGTCCTTGGCCATCCGTTCGAGCAGCCCGGCTTTCTCCAAGGAGGAGACCATGACCAGCGGTGTCGTCTCGCCCACGCACTTCTGCGGGTCGTCGTCGCCGGTGGCCGACTGAAGAGCCAGCGTCACGCTGGTTCCTCCGAGCACGAGCAACCCGACGAGCCCGACGCCCAGCCACCGCACGCGGCGCGCCGGTCGCTGACGCGCGTGGCGTCCTTGTGCCATCCCAGGCCCCTGCCCTTGGAGTGAACCAGACTGCTGACCTAGCAGAATATCAGGGCAGCACGAGGAGCGACAGCAACTCCTAGGGGGCCGACAGCACCTCACAGTGGGCACAGGACGGTGAGCTACCTGTCATCCGTGTCGAACCCGCGCGCGAACGCTTCATAGAAGCATCCCGAGCGGGTGGAGCACCCAGATGGGGTGAGAGTGTCATGCCTCAGCACATCACCGAGTCGGGGTGACAGGATTTGAACCTGCGACCTCTTCGTCCCGAACGAAGCGCGCTACCAAGCTGCGCCACACCCCGTGGCAGGCGCCGCTCCACCGGAGCGGCGCGTCCCGAGGATAGCCGACGCGCGCACGGCATCCGAAATCGGTTCGGGCGGCACGCGAACGCGCTGACCTTCCGGGTTCACGCGTCGTGCGACACCAGCGTGAGCAAGGTCGCCTCGGGCCGGCAGGCGAACCGCACCGGGGCGTACGGCGACGTGCCCAGACCGGCCGATACATGAAGCCAAGCCGCGTGATCCGGGGCGGCGGATGACGGTGCCGCGCCACCGTGCCGGCCGGCCCGTCCCGCGCCGGGCCACCAGCGTGACACGCCTTTGGCGCGGCGGGTGTCGAGGTCGCTGTTGGTGACCAGTGCGCCCCAGATCGGCACGGCCAGCTGTCCGCCGTGCGTGTGTCCTGCGAGCACGAGCGACGCCCCGTCGGCGACCATCGCGTCGAGCACGCGCTGGTAGGGCGCGTGAGTGAGCCCGACCGTCAGGGCGACGTCGGTGCGTGCCGGGCCGGCAACCTCGGTGTACCGGTCGAACTCCGCGTGCGGGTCGTCGACCCCGACCAGCTCGACCCGGTGGTCGCCCATCGTCACCACCGACCGGGCGTTGTTCAGGTCGGCCCACCCGCCGGCACGCAGTCCGTCGACGAGCCGGGCGACGGGAAGGTCGATGCGCCTCGGGGGCGGTTCGGCGTGGCGCCGGGTGAGGTACCGTGCCGGGTTCTTCGGCACCGGGCCGAAGTAGTCGTTGGAGCCGAGCACGAAGGCACCCGGTCGTTCGAGCAGCGGCTCCATGGCCCGCAGCAGCACCGGCACCGCATCGACGTGCGCGAGGTTGTCGCCGGAGTTGACGACGAAATCGGGCTCGAGGCCGGCGAGCGCTCGCACCCAGGCGACCTTCCCGGCCTGGCTTGGAGTCAGGTGCAGGTCGGACACCTGTAGTACCCGGACCGGCGCGGACCCCGGTGGGAGCACCGGAACGGCGAACCGGCGCAGCGTGTACCAGGTGCGCTCGACCAGGGCGGCGTAAGCGACGCCCGCGACACCGGCAGCGGCCAGCCCGCCCAGGGTGCGCATCACCGCTCGCGCCACATCCTCCATCGGCACATCCTCGCAAAGCCGCCGGCGGCTCCCGGCACCGCCGGGTGCGAGACTGGCCCGCATGACCGACTCCCTCAAGACCCGGCTCCAGCAGGACCTCCACGACGCGATGCGGGCTCGGGACTCGATCCGCTCGGGCACGCTGCGGATGACGCTGACGGCGGTCACGACCGCGGAGGTCGCCGGCGAGGAGGCGCGCGTGCTGGGCGACGACGAGGTGCTGCGCGTCATCGGCAAGGAGGCCAAGAAGCGCAGGGAGGCGTCGGCTGCCTACCGCGACGCCGGCCGCACCGAGCTGGCCGATCGCGAAGATGCCGAGCTGTCCGTGCTCGAGGGCTACCTCCCGGCCCAGCTGACCGATGACGAGCTGCGCACCGTCGTCGAGCGCGCCGTCGCTGCGACGGGCGCCACGGGCATGCCGCAGATGGGTCAGGTGATGAAGGAGGCGCAGACCGAGGTGGCCGGTCGCGCCGACGGTGGCCGGATTGCGGCGATCGTGCGCGAGGTACTCGCCGCTCGTTGACCGAAACCCACGCTGCTAGAACGGCGGCTGCGGCACCTGGTCCGGTTGAGCTCAGTGTCGGCTATCGGCGCGCGAGTGCAGCGTCGGTTACCAGCGCGTGGCGGTCACGGCGTGCCGGCGTGGTCGCGTCAGCCGCCGCCGGGTGGTGGCGGTGTGCGTGGTGGCTTGCCGGGTTTGCCCGGCTTGTAGGGACCGGGCGGGATGCTGATCGGCGGGGGCTGTTGAACGGGCGCCTGGCCGGTGGAGAGGTAGAGCCCGATGTCGGCCCCCTTGAGCGCTGATCCGGCCGGGCTGGTGAAGACGACGGTGCCGGCCGGCTGCCCGGAGTCGACCCGGTTCTCGACATGGCTGGTGAAGCCGGCCCGGGAGAGGATGCCGGCGGCATCACCGCTACTCCGGCCGATGACGTTCGGCAGCGGGTCGAGGTTGCCGCGGCGGATCGCGTCGGAGGGGCGGGGGAACTGCTTGACCGGCATTCCGACGGTGGCCTTCTTCATGATGCTGCTCCACACCGGCGCGGCGACCGTGGAGCCGAAGATCCGACCGGGGCACCCGTAGGAGCCGAAGCACTTGCCTCTCAGTGTCAGAAGGTCGCCCTCGCCATCGGTCTTCTTGAGGTTGCCGACCCAGACGACCATGGCGAGCTGCGGGGTGTACCCCGAGAACCACAGCTGGTTCTGGTTGTTCGTTGTTCCGGTCTTGCCGGCCGCCGGGCGCGCGCCACTGTTCCACACCTTCTTGACCGCGCCATCCCGCACGACGCTCTGCAGCAGGTCGTTCACCCCGGCGGCGACGTCGGCGGAGATGACCTGCTTGCACTGCGGCCCAGGAACCTTCACCTCTTTGTCGTCCGCGGTCGTGATCGAGACCACCGGATTCGGCTCGCAGTACCTGCCGCCCGCCGCGAGGGTGGCGATCGAGCTGGCCACGCTCAGCGGCGTGGACTCCCCGGCGCCGAGCGTGATGCCGGACGCCGACTGCGAGATGGCCTTTCCGTCGGCTCGATGCAGCCCCATCTTCACCATGGTGTCGCGGATCGAGCACGCGCCGAGCTGAAGGCCGAGCTTGAAGAAGAACGGGTTGACCGAGTCGGTGATCGCCTTCCGGAACGTCAGCGTGCCTCCGGTGTCGAAGTCGTTGGAGATCGGCACCCGCTCCTCGCCGAACCCGCACTCGTCACGGATCTGGTCCTGCGTGAAGTACATCGGCTTGTCGTTGGTGACCTGCGGGATGGTCAGCTTGGACTCCAGCGGCATCCCGCGTTCGAGGGCCTCGGTGAGACCCCAGATCTTCGCGGTCGAGCCGATCTGGTAGCCGAAGGGGCCGCCGCCGTACTTCTGGTCGACGTTGAGGTTGGTCTGGTACTTCTGGAAGTCGTTGGCCTGCGCCATCGCGAGAATCTTCCCGGTGCCGGGCTCGACGATCGACACCGCTCCACCGAGGTTCTGTGTGTTGGTGATGGGCACCGCCTTGACCAGCTCGCTCTGGGCCGCCTGCTGCATCGACGGCTTGAGGGTGGTGCGAATGGTGAGCCCGCCCTGGTTGATCAGCTTGAGCCGCTCGGCCGGAGTCTTTCCGAGCACGGCCATCTGCGGCGACTTCTGCAGCCACTCCATGACATAGGCGCAGAAGTACGGCTGCGGCGAGCGGAAGCAGGTGCCCTTCACCGGCTTCTTCTTGATCATCGACGTCACCGGCACCTTCTTTGCGGCGGCGACCTGCTCGGCGGTCGCGAAGCTGAGCGCCTGCATCCGGTTCAGCACCTGGTCACGCCGCCGCTGGGAGTCCTCCGGGTTGAGCACCGGGTTGTAGTCGGAGGGCAGCTGCACGATGCCGGCGAGCAGTGCCGACTGGTTGATGTCGAGCTTGCTCGCGTTCACGCCGAAGTAGTTGAGTGCAGCGGCCTCGACGCCGTAGGCCTGGTCGCCGTAGTACACGAGGTTGAGGTAGCCCTCGAGGATCTGCTCCTTGGTGTAGTTCTCCTCGACCTCGACCGCGTACTTCAGCTC
>JBOFBK010000068.1:0-2832 GCA_051645525.1 Dermatophilaceae bacterium | reverse complement strand
TGTGCGCGAATGTGCCTGCGCAACATGCCATTCAGACGGCGCTCGGCGGGTACCAGTCGATCACCGAGCTGATCGGGCCGGGTGGCCGGTTCCGCGAGCAGAGCAAGCTCGCCTGGCGGCTGCTGAGCGACATCCCGGGAGTCTCGTGCGTGGAACCGCGCGGCGCGCTGTACTGCTTCCCGCGGCTGGACCCCGACGTCTACGCGATCGAGAGCGACGAGGCGTTCGTCATCGACCTGCTCCGGGCGAAGAAGATCCTCGTCACGCATGGCACCGGGTTCAACTGGTTCGAGCCCGACCACTTCCGGCTGGTCACCCTCCCCGACGAGGACGTGCTCACCGAGGCGATCGGCCGCATCGCCGAGTTCCTCGAGACGCTGCGGGCCTGACCGGTGCCCGGCACGGCGCCGCGCGCGACAGGCCGGCCCGATGCCGTGCTGCTCGCCGCCGTCGCCGCCGGTGGCGTGCTCGGGTCGCTCGGGAGGTGGGCCGTGGGCCTGGCGCTGCCCGCGGCATCCGGTGGCGTCCCGTGGGCGACGTTCTGCGTCAACGTGTCCGGCGCGTTCGCGATGGGGCTGCTCGTCGCGCACCTCGCCCACCGGCCCCGGCCGCACCCGCTGACGCGTCCGTTCGTCGGCGCCGGCCTGCTCAGCGGCTGGACCACCTTCTCCGCTCTCGCGGTGGATGCCGTGGCGCTCACCTCCGCGGGGCGCGAGACGGCTGCGCTGGCGTACGTGGCGGCGACGTTCGTCCTCGGAGTGCTCGCCGTCCCTGCCGGGATGCAGGTGGTGCGCCACTCGTGGACCACACGACGCGGGGCGCGTTGACGGCCATGGATGTCGTCCGCCGACCTCACGTCTCCGCATCTGCCACCTCGCCCGGGGTGGGGCCGCCATGACCGTGGCCGACGCCGTTCTCGTCGCGGTCGGCGCCGCCGCCGGTGCGCCGCTGCGGTACCTCGTCGGTCTCCGGCTGCGAGAGCGATGGGGTGCCACGGCGGCATCCGGCACGCTCGTCGTCAACGTCGCCGGGTCGTTCGTGCTCGGCGTCCTCGTCGGTGCCGGCGTCTCGGGTAGCTGGCTCACCTTGGTGGGCACCGGCTTCTGCGGGGCGCTGACGACGTTCTCGGCCCTGGCCCTGGAGGTGTGGGAGGCGATGGACGACGACCGTCGTCGGCACGCCGCGGTCGACGTCGCGCTGAGCCTCGCGCTCGGCATCGGCGCCGCCGCCCTCGGCTGGTGGTCGGGATCGGCGGCGAACTGACCTCCTCAGCGCTTGAGCGCCATGGCGCCGAAGGTCGTCGGTGGCGCCCACATCTCGACACCCTTGACCCGTTTCGCCGCCATGGCGTCCACATGCCCGGGAGCCGTGCTGGACCCTGGCCTGCGTCATGCTCCGAGCCGACGGTCGCAGGCGTCCAGGTCGACCGACGAGCCGGCGTAGGTCGGGCGCGCCGGCTGTGGCTGGTCAGGCCGGGCTGCGGGCTGCGGGCTGCGGGCTGCGGGCTGCGGGCTGCGGGCGACGTATCGCGCAGGAGCCGTGGCAGATTCCGCGCCGCCGGGCCGGACGCTAGAGCACGAGGATCCGGCGAAGGATCGTCTCGACCCGGATCAGACTCACCGGATCGAGCGCGCCGACGCGAGTCAGCAGGCGTTCTCCTGCTACTGCGCGGATCTGCTCGCACTGCACGTAGCAGGTGACGGGGAGCACTCCGTCGAGTTCGACGTGGGTGGGGTAGTCGCGCTTGGTACGAGTCACGGGGAGGACCACCGGGAGGCCGAAGCGGGACAGCTCGGGCGCCGAGACGACGACGGCCGGCCGCCGGAAGGCGGGCTCGTGGCCGATCGGGTCGCCGAAGTCGCAGAGATGCACATCGCCCCGGTTCACCAGACGTCGTCCCAGCTCTCGTCGGGGTCCAGGCCGTCCTTGAGGGTGCCCGCGAGGTCGCTGGACACGGCCGGCGTCATCGGGCGGGAGTCTGCGGACCCCATCGTCTCTGCCGCCCGCGACCAGAACTCGGCGTTCTCCTCGACGTCGAGAGCACGCTCGATCGCTCCGGCGAGAGTGAGGTGGTCGGCCTTGGCGCGTTGGGCGAGCCGCTCGTGGAGTTGCCGGCTCAGGCGGATCGTCGTCGATGGCATACCGGTCAGCGTACGCGGGTGTAGACACACAAGGCTACCGACAGCGGCAGTCGGGCTGCCGTGAGAGACGCGCTGTGGAGTGCGGCGCCCGCACAGGGCTGCCGGGAGTTCGCCGGTAACGTCTCCCGGATGAAGGCGGTCGTCGACTCCGCGGGACGCATCGTCATCCCCACGCCGCTTCGCGACGCGCCGGGGCCAACGCCAAGCACAGCAGTCGACGTGTCGCGGTACGGGCCCAGGCTGGACACGAGTGTCGCGACCCCGCTACTCGTCCAGTCCCACGCGCACTGTCCGGCGGTTGCGCGGCGTCCTTAGTCGGCACGGGATCGCCGGAGGTGCGGTGTCCGACGCGGCGTGGGTCAGGGCATCCGGATGACGGCCTCGGCGACCACGACGTCGGCAGGGTGGCCGAGCCCCACCGCGATGCGCCGAGCCTGCCGGACCGAGACCGGCTCGCCGTAGTCCCGCCCGGGCGGATCGACGGGCATGGCGCCGGACCAGGGCAGGGTCGGCGTCGTGCAGCGCCAGCAGCACGGACGCGGCTGCGGCCGACTCCCCGATCTCGACGGTCGAGATGGCATGGCCGCCGGGGTCGACCGCACGCCACCGACCGTCGACGAACCGCTCCAGCGGAGCTCCCGGATGATCCTGTCGGCGTTCGAGCAACGGAGGTGGCGCACCGCCCCGCCCG
>JBOFBK010000067.1:0-7794 GCA_051645525.1 Dermatophilaceae bacterium | reverse complement strand
CGGTCGACGGCGCCGGCGACGTGGGAGTGCCGGTCATCGAGCGGGTGCTCGGGGGCACCGTGGTCGCCGAGGACCGGCGATGAGCCTGGCTTACCAGGCGAGCAAGGCCGTCACCGTGCCCGTCACCAAGGCGCTCTGGCGGCCGACCATCGTCGGCACCGAGCACGTGCCGCCCTCTGGTGGCGTCATCCTCGCGAGCAACCACCTCTCGTTCATCGACTCCTTCGCGATCCCCATCGCCTCCCCGCGCACGGTCAGCTTCCTTGCCAAGGCCGAGTACTTCACCGGAACGGGCATCGGCGGTGCGGTGCGGCGGGGGTTCTTCGAGGGCTTCGAAGCCGTCCCGGTCGACCGCCGCTCCTCGCGAGCGGCCCAGGAGTCCCTCGACGCCGGCCTGGCCGTCCTCCGCGCCGGCCGGGTGTTCGGCATCTACCCCGAGGGCACCCGCTCGCGCGACGGTCGCCTGTACCGCGGACGCACCGGTGTCGCCTGGCTCGCGCTGACTGCCGGGGTGCCGGTGGTGCCGGTGGGGCTCACCGGCACCGACGAGGTGCAGCCGATCGGGTCCAACCGACCCCGGCTGGCGAAGGTCGCCGTACGGTTCGGCCCGCCCATCTCACCGGAGCCGTATGCCGGGATGCCGGCCGGCCGGGCCCGCCGGGCCCTCACCGATGCCGTCATGGATGCCATCGCCGGGCTCACCGGCCAGGAACGGGTCGACCGGTACAACGAGCTGCCGCCGGGCTCCACCGGCGCCGCCGTCGGCCTGTAGAGCGTCATCCGGCCGGGCGAGGCGCCATCCTGAGGGGAGCGCAGGACGTAGGCTCCCGGGTGTGTACGAAGGCGCCGTCCAGGACCTCATCGACGAGCTCGGCCGACTGCCGGGCATCGGGCCCAAGAGCGCCCAGCGGCTGGCGTTCCACCTGCTCCAGGCCGACCCGGCCGACGTGTCGCGCCTGGTCACCGCGCTCACCGAGGTCAAGGCACGGGTGCGGTTCTGCGAGGTGTGCTTCAACGTCGCCGAGGCCGAGCGCTGCCGCATCTGCGCCGACCCGCGCCGCGACGAGCACGCGATCTGCGTCGTCGAGGAGCCCAAGGACGTCGTCGCCATCGAGCGCACCCGCGAGTTCCGTGGGCGCTACCACGTGCTCGGCGGGGCGATCAGCCCGATCGACGGCATCGGCCCCGACGACCTGCGGGTGCGCGAGCTGCTCACCCGGCTCGCCGACGGCACCGTCACCGAGGTGATCATCGCCACCGATCCCAACCTCGAGGGCGAGGCCACCGCCAGCTACCTGTCGCGGATGCTGCGCGACGTCGGCCTGCGGGTCACCCGCCTCGCGTCCGGGCTGCCGGTGGGCGGCGATCTCGAGTACGCCGACGAGGTGACCCTGGGGCGGGCGTTCGAGGGGAGGAGGCTGCTCGATGTCTGACCTGGTGCCCGAGCCGGTGGCCGGTGTCGACCACTGGCTCGCGCTCGCCGAGGAGTCGGCCGCCGAGGCACGCGTCTACCTGCTCACGGTGCGCGAGATCGCCGCCGGCGCGGCGCCCGACGCGGCGCTGCCGATGGCGCTGCTCGCGTTGTCGCAGGTGCTCGGCATGGGTGCCCGGCTCGGCGCGGTCGAGGATGTCGTGCCGGTCGCCCGGTACGAGGCCGACCCCGGCCCGGATGCCGAGCTCGACCCGCTGCGCGAGAGCCTGGCCAACCTGTTCGACGGTCTCGACGAGTACGCCGACGTCGTCGACCCGGTCACCACCCCCGAGCTCGGTGTCGGGTTGCTGTCGAACGACCTCGTCGACATCGCCTCCGCGCTCGGTCACGGCCTGGTCCACCACGACGCGGGCCGGCCGGTCGAGGCGCTGTGGTGGTGGCAGTTCAGCTACCTCTCGCACTGGGGCGAGCGGGCGGCATCCGCGCTGCGGGTGGTCCAGGCGCTGCTGGCGCACGTGCGCCTCGACGCCGACGCCGACGTCGTGGCCGAGGCCGAGTTCGACGCCCTCCACCCCTGAGCCGGCGCGGGTCGATGGTCGAGCCACTGCCCGAGCCCGTGGCCGCCGCGCTCCGCGCAGTACCGTTCTCCTACAACGGTGTCCGGTCGACGGATGACGATGCGCCCGAACCACGAGCGGCGGCCGATACTGCGTCGACGCCGTTCTCGGTGTCGTCACCGCTCCGGCGCACCGACCTCGACTCCGCGGCACGCGACCTGCTCACCTGGCGAGTGCACGAGCGTGCGGGGCTCCGCGTCGCGTCATCCGACCTGCCGCTCGTCGCCGGGACGGTGGTGCTGATGCGGCTCGGCGTAGGCGCTCTGGCGCTGCGCATCCCGTGCCGGGTGGTGTACGTGGTGGAGCGGCCGGACGCTCGCGGTTTCGCCTACGGCACCCTGCCCGGTCACCCGGAGGCGGGGGAGGAGCACTTCGTGGTCGAGCGCACGGATGACGGTGCGCTGCGCTTCTCGATCTCGGGGTTCTCCCGTCCGGCGAGCGTGCCGGCGCGGCTGGCCGGGCCGCTCGGTCGCGCCGGCCAGCGGTGGATGACGCGCCGCTACCTTCGCGCCCTCGACCACCTCGGAGATCGCGGCCGGCCAACAGGCAGTACCGGCCCGTAGCAGCTCCGCCAGGCCCTCGACCAGCCCGGATGACGGATCTCCACCCCGGGAGCCCCGCCACTGCCTGTTCGTGGGTTCGCCCCCGAGCCTGCCCGCGCCTGGCCGGTGCCCGCGGCCGGGGTCAGCCTGCCCGGCGGCGAACCACGCCCGGGCGGCGGCACTGCCTGCCTGTCGGTGGGCCTTCGGGCGTGGGCGGCTGGTCAGCTTTCGGGCGGGAGGTCGCCGGTGCGCACGGCATCCTTGAGGATGCCGGTGGCGTCCCAGTCGTTGGCGTGCATCGCCGCGACCACGCGCCCGTCGCGCACCCAGAACGCCCGGAACACGCGCGACCCTCCGAGGTCCCCGTGGACGACCACCTCGTCATCGGCCGATCCGTGTCCGACGTACTCCATGCCCAGGTCGTACTGGTCGGTGAAGAAGTACGGCACCGCGTCGTAGGTCTCGTCACCTCCGGCGAGGTTGTGCGCGGCCACCTTCGCCTGCCTGATCGCGGTGTCCCAGTGCTCCACCCGCAGGCGGCCGAGCAGCGCGTGGTCGTGGTTCGCGATGTCGCCCACGGCCAGCACCGACGGCACCGTGGCCCCCTGCTCCGCGAGCGCCGCGCGCAGCCCGGCGTCGACGAGCACGCCGTCGTCGACCGCGAGGCCCGCCGACTCGGCCAGCTCGACCCGCGGCGTCACGCCGACCCCGGCCACCACGACATCGGCGCCGGCGAGGTCGTCGGCCGAGACCGACGCTCCGAGCCGCAGGTCGACCCCGTGCTCGCGATGCAGCGCGGCGAACGACTCGGCCACCGTGGGCCCGAGAACCGACAACAGCGGCAGCGCCGCCGACTCGTACAGCACCACCTCGCACCCGGCGGCGCGCGCCGCGGAGGCCGCCTCGAGCCCGATCCAGCCACCACCCACGACCACGACCCGGCGGCCCTCGCCAAACGCGGACCGCAGCCGGTCGCTGTCCTCCACGGTGCGCAGGTACGCCACCGGCACGCCGGCCTCCTCGGCCACCGCGAGCCGACGCGGCTCGGCCCCGGTGGCGAGCAGCAGCCGCTCGAAGGCGAGCTCGCCGGCATCCGTGGTCACCGTGCGTGCGTCGATGTCGAGCGCGGTGGCGGTGACGCCGAGTCGCAGGTCGACGTCGTGCTCGGCATACCACTCGGCCGGACGGACGAGCGCCTTGTCGAAAGGGTCCGTCCCCGTGAGGTACGCCTTCGACAGCGGTGGCCGTTCGTACGGCGGATGGTGTTCCGCGCCGACCAGCGTCACCGGCCCGTCGTACCCCTGCTCACGCAACTCGACGGCGGCCGTCGCACCGGCCAGCCCTGCCCCGACGATGACGATGCTCATGGACCGAACCTACGCGCTGGCGCCGTCGGCGGCGCCCCGGGCGTCGCACCGGCCGACCGGAGCGGGTGGATACCATGGCGGCGGCCCCTCACCGTTTCGAGCCCCCAGGACCATCAGTGCCGATCGTCGTCCAGAAGTACGGAGGCTCCTCGCTCGCCGACGCCGAGAGCATCAAGCGGGTGGCGCGACGTATCGCCGAGACGAAGAAGGGCGGCCACGACGTGGTCGTCGCCGTCTCGGCCATGGGCGACACGACCGATGAGCTGCTCGACCTCGCCAACGACGTGAGTCCCGTCCCGCCCCCGCGCGAGCTGGACATGCTCATGACCGCCGGTGAGCGCATCTCGATGGCGCTGGTCGCGATGGCCATCTCCGACCTCGGCTACAGCGCGCGCTCGTTCACCGGCAGCCAGGCGGGCGTCATCACCGACGCCGTGCACGGCCGGGCCAAGATCATCGATGTCACTCCGGGCCGCATCACCGAGGCGCTCGGGAAGGGTCACGTCGTCATCGTCGCCGGCTTCCAGGGCGTCAGCCAGGACACCAAGGAGATCACCACTCTCGGTCGCGGCGGCACCGACACCACGGCGGTCGCCCTGGCCGCCGCGCTGGCCGCCGACGTCTGCGAGATCTACACCGACGTCGACGGCGTCTTCACCGCCGACCCCCGCATCGTGCCGACCGCCCGAAAGCTCGACCGGGTCTCCGCCGAGGAGATGCTCGAGCTCGCGGCCTGCGGCTCCAAGGTGCTGCACCTGCGCAGTGTCGAGTACGCCCGGCGTTTCGACATCCCCATCCACGTGCGGTCGTCGTTCTCCCACAAGGAGGGCACGATCGTCGCCGACCACATTCCCGAAGGAGCCGCCGTGGAAGCCCCGATCATCACCGGCGTCGCCCATGACCGCAGCGAGGCCAAGGTCACCGTGGTCGGCGTGCCCGACCGCACCGGGATGGCGGCGCGCATCTTCCGGGCGGTCGCCGCGGCCGAGATCAACCTCGACATGATCGTCCAGAACGTCTCCGCCACCGATACCGGACTCACCGACATCTCTTTCACCCTGCCCAAGACCGACGGCCAGCGCGCGGTGCAGGCGCTGCGCGTCATCCGGCAGGAGGTGGGCTTCGGCGCCATCCAGTACGACGATCAGATCGGCAAGCTGTCGCTCGTCGGTGCCGGGATGCGCTCCAACCCCGGCGTGTCGGCCACGTTCTTCAGTGCGCTCGCCGACGCGGGTGTCAACATCGAGATGATCTCGACCTCCGAGATCCGCATCTCGGTCATCACCCGGGACGACCTTCTCGACGACGCGGTGCAGGCGGTGCATACCGCCTTCGGGTTGGACTCGACGGAGGGCGAGGCGGTGGTCTACGGAGGCACCGGCCGCTAACAGGTTCTAGTTCGACTTCTGGTTCGACGACGAGGCAGGGACAGCCGTGACGGATGACGTGGCGCATGACGGGCGACTGACGCTGGCCGTGGTCGGGGTCACCGGTGCGGTGGGTCGGGTGGTGCTCGACGTGCTCGTCACCCGCCACCAGCACTGGCGGCACGTCCGGCTCGCCGCCGGCGACGAGGATGTCGGCACGAAGTTCGTCGTCGGCGGTGAGCAGGTCGAGGTCGCGGCCCTGACCCCCGAGTTCTTCGACGGCGTCGACGTCGCGATCTTCGACATCCCGCCGACGGTCACTCGTGAGTGGGTCGAGCTCGCCGCGGCGCGTGGAGTGGTGGCCATCGACAACAGCACGGTGTTCCGGGGCGAGCCCGACGTGCCGCTCGTGGTGCCCGAGGTCAACCCACGCAAGGTGACCGAGCGGCCGCGCGGCATCATCGCCAACCCCGGCGGCACGGTGATGACGATGATCGACGTGCTGGCCGTGCTGCACCGGGTCTGGGAGCTCCGTGGGCTGGTCGTCACGACGTTCCAGGCGGCGTCCGGTCTCGGGCGGGCCGGCATCTCGCGGCTGCGCAGCGAGCTCGACCTCGTGCACGGCGACCAAGAGCTGGGCATGCGCCCGGGCGACGTGCGGCGGCTGATCGAGCACGAGCTCGGCGAGTCGCCGTTCCCCGCGCCCCTCGCGCTCAACGTCATCCCCTTCGTCGGACACCACGCCGGCGACGGATGGACCTCGGAGGAGGCCAAGGTGCAGGCCGAGGTGCGCAAGATCCTCGACTTGCGCGACCTGCCGGTGTCGGCCACCTGTGTGCGGGTGCCGGTGGTGTCGTCGCACTCGGTCACGGTGCACGCGACCTTCGCCCAGAGGGTCAGGGTGGCCGAGGCCCGGCAGGTGCTCGTGGAGGCGCCTGCGGTGGTGCTGCTCGACGACCCCGACGAGCCCGAGTTCCCGACCCCCAACGACGTGGTCGGCGCCGACCCCCGGTTCGCCGGTCGCCTGCGTCAGGCCGCGGGTGAGCCGTACACCCTCGACCTGTTCATCTCGGGTGACAACCTCCGCAAGGGCGCGGCGCTCAACATGCTGCAGACCGCCGAGCTCGTTGCCGCCGACCTCGCCCGGTAGCCTCGCCGACGCGCGGCGACGCTGCTGCATCGACCATCCGCACCGCAAGGAGCATCCATGACCGTCCGCACTGTCGCCATGCTTACCGCCGGAGGGCTCGCTCCGTGCCTGTCCTCGGCCGTCGGCGGGTTGATCGAGCGGTACACCGAGGTCGCACCCGACGTGCGGCTGATCGCCTACCGGAACGGGTACGCCGGGCTGCTGCGTGGCGATTACGTCGAGGTGACCGCCGAGGTGCGGGCCGCGGCACACCTCTTGCACGGGTTCGGCGGCTCGCCGATCGGCAACAGCCGGGTCAAGCTCACCAACGTCGCCGACTGCATGGAGCGCGGGCTGGTGCAGGAGGGTCAGGACCCGCTGCACGTCGCGGCCGCGCAGCTCACCGCTGACGGCGTCGACGTGCTGCACACCATCGGGGGCGACGACACCAACACCACCGCCGCCGACCTGGCCGCCTACCTGCACGAGAACGACCACGAGCTCACCGTCGTGGGTCTGCCCAAGACCATCGACAACGACGTCGTGCCGATCCGGCAGAGCCTCGGTGCCTGGACCGCCGCCGAGCAGGGGTCGCGGTACGCGCAGAACATCGTCGCCGAGCACTCGTCGAACCCGCGCATGCTCATCGTCCACGAGGTCATGGGTCGGGGCTGCGGCTGGCTCACCGCCGCCACCGCGCAGGCGTACCACGCGTGGGTGGCCGAGCAGCAGTACGTGCCGGCCATCGGCAACGACCCGCGGCGCTGGGACGTGCACGCCGTCTTCGTGCCCGAACGGCCGATCGACGTGGCGGGCGAGGCGGCCCGGCTGCGCGGTGTGATGGACGAGCTGGGCTGCGTGAACATCTTCCTCAGCGAGGGAGCCGGCGTCGCCGAGGTGGTCGCCGAGCTGGAGGCGGCCGGCCAGCACGTCCCCCGCGACCCGTTCGGGCACGTGCAGCTCGACAAGGTCAACCCGGGCGCCTGGTTCGCCAAACAATTCGCCGAGCTGCTGGGTGCCGAGAAGACGATGGTGCAGAAGTCGGGGTACTTCTCGCGCTCCGCGCCCGCCAACCAGGCCGATCTCGCGCTCATCAAGGAGTGCACCGACCTGGCCGTCGACGCGGCGCTGCGCGGCGAGGCGGGCGTCGTCGGTCACGACGAGGAACGCGGTGGCGAGCTACGCGCGGTCGAGTTCCCCCGGATCCGCGGCGGCAAGGCGTTCGACACGACAGCGCCGTGGTTCACCGGGCTGTTGGAGTCGATCGGGCAGCCATGACCAGCGCAGGCCGTCGTCCGTGACCAGGGCGGGTCGTCATCCATGACCGAGAGCGGCGTGGT
>JBOFBK010000066.1:0-1828 GCA_051645525.1 Dermatophilaceae bacterium | reverse complement strand
GATCGAGGAGACCACCAACGACACCACCAAGGCCGCACACCTGGCCGGCGACCTCACCGGCATCACCGACCTCACCACCGGCCTACGCCACGGCGACCTCCTCCGCGCCGCCACCGGCGCCGGCGCCATCATCGACCTTACCCACGGCGCCTACGCCCGCACCACCGGCGCGACCAGAGGCCTCACCCACACCGACGACATCCTCACCCTCAACCACACCCCCACCACGGTGGACAACGCCCTGCGCACCGTCACCGACGACGAGCTCGACCTCGTGGTCGGCGGGTCGGCGGACGCCGAGCGGGCACTACGCGACCGCCAGGTCACCTCCGTCACCCCGATCGAGGCGCGCCTGCGCGGCAACCACCTGTCCTACGTGGTCCGCTTCGAGGACGGCGGTCAGGCCATCTACAAGCCGATCACGGGGGAGGACCCGGGCTTCCGACCTGGCCGCGGGGCCGTGCTCGCGAACCGCGAGGTGGCGACCTACAAACTGGACTCGGCGCTCGGCTTCGAGCTGGTGCCCACCACCGTCATGTGGGACCGGGCTTCACCCCGAGCGGGTGCCGGCTCGCTACAGCAGTGGGCTCCCGACGGGTCGCTCGACGCTGCCGCTGCCCGCGACTACCCTACGGCCGACCAGGACCGCATGGCCGTGCTCGACTACGTGTCCGGCAACACCGACCGAAACCTCGACAACTACCTCACCGACCCCGACGGCCGCCCGGTCGCGATCGACAACGGCGGCACTTTTCCCACCAGCGAACGTTACCGACTTCGCTCGGGGTTCATCGCGGCACGAATCGGTGAGCCCCTCGACACCGAGGTGCTGGAGCAGGTAAGAGCCGTGGACACCGAAGACCTCGGCCGTCAGCTACGCGCTGCAGGTCTGGGCGACGCGGAGGTCGATGCCGCGCTGGCCAGGCTCGAGGAGGTGCGCCGTCACGGAGCAATCCGGGGCGAGGCGTGGGGCGGCGAGATGGTCGACGCCAACAACGTGAGCCGGATCGCACGCCCGGGCGACCAGGGCTCACCGCCGTCGCAGCGGCCCTGGTGGAGACCTTGGTGACGGTCGACCGGAGCGTCGGCGTGCTCGGGGCGCCTGGGTGTTGTGCGCAGGTGTTCATGGGGCCGATGACCGATGCGGAGGCGGTGCGGGGACCCCTAGGTTCGTCATGAACGTCGTTGCAGTAGCTGATCGTCAAGAAGGAGTGGTCGCTGATGGGCGACGCCAGCGCTGCCGGTGAGCAGCTGTGGGATCTGCCGGCCATCGATCGGGTGGCCGCCCAGGTCGACGACCGTGCCGGTGATCTGACCCAGGTCCTGGCGCTGCTGGAGGGGCTGAAGATGCCCAAGCAGGACGGTGCCGGCGGTGCGGTCGCCGCCGCATTCGCCGAGTTCGTGGACGCGGCGGTCGCGTCATTGGGCGATCGGAGCACTCGGTTGCAGGGCCTCGCCGACGACGTGCGCCGTGGTTCGCTCGCGACTGAGACCACCGACGTGGCCAACGGCCTGGGAGTGCTCTCGGTGTTCCGGGAGGCGTTGTCGCCAGGCTCGGAGCAGAACGCCGACCCGTGGGGCTCGCCGTGGGAGCAGACCCTGCCCGGGTGGGCCACGGCCGAGCCGTCGCCGGAGCGCTGAACGCGCCGACGACGACGGCCTGGACGACCTCGGTGTCGGTCTTGGCGGCCTCGAGCCTGGGTGGTGCTGACCCCCCGGGCGTGGGGGCGGCCGGTCTGGGACTGACCACCGCCGGGGTCGTGCTGCAGTCCTCCGGCGCGACCACCGCGAGCCTGCGCCCGCACAAGGACCTCTGGCAGGGGCTGTC
>JBOFBK010000065.1:0-6221 GCA_051645525.1 Dermatophilaceae bacterium | reverse complement strand
CCCCGGCGGCGTGGCGGCGCTGCTGCTCCAGTCGCTGCATCCGGGAGCGATGGCCGGGGTGGCGGGGCACAGCGGCTACCGCGGCGACCCGTGGGGGCGGCTGCAACGCACCTCGCACTTCCTCGCGACGACGACGTTCGGCACGATCGACGACGCCGAGGACGCCATCGCGCGCGTGCGCGGCATCCACGAACGGGTCCGCGGCCGCGACCACCGCGGCCGCCCTTACCGGGCGAGCGACCCGGACCTGCTCGGCTGGGTGCACGTCGCCGAGGCGACCAGCTTCCTCACCGCGTACCAGCGCTTCGCCGCGACTCCGCTCAGCAGCGACGAGGCCGACACCTACGTCGCGCAGTCGGCGATCGTCGCCGAGCGTCTCGGCGCCCGCGACATGCCCACCGACGTCGCCTCGCTGGGTCAGGCGCTCGACGCCTACCGGCCCGACCTCAAGGCCACACCGGCGGCCCTCGACGCCGCCCGGTTCCTGCTGCTCGACCCGCCACTGCCTTGGGCCGCCCGGCCCGGATACGGGCTGATCGCGTCGGGCGGGGTGGCGCTGCTCCCCCGGTGGGCGCGCCTGGAGCTGCGGGTGCCGGTGCTCGGGCCCACCGCGGCCGTGGCCGGCATCCTTGGGCAGGTCGGCACCGGCGTCGTGCGGTGGGCCATGGCCGGGCTGGCCGAGGAGCGTCAGGCGGTGGCCGAGGGAGCCTGACCCGGTGTGGTCGCCAGCTCCTCGATGCGTTCGAGGGTGGCGGCCATGTTGCGCCGCGTCATCCCCGCCATCAGCCGCACCCCGGGCTTGCTGACCGCCGCCTCGCGCGAGATGTCCCACGACTCGGTGACCATGGTGCCGCCGTCGACCGGCTCCAGCTCGTAGCGCCAGATTCGACCGCCGACGAGGCGCGACGCCGGGCCGGTGGCGCGCGTCTGCCAGGCGATCCGCCGGTTCTCCTCGTACTCGACCACCTCGTTGAGGGTCGAGTACGGCAGGCCGATCTTCATGTCGATGCCGAACCGGTCGCCGAGCCCGAGACGGCGGCCACCGCTGCGGGCACGCTGTACGGAGCCGCCGCCGTCGATGTCGGCGTGCCGGCCGGGGTCGGCAAGGAGGTCGAAGATCGCCTCGGGCGGGGCCGGGATGAGGCGCTGGACGCTGACGACGTCGGATGAGGAGCTCACCGGCCCGACGCTAACGCACCGGCGGCGCGTCATCCGGCCGGGAGGCCGGGCCCGGAGGCCGGAACGGGCCGGGAGGCGCACGGATGAAGGGGCCGCGTCCGGAGCATCCAGGGCTGGACGGTTCAGGGCCGGAGGGCGCGTGCGGCTGCGGTGAGGCCGCGGTCGAGGTCGGCGACGAGGTCGCGCACGTCCTCCAGCCCGACCGACACGCGCACCACGCCGTCGGTGATGCCCAGCGCGGCCCGAGCCTCAGGCCCGAGGCGCCGGTGCGTGGTCGTGGCCGGGTGGGTCGTCAGCGACTTCGCGTCGCCGAGGTTGTTCGAGATGTCCACGACGCGAAGGGAGTTCATCAGCGCGAACGCGGCGGCTCTACCGCCGGTCACCTCGAAGGTGACCACGGTGCCGCCTCCGCCGTCGAGCTGGCGGGTGGCGAGCTCGTGCTGGGGGTGGCTGGGCAGGTGTGGGTACAGCACCCGGTGCAGACCGCGGCCGTCGGCCTGCCACCCCTCAAGGGCGAGCGCGAGGGCGTGCGCCGAGTCGGCCATCCGCCGCACCCGCAGGTCCATGGTCTCCAGCCCCTTGGCCAGCACCCACGCGTTGAACGGCGAGAGCGAGGGCCCGGTGTGCCGCATGAGGTTCTTGACCGGCCCATTCACGTACTCCGCCGGCCCGAGGATCGCCCCGCCGAGCGCCCGCCCCTGCCCGTCGACATGCTTCGTCGCCGAGTAGACGACGACATCGGCACCGAACGCCAGCGGGTGCGAGAAGACCGGGGTGCCGAACACGTTGTCGACGACGACCGTGGCGCCGGCGGCGTGCGCCAGCTCGGAGACTGCCGCGATGTCGACGAGCTCCTGCATCGGGTTGCTCGGGGTCTCGAAGAACACCGCGGTCGTGGGCTCGGCGAGGGCGCGTGCCCACTGACCCAGGTCGGCCCCGTCGACGAACACGGTCTCGACGCCCCACCGCGGCAGGATCTCGTCGAGGATGACGAAACAGGAGCCGAAGAGCGCCCGCGACGCGACCACTCGGTCGCCGGCCCCGCACAGCGCCCCCAACGCGGTGAACACCGCGGCCATCCCGGATGCCGTGGCGAAGCACGCCTCGGCGCCCTCCAGCAGCCGCAGCCGCTCCTCGAAGACGGTGACCGTCGGGTTGCCGTAGCGGCTGTAGATGTAGTGGTCGACCCGATCGTCGAACGCCGCCTCGGCCTGCTCGGCCGACTCGTAGACGAACCCCGAGGTGAGGTACAGCGCCTCGGCGGTCTCATCGAAACCACTGCGGGACAGCCCTCCTCGCACCGCGAGGGTCTGCGGATGCAGCTCGTCGGGCGACACGCTCAGCCCTGCCGCCACGGCAGGCCGGCGTTCTTCCAGCCGGAGACGGTGCGGTGGCCTGCCGCGTCGTGCGGCCCCTCGAAGCCGTCGAGCACGTTGTACGCCGGGCCGAGGCCGGCAGCGCTCAGCGCCTCGGCCGCCGCGACGGAGCGCACCCCGGAGCGGCACAGCAGGTACACCGGCCGCCCGGGCTCGGCCCCGGCCGCGCGCACCTCGTCGACGAACTCCTCGTTGAGGGCACCGTCGGGGAACCGCGACCACTCCACGAAGGCCAGCTCACCACCGTCGCCGGGCAGTTCGGGCACGCCGACGTAGGTCCACTCCGCGCGGGTACGCACGTCGACGAGCACCGCGTCGGCATCAGCGGCGACCGCGGCGAAGGCCTCGGCAGGGGTGACGTCTCCGGCGTAGCTCATGGCACCTCAGGGTAGGCCGGTCGCGACCTGGACATCCCTCCGTCTCGCGACCGGAGCTCTAGGCACGACCACGGTCGCCACTCATGAGAGCGACCATCGGCCGAGACGTGACGGTCGCCTTGAACGGGTCCGCGTCGGCGTTATCCCACGCGGACGGACGCACCCGGCGGATGTTCACCTCACGGCCAAGTCGCAGCGCGGCCACCCGGGCCACGTCGTCCAGCACGTCAGGGTCGACCGTTCCCACCACGAGCACGTCGATGTCGCCCGGTACCGGCCCGGGCTGCTGCGCGTACCGAGCGGCCCACGACCCGTAGACCCACGCCTCTCGCACACCGGCCACCGGGGCCAACAGCTCTCGGAGAACCGGCACCGGCCCGAAGGTCACCGACATGAGCGAGGCGAGCGGCGCGTACACCGCGTTGTCGGTGTCGGCCCGCACCAGCCGCTGGTTCCCGCGCCGTACCTCCCGCACCAGGCCGGCCTCCGCGAGGCGGCCGACCTCACGCATGACCGTCGGGCCGGAGACACCGACGGCCCGGCCGATCTCCGCGAGCGAGTACTCCTGGTCGGGGTGCAACACGATCCAGGCGATGATGTCCCCTTGTGCCCGTGAGCGAAGAAGCGGCAGGAGCGCCGGAGCCGCATCTTTCATGAAAACGACTATAGCCTCGATTTCATGAAAGTCGCGACGCTGCCAGTCGCTGTGATCCGCCAGACGGTTGGGTGCAGTTATGGAGCCACCTGGCCGAGCACCTCGGTGACAATTCAGTTCAGGTGCGGTTGGTGAAGACGACCGAGACCTCGCCGTCGTCCCAGACCTCGACGGCGGTGAGCGAGCCCGGTGCCGCAGCGAGTCGCCAGGCCCGAACGTGCGGGAGGCCGAGCAGTTCGGCGAGGACGACGAGGATGGGCTTGCGGTGGCAGACGACCACCGTCGTGCCCCCGGCGGCGACCGCACGGTTCCAGGCCGGCAGCACCCGGGCGACGAGCTCGTCGTGGGTCTCGCCGCCCGGTGGGCGGTAGCCGGCGTCGGTGCGCAGCGCGCGCATCCCGTCCGGCTCGTCATCGACCAGCTCGCGGAAGGTACGGCCGTCCCAGTCCCCGAACGACTGCTCGTCCCAGTCGGCGTCGACCGACGCCTCGACCCCGAGCGCCGCAGCCACGGCCGAGCCGGTCTCGACCGCACGCGTCAGCGAGGAGGTGACCACCCGAACCGGCCCCTCGTGCGCGAGCGCCGCCACGAGCCGCCCGGCGGCGACTGCCTGGGCCCGCCCTGCGGGGTTGAGCGACGGGTCGGGCCCGCCGCGCCCGTCCAGCCGCCCTTCGGTGGTGAAGTCCGTGACCCCGTGGCGCACGAGCACCACCCGGGCGGCCGGGTCGCCGAGGTGAGGTGGCCGGGCGCCGATGCCGGCCCGCGTCGCGGCCGCCTCGACGTCATCCGACGCAGGGGCGTCGTCCGACGCAGGTGGGGCGTCATCCGACGCAGGTGGGGCGTCATCCGGCGCGGGGGTGAGGGTGCCGCCGCCGGTCTCGGAGGCGGCCGGCGCGTCATCCGGCTCGGTGGTCTCGGCGGGCACCGGTCAGCCGCCGTGCACCCGGTCGACGGTACGGCCGTCCATGGCGACGTTGGAGAGGGCGTCGGCGGCGGCGTTGTCGGCGCGCGGTATCCACATGTAGCGCACCGACCCGCCACCGTCGGAGATGCGGCGGGCCGCGTCGCGCGCCTCGAGCGCGAGCACCCGCATGTCGGGGTGCTTGATCTTCCACCGGCCCGACATCTGCTCGACGACGAGCTTGGAGTCCATGCGCACGAGCACCTCGGCGCCGGGGTCGAGCGCCGCGGCGGCGATCAGCCCGGCGATCAGCCCGCGGTACTCGGCCACGTTGTTGGATGCCGTGCCGATCGGCTCGGCGCGCTCCGCCAGCAGGGCGCCGGTGTCGGTGTCGCGCACCAGCGCGCCGTACCCGGCGATGCCTGGGTTGCCGCGCGACCCGCCGTCGGCCTCGACGGTGAGCCGGCGGCTCACAGGCCCGACTCCGGGGTGCGCACGAGGATGCGGCGGCACTCCTCGCAGCGGAGCACCTCGTCGGGCGCGGCTGCCCGCATGCGCTGGAGGTCGACGGAGTTCAGCTCGAGCTGGCAGCCCAGACAGCGCCGCTGACGCAACGCCGCCGCGCCGGTGCCCCCGGATGACGCCCGGACCTTCTCGTAGAGCGCCAGGAGGTCCTCCCCCACCTCATCGGCCACCACCGGGCGCGGGCCCCCGATCTCGGCCACCTCGGCGTCGAGGGCGGCGAGCGCCTCGTCGCGAGCGGCCTCGACCGCGGTAATCCGCTCGGTGAGCTCGCTGCGGCCCCGCTCCAGCTCGGCCAGGTCGTGCTCGGCCGCGTCGACCCGTTCCATGACCTCGAGCTCGACGTCCTCGAGCTCGCTCTGCCGCCGCGCCAGGGACTCGAGCTCGTGCTGCAGGGCCTGGAGGTCCTTCGCCGTGCCGGTGCCGGCGTCGAGCCGAGCCTGGTTGCGGGCCGCACGGTCGCGCACGAGCTGCACGTCGGCGTCGGCCTTGGCGACCTCGCGCTGTAGGTCACCGAGTTCGGTACGGGTGCGCACCAGCTGGTCGTCGAGCAGCCGCGCCTTGCCCTCGAGGTCGGTGAGCTCGGCCAGCTGGGGCAGCGTCGCGCCCGCGTGGGCGAGCTGGTCGAGGCGGGTGTCGATGGCCTGGAGGTCGAGCAACCGCAGCTGACGGGCGGAGTCGGCGTTCACGGCGTCCCTCCCTGGCCGGCACCGACCACGAAGGTCCACGGGTCGGTGCGCACTGTGCTGATGTGGGTCTCCACCCTAGCCGCGGCCTCGCCCAGCCCGGCGCGCAGTGCTCGCTCGGCCCGGGCCAGCCACACCTGCTCGCTGGCCCAGTGGCCGGCATCCACGAGATACGGTGGCCCGCCGCGCGCCTCCTCCCGAGCCTCGAGAGCGGGGTGATGCCGCAGGTCGGCGGTGACGTACACCTCCGCGCCGCAGGCACGGACGGCGTCGAACAGGTCGTCTCCGGCGCCTCCGGCCACCGCCACCCGGCGCACTGGTGCGTCCTCGGGCCCGGCGACCCGGATGCCGCCCGCGGCCGTCGGCAGCCGGGTCGCCAGCACCTCGACGAACTGGCGCAGCGTGACCGGCTCCGGTAGCTCGCCGACCCGGCCGAGCAGCTGACCCTCGGCCAGGGTGAGCGGGGTGCGCGGGCCGAGCCCGGCGGCATCCGCGAGCGCCTCGCAGACCCCGTCGGCGGCGACG
>JBOFBK010000064.1:0-1760 GCA_051645525.1 Dermatophilaceae bacterium | reverse complement strand
TGCACGCCGCGATCTCCCGCCTGGAGGGGCATCGGGACCAGGCGCCGGGTCGTGAAGCTCGCCAGCGAGACGGATGCCCCCGTCGAGCGGCCGGTGACGCCCTGCTCGTTCGTGTAGGTGATCGCGACCGTAGCGGCGGACGCGGCCACTGCGGTGTTGATCTCCAGGAAGATCACGCACCCGAGGCCATCGCCGGTGGGACTGCGGGTCAGATACGAGGGCTGTGCGCTGAGCCCGAACGGCCCCAGCGTCGCGAGCGAGTGTGACCCCGAGTTGAACAGCCGGTCGTACAGCGCGAGCCTGCAGGGCACCGTGTTCGACCAGGAGACCCGCCCTAGGTGCCCGAGGTTCGCGCCCCCGAAGGCGTTGATCGTCGGGTACCCGTTGGTGGCGTCCGTGGGCACGAGGCCGTTCGCGACGTTACCGACAGCCAGCGTCCCGGAACCCGGCGTCCCGGCGACGTCGAGGAGCGAAAATGGCTGGAACGCGATGGTCCCGATGGCGGTCGTCTTCGTGATTTCGACGGGCTGCCCGGACGCCGTGGCGCTCACCAGGCCCGAGTCGGTCGTGATCGCCATGGGTCAGGAGGCCCTCATGATGCCAGCCGCGGCGAACTGCACGGTGACCGCCACCCCGGTGTCGAACGTGACCACACAGTCGTGATGCGAGAGCGGCACCAGGTCGGCGTCCGTGCCGGTGGTGGTGTCGGGGTCGTAGCAGATGACCGCCTTGGCGATGGCCTGCCCGGCGCCGGTGTTGGTCCAGGAGGCGGGGTCGGCCGCGTCGATGTCGACCCGGTTATTGGTGTCGTCCACGACCACGGTCACGGAGCCCAGCGCCCGGCGAGCGTACCCGGTGAAGGTTGCCTCGTCGTTGGTCGCAGCGAGTAGCACCGACAGGTTGTCGTGGTTGTTGAGCGCGTCGTCCGCCTCCAGGCCGGCGGCCTGGAGGAGCACCAACACTAGCCCGTCGTTGGCCGCGGGCAGGGCGGAGAGGGTCGCGATGCGCCCCTTCGCGATGTTGAAGATGCCGTCAGCCATTACAGGCCCGTCCTAAGGTTCGTGATGTACAAGCGGAGAAGCCGGGACCGGGTCCGGAGACCCGGCCCCGGCTGGGGCTCACGGCGCGAGCGAGGAGGCGGACTCCAAGCGGACGAGCGTGGCGTTGCGGTAGACCTTGTAGTCAAGGTCGGCGTACCAGCCCACGGCCGCGAAGCGGCGCAGGAGGTCGGTCTGGGGACCGAGGACGACGCCCGGTTCCTTGATGACCGACTTGCCCAGCGCCTCTTTGCCCATGATGAACCCGCGGAACACGTTGGCGCTGGCCGCGCCGTCGTTATCCGTCGGGCGGAACAGCGTGGGAGTGGAGATGAAGCGGACACCCTCGAACTCGCCGAACTCGCCGTTCCAGATCTGAGACTGGTCGACGCCGTACTCGTTCGGGGTGCGCCAAACGCCACCGGCCGAGGCCGGGCCCTCCTCACGGAGGTCGTGGATCACGTTCGGGTGCAGGACGCCCACGAAGTGGGAGCCCATCCGGTAGCGCGCCTGGTTCTTGCGAAGCAGGGTCACGCACTTGCGGATCTCGGTCGCGCGCAGGATATCCGTGCCCGTGACCGTGACGGTCGAGGCGCGGTTCTGCGCACGCTGCACCTGGGTACCCGCGCGAGCGGCGGTCTGCACCAGGTAGTCGATAGTGTCCACGCAGTGCGCGGCCACCTGCTCGGAGATCACGGGGTCGACCGGAGTCAGGCCGCGGCT
>JBOFBK010000063.1:0-1174 GCA_051645525.1 Dermatophilaceae bacterium | reverse complement strand
CTTGTTGCCCCCGGCGCCGACCCGGGTCAGGTCATCGCGCTTGACCCACAGCTGCCCAGCGCTCAGGCCGAGCGCGACCGCCAGGCGATCGGCGCGCTCGATCGGTGTGGGAGCAACGGCCAGTAGGTCGTCGGCGGATTCTGGTTCTGTCGGGTCTGGTGCGATGTGCACGGGGGTCTCCTGGTTCGGGAATGCGACGGGGAACGAGACGGCAGTGGCGGTGGCCTCGGCGAGGGCGCCTTCGCGCGGGCGGGCATCCTCACGAGCCCGCAGTGCGCGAGAGCATGGTGGTCACGGCTCCTTCGGGTGATTGGGTGGAAGTGTCGAAAGCGGCTGGCGGGCGACGGCGGCGACCTCGACGAGAGCGTCGCGTGGCAGCCCCGCGACCTCGACGAGGATCCGGGCGGGCCGGTGGTCCCCGAAAAAACCGGTGTAGGCGTCGTTGACGGCGTCGAAGTCGGACAGGTCGGTGATGTAGACGGTCGCGCGGAGTACGTCCACTGGTCGGGCACCGGCTGCGCTCAGCACGTGACCGAGGTTGGCCAGAGCTTGTCCCGTCTGCGCGGCAGCCCCGGCGGCCAGCTGACCAGTGGCCGGGTTGCTGCCGATCTGGCCGCTAGCGAAGACCAACCCATCGCTGACCATTGCCTGGCTGTATGGCCCGATTGCCTCCGGTGCCGAAGCGGTGTGGACAGGCTGCAGGGCAACATCCGAGCGGCCCGTGCGGGCCGGGGCGTTGGAGCCGCCGGTGGCGCGGTCGGCGTGGGCGAGGCCGTTGACGGCAGCCGCGAGGCGCACCGCCCCATGCACTGCCTCGGCTCCGAGGCTGTCGGTCAGCTGGGCCTCGTGGCTCTTGATGCAGGTGCCGCAGCCGTTGATGACACTCACGGCCAGGGCGAACAGATCCATATGGCCGGCCCCGGACTGGCCGTTCTTGAGGCGGGTCATGTGGATGCCGGGAGCCATCTGCTGGTACTCGGGTCTCCCTACCAGCGTGAGGAAGCGGTAGTAGACGTTGGTCATCCCCATCACGGTGGCCGCACCGGCGGCGTCCGCGAGCACATCCTCACCAGCCGCCTCGCGCGCCAGCGCCAGTAGCCGCTCCCGTAGCCGGCCGTGGGTACTGGTGAAGGCGGCCGCGGCGACGACTCCCCACCGTTGCGGCGGCGTGAGC
>JBOFBK010000062.1:0-7582 GCA_051645525.1 Dermatophilaceae bacterium | reverse complement strand
ACGGCCGGCTCGGCGTCGGCCGACTCGGACTCGAGCTCCTCGCGCGCCCACACCACGACGTGGCCCGTCGTGCGGTCGAGCTCGACCCGCGCGTTGCGGTGGTGCCCCTCGGTGCGCTGGTACGCGAGAAGCAGCGCCTGCTCGATGGCGGGCACCAGGACGTCGAGCGCGATGCCGCGTTCGCGCTCGATGGACCGGAGCGCGGCAAGATCGATGTCCATGTCAGTCCTCCTGGTGCTCGTCCGGGCGCGAGAACTCCACCTGCACGCTGGCCTGGGCGATAACGGCGTAGGCGACCTGCTCGACATGAGCGGAGACGGACGCCGTCGCCGGGACCTCGAGGATGATCCCGGTGGAGTCCGCTCGGACGACGCGGCCGGTGATCTCCCGGTCGCCCGTGCGGGCGGTGACCAGGCGTCCGACGTTGCGGCGGAAGTGCCGGGGCTCGGTGAGCGGCCGACCGACACCGGGTGAGGACACCTCGAGCGTGTACGGCTGCTCGCCGAGCACATCGGAGCGGTCGAGGGCGTCGTCGACCAGCCGACTCGCCTCGGCCACCTCGTCGAGGGACAGCGGCTCGACGGGTGACGTCACCTCGTCGACCTCGCCGAGGTCGCGGTCGAGCACCACACGCACCACGCTGCGCCGGCCCGCGGCGCTGATGCTGAGATCGTCGAGAACCAGACCGGAGATGGAGAGCGCCTCATCGAGGACGGGTCGGATGACATCAGCACGACCCATGATGCGACTCCCCTCTCTGCAGTTCTCCGGAGCGTTCGTGCCCGGTGGACCACTCTATGGCAGGTGGCCCGATGTCCGGTCCATCGTCGGTCCGGCCCGTGCAAGGATTCCCGCCATGTCGGACGGCGTTCGTGAGAACCTCACGCGCCGGCACCTTCTCACCGGATTGGCCGGAGGGGCAGCGGCGGCCGTCGCCGGCTGCGGCATCCAGCTCGAGGACGGCGCGCCGTCGCTGCCACTGGTGCCCACTCGCGAGCCGGTGCCGGGAGAGGACGCGCTGATCGCGCTGTCCGCCGACAGTCGCCGGCTCGCCGGCCTCGCCGCCCGCCTTCCCGGGGCCACCGGCATCGCGTTCGCCCGACTGCACGAGCGTCAGCACTCAGTGCTGCGAACGGCCCTGCTCGGCGACGGTGTGCCAGCCCGGCTCCTGGCGTCGTCCGCCACCTCGCCCCGTACGACACCGTCGGAGAGCGCGACCGACCTGCCAACGGGTTCGCGGTCGTCATCATCCGCGCCCACCGGGACGCCTCGCTCGCCCGAGCCTCCCGGCACGACCGCGGCGGCCCTGGCGGACGCCGAAGCCGCGGGCGCGACGGCGGCGGCGCGCTTCCCGGCCGTCGCACCGCCACTGCGCGCCATGGTCGCCGCCCTGCACGCTCAGCGGTTCGCGGCCGTGGTGGCCCTGACCGGAGTGGCACGCTCGGTGTCCGGGGGGTCCGTCGGTGGCGACGTGCTGCACGACCTCGCCGGTCGCACGGCCGCGGCCGTCTACCTGCTCGAGGTCGCGGCAGCCCGCAGCTCGACGGCGCAGCGCGCCCGCGCCGACGCCACGCTCGCGCGGCTGCGATGGCTCTCGGCCGAGCACCGCGCACTCGGGGCCGACCCGGCGCCCGTACCGGGGGTCCCCTTGCCGTTCCCCGTGCGGGGGGCCGCCGACGCCGCCCGACTGACCCGCACCGCCCTGACGGCACTACGGGACGAGCACGGGCGGGTGCTCGCCGACTTCCTCACCGACTCCGGTGGCGCCGGCCTCGCCGTGGCCACGCGATGGCTGGGAACGGTGGAGGCCGAGTGCCACCGGTGGGGCGCAGCGCTCGAGCCGTTCCCGGGACTGCGGTGAGCGCGACCTCGCTGCCGGCCGCCTGGGTCGAGCAGGTCAGCCGCTACCCCGCCGACGGCGGACCGTCCGGTACCGACTGGCTGGCAACGGTGCCCCACCTGGTCGACGAGGCACTGCGCCGCTGGGACCTGGTGCCGGACGGCCCACCTCGCACCGGCTGGACGGCCCTGGTGCTGCCGGTCCGGCGCGGCTCGGAACGGCTCGCCCTCAAGGTCGCGTGGCCGCACCCCGAAGGCGCACACGAGGCACTGGCACTGCGCACCTGGGGCGGTGACCCCGCGGTCCGGCTGGTCGCGGCGCTGCCGTCGCAGGGGGTGCTGCTGCTCGAACGCCTCGACCCCGATGAGGACCTGCGCGGCGTCGACGTGGACCAGGCGTGCCTGGAGATCGGCCGGCTGTTGCGTCGCTTGCAGGTGCCGGCACCGCAGCAGCTGCCTCGGCTCGCCGCGTACCTCGAACCACACCTCGAGCGGCTGACGAGGCGGCCGGCGGTGCCGCGCCGGGTGGTCGACCGCACCCAGGGGCTGGCCCGCGAGCTGCTCGCCGGGCCGGTGCCGGAACTGCTGCTGCACACCGACCTGCACTTCGAGAACGTGCTCCACGGCCTGCAGGGCTGGACCGCCATCGACCCCAAGCCGGTGGCAGGCCATCCGGGTTTCGACGTCTTCCCGGTGCTCCACAACCGCGTCGACGAGCTCGGTACCGGTGCGACGTTCCGGTGGTCGGTTCGACGCCGCGTCTTCCTCGTCGCCGGGTCGGCCGGGATCGACGAGGACGAGGCGCTCGCGTGGACCCTGCTGCGGGCGGGCGTCGAGGTCAGCTGGGCCACGATCGACCCCGACCCGGCACGACTGACCTCGTGCGTCGCCCTCACCAAGGCCCTCGACGGCTGAGTCGTGCCGGCATCGGCAGACGGTGCGACCACGCCTACGGTGGGTCGATGACGAACCGGCTCGCGTCGTCCCTCTCCCCCTACCTGCGCCAGCACGCCGACAACCCGGTCGACTGGTGGGAGTGGGGCGAGGACGCGTTCGCCGAGGCCCGCCGGCGCGACGTGCCGGTGCTGCTCTCGGTCGGGTACGCCGCGTGCCACTGGTGCCACGTGATGGCGCACGAGTCCTTCGAGGACGACGAGGTCGCCGCGGCACTCAACACCGACTACGTCAGCATCAAGGTCGACCGCGAGGAGCGACCGGACGTCGACGCCGTGTACATGTCGGCGACGACGGCTCTCACCGGTTCCGGCGGCTGGCCGATGACCTGCCTGCTGACGCCCGACGGCGACCCGTTCTTCGCGGGCACCTACCTGCCGCGTCCGCAGTTCCTCGCGCTCCTCGCGCAGGCGTCGACGGTGTGGCGCGAGGACCGCGAGCGCGTGCTGGCGTCGGGAGCGCACGTGGCCGCTCGGCTGCGCGAGGTCACGGCCCCACCTGCCCCGCACGCACTCGACCCCGGCACGCTCGACGCTGCTGCCGCCGCCCTGCGCCGGGTGCACGACGACGCACGCGGCGGCTTCGGCGATGCCCCGAAGTTCCCGCCGTCGATGGTGCTGGAGTTCCTCCTGCGCCACCAGGCCCGCACCGGGTCTCCCGACGCTCTCGCGATGGTCCGAGCGACGACCGCGGCGATGGCTCGCGGCGGCATGTACGACCAGCTGGCCGGTGGGTTCGCGCGCTACTCGGTCGACGCCGACTGGGTGGTGCCCCACTTCGAGAAGATGCTCTACGACAACGCGCTCCTCCTGCGCGTGTACGCCCACCTCTGGCGGGCCACCGGCGACCCGCTCGCCCGACGCGTCGCCGAGGAGACGGCCGCGTTCGTCATCCGTGACCTCGGCACCCCGGAGGGGGCGTTCGCGTCGGCGCTCGACGCCGACACCGTGGTCGACGGGCACTCCCACGAGGGGATGACGTACGCCTGGTCCCCGGACCAGCTCACCGAGGTGCTGGGCACGGACGACGGAGCACGCGCCGCCGCGCTCCTCGGCGTCACCGGGGCGGGGACCTTCGAGCAGGGCACGTCGACGCTCCAGCTGCGGCGCGACCCCGACGACCCGGGGTGGTGGGCCGGCATCCGCGAGCGGTTGCTCACGGCCCGCGCCACCCGGCCGCAGCCCGCCCGCGACGACAAGGTCGTTACCGCCTGGAACGGCCTGGCCATCGCCGGTCTCGCCGACGCCGGCGCCCTGCTCGACAGTCCCGACCTCGTCGCTGCCGCGGTCCGCGCGGCCGAGCACGTGTTCGCCGTGCACGTCGTCGACGGAGGCCTCCGCCGGACCAGCCGCGCGGGCACGGTCTCGGCCGCGCCCGGGGTGCTCGAGGACTCCGCCGACCTCGCCGAGGGCCTCCTCGCCCTGCACCAGGTGACGGGCGAGGCACGCTGGCTCGAGGCGGCCACGCAGCTGCTCGACGACGCCCTCGCCCGGTTCGTCGACGACGACGGGGTCGTCCACGACACCGCGCACGACGCGTCCGACCTGTTCGCCCGGCCGGCGAACCGGGCCGACAACGCCGAGCCGAGCGGCGCCTCGGCCCTCGCCGGGGCGCTGCTCACGTCATCCGCGCTCACCGGCACGACGCGGCATCGGGACGCTGCCGAGCAGGTGCTCGCGGAGTGCGGCGCGGTCGCGGTGCGCGAACCGCGCTTCGCCGGCTGGGCGCTCGCCGTCGCCGAGGCGCTCGAGACCGGGCCGCTGCAGGTCGCCGTGGTGGGCTCGGGGCCGGATGCCGCGGCGCTGGCCGCGGAGGCGAGGCGGTCGTCATCCCCGGGCCTGGTGGTCGTGGCCGGCGAGCCGGACGCACCCGGCGTGCCGCTGCTCGCCCAGCGCCCGCTCGTGGCCGGACGCGCCGCGGCCTACGTGTGCCGAGGGTTCGTGTGCGACGCGCCGGTCACCGACGTCGCGGCCCTGAGCGCCGCGCTCAGCGGGTGAGCCGTCCGTCGACGAGAGTGTGGGTGCTCCCTCCGACGAGCACGGTGCCGTCGTCGCCGACCGTCACGTGCACCCGGCCTCGGCGGCCGATCGCGCTGCCCTGCGCCGCGACGTAGCGTCGAGGCAGCACTCCGCCGGGGACCAGCCACTGGGCCAGACCGGCGTTCAGGCTGCCGGTGACCGGGTCCTCCATGACCTCGCGGTCATCGCCGTAGAACGCTCGCACCTCCACCGCCGCACCATCGGGATGCGCGCCGTCGGGCCACCGGCCGATGACGCCGACGGCGAGCCCGGCCAGCCGCGAGAGCTGTGGCCGGAGGCCGAGCACCTTCTCGGCGTCGCGGAGCAGCAGGCCGGCCCAGCCCGGGCCGTTGTCGACCCAGGCGGCGTCCACGACATCGTGCGCGTCGAGGCCCATGGCGTCGACCAGGCGGGCGAGGTCGGCGGCATCCAGCGGGCCGGAGCGCACGAGCGGTGGCGCCTCGAACGCGAGGCGCTCCCCTCGATGCACCGCCACCAGGCCGGCAGCGCACTCCTGGACGACCGCGTCGTCGGCGCGGGCCGCGCCGCCGGCCTCCAGCCAGGCGTGGGCCGCACCGAGGGTCGGGTGCCCGGCGAACGGCAGCTCGCCACCGGTCGTCCAGATGCGTACGCGGTAGTCGGCGCCGGGCGTGGCGGGCTGCACCAAGAAGGCCGTCTCGGACAGCTTGGTCCACCGGGCGATCGTCGCCATCTCCTCGTCGGACAGGCCGTCGGCGTCATGGACGACGGCGACAGCGTTGCCGACGAACGGCTCGGCGCCGAACACGTCGACGAACCGCACGTCGTGTGAACGGAGCGGACGAACGGGCGAGGAGTCGGTGTGCACCCGCACATCATCGACCACGATCATCGACCCGCGAGGGACCGGCGCCACCCGCCCGCCCGCATGACGGCACCCGACGCTCACGAGCACGGCGCCGCGAGAGCAGCCCCACCTGCCGGCTCCACGCGGCATCCGTGACAATGGCGCGCGTGGATGCCATGCGCTCACCCCGGGTCGTCATGCCCGCCGGCCTGGGCACCGACCGAGCGACGATGCTCCAGGCGCGGGTCGACCGGTGGTGGCCCGATGTGACGGCGGGGCTCTCGCTCCTGTACCCGGATGACGCGGAGCGCGTCGGCCCGGCCCTGCTCGACCTGGTGACGGCGGCGTTCGCGGCTCGGCCGGAGCGGCTGCACCGGCGCGACCTCGACCGCCTGCTGCGACCTGACTGGCTGCAGGAGCCGTCGATGGTCGGATACGCCTGCTACACCGAACGTTTCGCCGACGACCTGCGCGGCGTCATCCGCCGTCTGCCCTACCTCGGCGAGCTCGGGGTGCGCTACCTGCACCTGATGCCGCTGCTGCGTCCGCGCGACGGCGACAACGACGGCGGCTACGCGGTGGCCGACTACCGCTCGGTGCGGGCGGACCTCGGCACGATGGACGACCTGGCCGCGCTCGCCGACGCCTTGCACGCACGCGGCATGAACCTCACCCTGGACCTGGTGCTCAACCACGTCGCCCGGGAGCACGAGTGGGCAGCAAAGGCCAGGGCCGGCGACCCGCGCTACCGGGCGTACTTCCACGTCTTCCCCGACCGCACCGTCCCCGACGAGTACGAGCGGACCCTGCCCGAGGTCTTCCCCGACTTCGCGCCCGGCAATTTCACCTGGGACGCCGACCTCGACGGCTGGGTGTGGACGACGTTCAACGAGTTCCAGTGGGACGTCGACTGGTCGAACCCCGAGGTGCTGGTCGAGTACGCGTCGATCGTCCTGGACCTGGCGAACCGTGGCGTCGATGTGCTGCGGCTGGACGCGATCGCCTTCATGTGGAAGCGGATGGGCACCGACTGCCAGGGCCAGCCCGAGGTGCACGCCATCACCCAGGTGCTGCGTGCCGTCGCCCGGATCGCTTGTCCCGCAGTGGCATTCAAGGCCGAGGCGATCGTCGCACCGACGAAGCTCCTCGCCTACCTCGGTGAGGGTGAGTACACCGGGAAGGTGAGCGACCTCGCGTACCACAACAGCCTCATGGTGCAGGCGTGGTCGATGCTCGCCGCCCGCGACGTGCGGCTCGCCGCGCAGGCGCTCGGCGCGCTGCCGCCCAAGCCCGCCGGCGCCACGTGGATCACGTACCTGCGCTGCCACGACGACATCGGCTGGGCGGTCATGAACGAGGATGCCGCCGCGGTGGGGCTGAGCGGGCCGGCGCACCGGTCATTCCTCGCGCACTGGTACGCCGGCGACTTCCCCGGCTCTCCGGCGCGTGGCCTGGTCTTCCAGTACAACCCGGACACCGACGACCGCCGCACGAGCGGCAGCGCGGCATCCCTGGTCGGCCTCGAGGCGGCGGGGTCGCCCGCCGAGGTGGGGCGGGCGGCATCCGCGCTGCGGATGGCGCACGCGCTGGTGGTGGGCTGGGGCGGCATCCCGGTCATCTGGAGCGGTGACGAGCTGGGGCAGCTGAACGACCCGGAGTGGGCCTCGGAGCCGGGGCACGCCGACGACAACCGGTGGGTGCACCGGCCGCGGCTGGACTGGGCGCGGGCCGAGGAGCGGCACGACCGGTCGACCGTCCCGGGGCGGGTGTTCGGCGACCTCGTCCAGCTGGTCCGGGTGCGAGCCACCCTGCCGCACCTGCACGGTTCGGTGGAGAGCCGGGTCGGGCCGGTCGACGACCCCGGCGTGCTCGTGACGCTGCGCGACCACCCGGTCGGCCGGTTCGCCGGGGTCTACAACGTGACGGCCGAGCCGCGGCCGTGGCC
>JBOFBK010000061.1:0-3495 GCA_051645525.1 Dermatophilaceae bacterium | reverse complement strand
CGGCCGAGCGTGCGCAACGTGGCCCACGCAGCAGCGAGCGTGCCGCCCGGACGGGAGCCGGCGAAGCCGATCCGCTCGTAGGGCCGGTAGTGCCATCCGGGCTCGGGCAAGGTGAAGGTGTGCAGCTGGCGGAGGTCGTCGCGCAGGCAGAGCGTGGAGATCCCGTTGAGGCACAGACCGAACTTGTGCAGGTCGGCGGAGATCGACCACACGCCGTCGAGCTCCAGCCCGAAGCGCGGCGTGGCGGGGTCCACGTCTCGGAGGAAGGCCAGGAGGAATCCGCCGACACACGCGTCGACGTGCATCCAGATGTCGCGCTCGGCGGCGACGGCGGCGATCTCCTCGACCGGGTCCACCACCCCTTGCGGGTAGGACGGCGCGGACGCGGCGATGAGGACCGTGTCGTCATCCAGTGCGTCCCGGGTCGCCGAGGGCGAGGCGCGGAAGTCGTCGTCGACCGCGGTGCGCCGCACCCGCAGGCCGAGCTCGTCGGCTGCCTTGTCGAGCGATGGGTGGGCCGTCATCGGGATGACGATGTTCGGGTCGCGCACCCCGCGCTGACGGCCCAGCTCCCGCGCGGCCTTGATCGCCAGGAAGTTGCTCTCGGTGCCTCCGCCGGTGAGCGTCACCGCTCCGCCGGGGGGCACGAGCAGCACCTCCGCGACCATGGCGCGAAGCTCGCGGTCGATCCTCGCCAACGAGGGAAGCGCGTTCACCGAGAAGACGTTGGTGTGCGCGAACATCGCCTGGGCCGACCTGGCCGCCAGGTACGACTCGGCGGGGTAGGCCGGCCAGTACCGCTCGAACAGGCCACGCTCGTAGGGCAGTTCGTCGACCTGGTAGCTGGTCAGCTGCTGCTCGAGAACGCGCCACGGTGTGCCGCGCTCCGGCAGTGCCGGGCCGTGCGTCATCCTGCCACCTCCGTCGGGTGCTCGTCCCAGTGCTGGAAGAAGGCACGGGTGGCCGGATGCCGCGGCGTGGCGAAGATCTCCGCCGGAGGCCCCTCCTCGACGATCACGCCCTCGTGCATCATCACGACCCGATCCGCCACGCGCCGCGCGAACCCCAGCTCGTGGGTGACGGCCACCATCGTCATCCCGTCCCGGGCCAGCTGGGTCATCACGTCGAGGACGTCGGTGACCAGCTCGGGGTCCAGCGCCGAGGTGGGCTCGTCGAACAGCATCAGCGCCGGGTCCATCGCGAGGGCCCGGGCGATGGCCACCCGCTGCTGCTGCCCTCCCGAGAGTTGAGCGGGGTAGGACGGTGCCTTGTCGCTCAGGCCGACCCGGTCCAGGAGCTCCAGGGCCCGGATCCTCGCGGCGGCCGGTGTGACCTTGCGGACCCGGACCTGGGCGAGCACGACGTTCTCGAGCGCGGTGAGGTGCGGGAACAGGTTGAAGCGCTGGAACACCATGCCGATCCGCGATCGTTGCCGGGCGGTCGTCCGTTCCTGCGCGAGGCGGAGGTGCTTGCCGTGACGCTCGTAGCCGACCAGCGACCCGTCGACGAGGATGCGGCCGCTGTCGATGGTCTCCAAGTGATTGACGCAGCGGAGCAAGGTGGTCTTCCCGGACCCCGAACGACCGAGCAGGCACACCACCGATCCGCGGTCGACCTGGAGGTCGACCCCGCGGAGCACCTCGTGCTCGCCGAAGCTCTTGCGCACCGCCGCGATGTCGAGCATGGCAGTCATGCGCGCCGACCCTGACCACCGAGGGCGCGGACCCGGCCGCCACCGTGCCGGCCCAGCCGGCGCTCGACCGCCCATTGCGCCGTCGACAGCAGCGACGTCAGTGCGAGGTACCAGACGCTGGCGACGATGAGGAGTTCGATGACGGCGAAGTTGCGGGAGTAGATCGACTGGGCGCTGGTGAGCAGGTCCGATCCCGAGATGACGGACACCAGAGCAGTGGTCTTGAGCATCGTGACCACCTCGTTCCCCGTCGGGGGCACGATCACCCTCAGCGCCTGCGGCATCACCACCGAGCGGAGCGTCTGCGACTTCGTCATCCCGAGTGCGAGCGATGCCTCGCTCTGCCCCACGTCGACGGACAGCAGGCCCGCGCGGATGATCTCGGCCATGTAGGCGCCCTCGTTGAGGCCCAGTCCGAGCAGGGCGGCGGTGAATCCGGTGATGACGGCATTGGTCTCGGCGACCCACAGTTCGCCGACGCCGGGGAGCCCGATTCCGATGGTGGGGAAGAGCAGACCCAGGTTGAACCAGAAGATCAACTGCACCAGGACGGGGGTGCCGCGAAACACCCAGATGAACCCGAGCGCCACCGAGACGAGCACCGGGTTGGACGAGCCGCGCATGAGCGCCGCCACGACGCCGACGACGATGCCGAGGCCCATCGAGACCACGGTGAGGACGGCGGTGACGCCGACCCCGCGCACGATGGTGTCGGCGGCCAGGTTCTCCCGGACCACCGACCAGTCGACGTTCGGGCTGGTGGCGAGCGCGTGGACCACGGTGCCGACCAGGAAGAGCACACCGAGCGCGAGGGGCAGTCGCCCCCAGTGCCGAGTCGGGACGACGACCAGGTCGGCGCCCTCGTCCGGGCTGTCCGCGCGGCTGCCGGGGCGTGGTCGCACCTGCACCTCACTCACCGTTGATCTGCGCCTTCTCGACCGCGCCGCGCGTCAGGCCGTACCTCTCGAGCAGTTGCTCGTACTCACCGGAGTCGATGACGGCCTGGAGGGCGGCACGGAGCGCCTCGGCGAGCTGACGTTCGGATGCAGGGACCGCGATGCCGATCAGCGAGCCCTCGGGCTGGATCGGCTCGCCGACGATCTCGAACTGGTCGGGCGCCTCCTTGACCAGGAAGCTCGCGTTCGACACGTTCGTGATGGCGACATCCGCCCGGCCCGACCGCACCTGGGTCTGCTTGTCGGTGGCCGCCGGCAGCTGAACGATCTCGACCGGGTCGCCCCCCGCCGCGGCGCACTTACGGTTCGCCTCCTCGGCGGTGTTGACCTCCCCGAAGGAGCCCTTCTGCACCACGACGGTGCGACCACACAGGTCGTCGAAAGACCGCACGCCGGCCGGGTTGCCGGCCTTGACCACCAGGGTCGCGCCATCGACGAAGTAGTCGACGAAGGTGACCTTGTCCCGCCGTTCCTCCAGGTCGCTGAGGAAGGCCATCGCGATGTCGTACCGCCCGGACCCGAGGCCGGGGATGATCGCGTCGAACTCGGTGACGTTGACGAACTCGACCTCGATCCCGAGCTGACGGCCCAATGCGGCGCCGAGGTCGGGGTCGAACCCGATGATGGTCTTGTTGTCGGTGTCGAAGTACTCGATGGGCGGGTAGGTCGCGTTCGTCGCCACCACCAGCTTGCCCGCCGAGACGATGTCGGCCGGCAGCGCGATCGTGGCGGAGGCGCTCGACGACGGTGGGGCCGAGGCGCCCGGCGAGCTGGATGACGTGACGCACCCGGCGGTCAAACCGAGACCGAGCACCGCACCGACGAGGACCAGACGCTTCGGACTCA
>JBOFBK010000060.1:0-1472 GCA_051645525.1 Dermatophilaceae bacterium | reverse complement strand
CGCCGTCCTTGACCAGACGCTCCAGCGAGCTCTTGGCGTGCCGCCGGATGTTGCGCACCGAGACCCGGGCCTCCTCGGCCTGGTGGTGCGCCATCCGCACGTACTCCTTGCGCCGCTCCTCGGTGAGCTGCGGCATGACGCAGCGGATGATCGTGCCGTCGTTGCTCGGGTTGACGCCGAGGTCGGCCTGCTGGATCGCCTTCTCGATGGCGTGCATGGACCCCTTGTCGAACGGGCTGATGATGATGGTGCGCGCCTCGGGGGTCTGGAACGACGCGAGCTGCTGCAGCGGGGTGGGTGCGCCGTAGTAGTCGACGAGCAGCTTCTGGAACATGCCCGGGTGCGCACGCCCGGTGCGGATGCCGGCGAAGCTCTCCTTGGCGACCTCGACGGCCTTCTCCATCTTCTCCTCGGCCTCGAACATGGTCTCGTCGATCATGACGCGGGTCTCCTTCGCAAGTGGCGCCTGGGCGCGCGGGGCGGGTCCAGTGTGTCAAAGGTGAGTCGGGCGCTGTGCCGACGACGCGACGAGCGCTGTGTCGACGACGTAGCGAGCGCTGTGTCGACGACGCGAGAGCGCTGTGTCGGAGGCGGACTGGGCGCCATGTCGAGGGGCTGAGCGCCGTGTCGACGGCGGACTGGGCGCCGTGTCAGGAGGAGACCAGCGTGCCGATGGGCTCGCCGCGCAGCGCCCGGGTGATGTTCCCCTCGCCCTCCATGCCGAACACCACCATCGGCAGCCGGTTGTCCATGCACAGGCTGAACGCGGCCGCGTCGACCACCTCGAGCCGGCCGCGGAGCGCCTCGGCGAAAGTGACCCGGTCGAGCTTGCGGGCACCCGGGTTGGTGCGCGGGTCCGAGTCGTACACGCCGTCGACGCCGTTCTTGCTCATCAGGACCGCGTCGCACTGGATCTCGAGGGCGCGCTGCGCGCTGACCGTGTCGGTGGAGAAGTACGGCATCCCGGCCCCGGCGCCGAAGATCACCACCCGCCCCTTCTCGAGGTGGCGCATCGCCCGCCGCGGGATGTACGGCTCGGCCACCTGCCCCATGGTGATCGCGGTCTGGACGCGGGTGTCGACCCCTTCCTTCTCGAGGAAGTCCTGCAGGGCGAGACAGTTCATCACCGTGCCGAGCATGCCCATGTAGTCGGCGCGAGACCGTTCCATCCCCTTCTGCTGCAGCTCGGCCCCGCGGAAGAAGTTGCCGCCACCCACCACGACCGCCACCTGGACCCCGTCGGCGGCTGCGACGGCGATCTGGCGGGCGACGCCGCGCACCACCTCGGGGTCGACACCCACCTGGCCGCCACCGAACGCCTCGCCGGACAGCTTGAGCAGGACACGGCGCGGGCGCGATGCCGGGCCCGGCACGGGTGGCGCCTCGGTCAGGGTCTGGGTCACGCGGCAGGCTCCTCGCAGCGGTGGTCAGGTCCGTCCGAATCCTGTCACATGCCGGATGCCGGACCCGTC
>JBOFBK010000059.1:0-3459 GCA_051645525.1 Dermatophilaceae bacterium | reverse complement strand
CCCGGCCCGAGACCGACGACCAGCAGCTCGGCACCCGGCCGGCCCGGGCGCTCCGGCACACGCACGGCATCCGGGCGGCCTGCGGCATCCGGGCGGTCGGTGGCACTCGACGCGCGCGCGGCATCCGGGCGGTCGGTGGTCGCCTCGATCGGCCGGATGTCGTGCGGGCGCCGTGATCGCGGCCCGTTGCGGGAGTCACCGGAGACGAGCACCAGCGAGAAGTAGGGCACCGAGTCGGCGTCGACCTCGGCCACCGGCAGCCACCGCTCGGCGGGCGTCGAGGCGCGTTCCACGTAGTGCGCCGCCTCGAGCCGCCCGGCCACGGCGAGAGCACGACGCACTGCCGGGAACGTGCGGCCGAGCTTCATCACGACCGCGGCGTCGGTGTCGGCGAGCCGCCTGGCCAGCTCGGGCTCGGGCAGCGTGGCCGGCAGCACCGTCAGGATGTCGGTCTGCCGGGCCAGCGGGAGCGCCGCGGTCGCGGTGGCCGCGGCGAACGCCGGCACCCCGGGCACGATCTCGGTGCCGTATCGCCCGGCCAGCCGGTCGTGCAGGTACATCGAGGACCCGTAGAACATCGGGTCGCCCTCGGCCAGCAGGATGACGTCGCGCCCGGCGTCGAGATGCGCGGCCAGCCGGGTCGCCGCCTCCTCGTAGAAGTCGGCGAGGGCGCCCGCGTAGCCGCCCGGGTGGTCGGTGACCCCGGTCGTCACCGGGTAGGTCAGCTGCTCCTCGACCACGTGAGGGGCGAACAGCCCGGCCGCGGTCCGCCGCGCGTTCGACTCCTTGCCGACGCCGGCGTGGTACGCCACCACGTCGGCGGCCGCGATCAGACGAGCCGCCTTGCGGGTCATCAGCTCGGGGTCGCCGGGGCCGACGCCCACGGCGGCGAACCGGCCGGTCACTCGCGCTCCTGGGCGAGGGCGTTGACGGCGGAGGCGGCCAGGGCCGACCCACCGCGCCGGCCGCGAACCGTGACGTACGGGAGGTCGACGCCGTGCTCGTCGGCGAGGGCGACCAGGGCGTCCTTGGACTCCGCCGCCCCGACGAAGCCGACCGGGCAGCCGACCACGGCGGCCGGGCGAGGGCCGCCGTCGAGCACGAGCTCGAGCAGGTGGAACAGCGCGGTCGGGGCGTTGCCGACGGCGACCACGGCACCGTCGAGCACGGGCTCCCACAGCGAGACAGCCGCGGCCGAGCGGGTCGTCCCCCAGTCGCGCGCCAGCCGCGGCACGCGTGGGTCGCCGAGCAGGGAGCGCACCTCGTTGCCGGCGGGGAGCCGGCTCCGGGTGACGCCGGCGGCCACCATCGTGGCGTCACAGAGGATCGGTGCGCCGCGCCGCAGGGCGGCTCGTGCCGAGGCGACCAGCCCAGGGTGCACCACGAGGTCGTCGAGGAGGTCGACCTGCCCGCTGCCGTGGATCATCCGCACGGCGAGGGTCTCGGCGTCGGCCGGCACCCGACTGAGATCGGCCTCGCGGCGGATCGTGGCGAAGGAGTCGGCGTAGATGTCCGGCCCGTGGCCGAGGTAGGCGAACCGGCGGGTCGGCCGGCGCATCGGCACGCGGCCGGATGTCGGGCCGGACGCCTGGCCGGATGCCGGGGCAGAGATCCGGCCGGATGCCGGGGCGGAGGTGGGGATGTCGGTCACCGGTTACCGGTCCCGCCGACGAGCACCCCGCGCCACGGGGTGACCACCAGCTGCCGGCCGCTCTCGGCAAGGGCCTCGACGGCCGTACGGTCCAGTCCGCCGGTGGGCACGGCCACGTGGTGACCGCCGGCCACCGGGCCGTACGGCAGCGGGCCGGATGACGCCGGCATCCGCCGGTCCGCCGGATGCAGCGCGTGCGGGGCGTCCGGCACCACCAACGGCTCGGCCAACTCGGCGACGTGCCAGGGCGCGCGGGGGCCCTCGCCCCGGCGAGCGAGGAAGCGCGCGGCGAGCTCGACGAGGGTGGCGGCAGCGTCATCCAGCCGCACGAGCGGGCCCCAGGCAGGCCCGAGGCGCAGCTGCGCCGTGCTGTCGTCGAGGGCGACCATCCCGAGGTCGGCCGCCCGGTCGACCAGGTCGCCGCGGCCGTCGTCGAGCGCGAAGAGGAACCGGCCGGGCAGCCGGGCCAGGCCGGGGTCGGCGCACAGCATCCGGTCCAGGTCGGCGGCCACCGGGCGCAGGTCGGCGCGGCCGCCGGCCAGCCCGGTCTGCGGAGACGCGAGGATGTTTCGCACCAGCTCGTGGGTCGGCGACGGGAGCAGCCCGGTCTCCTCGAGCGCCGTGCGCACCTCGGGCGCCAGTGCGGCATCCGTGGGGCCAGCAGGCAGACCCCGGAGCTGGAGGTTGGCCCGCGAGGTGACGTGGATGCGTCCGTCGCCGAACCCCTCGGCCACCCCGAGCAGGCCCCGGAGCGACCGGTGCGAGACCCCGCCGCCGACGAGACGCAGCCGGACGAGAAGCCCGTCGGTCGCGGGCCAGGGACGCGCGACTCCGGGGCAGCGGTCCACACGGGTACGGGTGGCTGGCATCGACACACCTGCTCTGGTCACGGGACCCATGCGCGAGGTCCGAGGTCGACCCGGCGGCGGCTGCCGCGAGGGCCAGCAGGTCTTCGGACTCGGGATCGACCGGCGAGGAGCACCTTCCCAGGCCGTGGCCCAGTGGTCGTGGCGGACGCTCGCCCACCACACGCTCCCGCCGTCACCCACACCGCTGCGCGTCAGTCCCGGAGTCACACCGGGTTCCCTGACCCCACGAGGAGGCACGACTGGCGTTGCCAGCGTAGCGCCCCCTCGACCCGGCCCGTCGACGACCAGGTACGCGACACGTGGCCCCGGCGACGGTACGAGCGTGCCACCGGGCGGGAGGGTGAGTCCGGTTCCAGCGCGTCACGAATGTCTGACACAAGCGCGAGGGACGGTACGCACCGCCGGCGCCAGAGCCAGCTCCGTGGCCTCGCCGTCCAGGCGGACCGGCGTACACGGACCCCGAGGTTGACGCGCTGTTCGACGAGATACGCGGAAGCCACTGACCCGGTGCCCGCACGGCTGGTCTACCTCGACTCCTCGGTGGCGCTCCGCACGATCCTGGACGTCCCCGAACGCAAACGGCTGCAGTCCTGGATGCAGACACCGGGAGCCACCTTCGTCTCCTCCCGGCTCTTGCGCACCGAGGCCATCCGGGTGCTCCGGCGCGACGGCCGACCGATCCTCGACGGGACACCGCTGCTCGACCGCGTGGGCCTGCTCGACGTCAGCCGCGAGACCCACACCGTCGCCGAGTCCATCGAACGGCACATCAGGGCCCTCGACGCCCTGCACCTGGCGATGGCGTTGCTGATCGGAGAACCGGTCGCGGTGGCGACACACGACGCGACGATGGCAGCCGTCGCCACCCACCTCGGACTGCTCGTGACAGACCCCGTAGAACCCCGAGAGCGAGGGCAGTAGACGGGAGTAACGGACCCT
>JBOFBK010000058.1:0-3771 GCA_051645525.1 Dermatophilaceae bacterium | reverse complement strand
GCCGCCGACGTCATCCGCGCCCGGACCGGTGCCGACCGGCACGACATCGCCCTCGTGCTGGGCTCCGGATGGGGCCGGACCGCGGACCTGGTCGGTGAGACCCTCGTCGAGGTCGAAGGCGCCGAGGTACCCGGCTTCTCCTCCGTCGCCGTGGCCGGCCACTCGGGCACGATGCGATCGGTGGCGATCGCCGGCACCGGCCGGCGTGCGCTGGTCTACGGCACCCGCACCCACTACTACGAGGGCCGCGGGGTCCGTGCGGTCGTGCACGCCGTGCGCACCGCCGCTGCTGCGGGGTGCTCGACCGTCGTGCTCACCAACGGCTGCGGCGGGCTGCGGCCCGAATGGGCGCCCGGCACACCGGTGCTCATCGCCGACCACATCAACCTCACCGGCGCATCGCCGCTGGAGGGGGCGGCCTTCGTCGACCTCACCGACCTCTACTCGCCGCGGCTGCGGGCGCTTGCCCGAGAGGTCGACCCCGGCCTCGACGAGGGCGTCTACGTGCAGTTCCGCGGGCCGCAGTACGAGACCCCCGCGGAGGTGCGGATGGCGCGCACGCTCGGCGGCGACCTGGTCGGCATGTCCACCACGCTCGAGGCGATCGCCGCCCGGCAGGCCGGCCTGGAGGTGCTGGGCATCTCCCTGGTCACCAATGCGGCGGCCGGCATCTCGGCGTCGCCGCTCTCGCACGAGGAGGTGCTCGACGCCGGGCGGGCCGCGGCCGAGCGATGCGGGCGGCTGCTCGCCGACGTCATCGCCCGCGTCGCCGAGGCCGACCATGCCGGATGACGGCGCCCGGCTCCGCGACCGGGTCACCTCGGTGGTGGCCGCGGCTCGGGTCTGGGCGGCCGACGACCCCGACCCGGTGACGAGCGCCGAGATCGAGTCGCTCTGTGTGGCAGCGTCATCCGGTGACATGGCGGCTGCCGACGAGCTCGCCGACGCGATGTCGGGGATGCTGGAGTTCGGCACCGCCGGCCTGCGGGGGCCGCTGGGAGGCGGGCCGAACCGGATGAACCGGGCGGTCGTCATCCGTGCTGCTGCGGGCCTGACGCGGTACCTGCGCACGCTCTCCGCCGAGCCGTTCGTCGTCGTCGGGTTCGACGCGCGCACGAACAGCGACGTGTTCGCGCGTGACACCTGCGCGGTGGTCACCGGGCTCGGCGGGCGGGCGGCGGTACTGCCTCGCCCGCTGCCGACCCCGGTGCTGGCGTACGCCATCCGGTACCTGGGGGCGGACGCCGGCGTGATGGTCACGGCCTCACACAACCCGCCGGAGGACAACGGCTACAAGGTGTACGTCGGCGACGGGTCGCAGATCGTCCCACCGGTGGACGAGGCGATCGCCGCCGAGATCGCGGCGGTCGAGTCGGTGGCGTCGGTGCGGCGGGCTGACGACGGGTGGCAGACGCTCGGCGAGGACGTGCTCGCGGCGTACCTGCACGACGCCGCCTCGGTGGTCGACCCCGACTCGCCACGAGACCTCACCGTGGTGCACACCGCCCTGCACGGCGTGGGGTCGGAGACGGTGCGGAGAGCCTTCACGACGGCCGGTTTCCCTGCGCCGCAGCCGGTTCCGTCGCAGGCCGATCCCGACCCGGCGTTCCCGACGGTCTCGTTCCCCAACCCCGAGGAGCCGGGCGCGATGGACGCCGCCCTCGAGCTGGCCGAGCAGACCGGCCCCGACCTGGTGCTGGCGACCGACCCGGACGCCGACCGGTGCGCGGTGGCCGTGCCCGCGCCCGGTGGGTGGCGGATGATGCGTGGCGACGAGGTCGGCGTGCTGCTCGGGTCGCACGTCCTCGCGCGGATGACGGATGCCGAGCGGGCGGACTCCGTGTTCGCGTGCTCGATCGTGTCCTCGCGGTGGCTGGCGGCGATCTGCCGCGCGAGTGGGGTGCGACACGAGGAGACGCTGACCGGGTTCAAGTGGATCGGCCGGGTGCCCGGGCTGCGATACGGGTACGAAGAGGCGCTCGGCTACTGCGTGGATCCCGTACACGTGCCCGACAAGGACGGCGTGACGGCAGCGCTACTCGTCGCCGAGCTCGCGGCGACGCTGAAGGCGCAGGGTCGCACGCTCGCCGACCGCCTCGACGACCTGGCCGAGGCGCACGGCGTGCACGCCACCGACGCGCTCTCCGTCCGCGTCGACGACCTCGGGCTGATCGGCCGCGTCATGGCCCGGCTGCGTGCCGAGCCGCCCACGACGATCGGCGGCGTCGATATCGCGCACACCGACGACCTCGCCCGCGGCGACGGCGGCCTGCCACCCACCGAGGGCCTGCGCTGGTACCTCGCCGACGACTCGCGGGTCGTCGTGCGACCGTCCGGCACCGAGCCCAAGCTCAAGGTCTACCTCGAATGCGTCGAGCCGGTCGCGGATGACGGCCTGAGCGCCGCCCGGGAGCGCGCGAACCGCCGGCTGACCGCCATCCGTGCCGACCTGGAGACGCGCACGCGCGCATGACCCGCCCGGCGGTGTCGGTCGGCGGCCCTATCGTCGAGTCATGGAGCGCACCTATCCGCCCGGAGTCACCTCGTGGATCGACGTCGAGCAGCCCGACGTCGGCGCGGCACAGGAGTTCTACGGCGGCCTGCTCGGTTGGCGGTTCGAGACGGCGACGCCGCCCGACGCGCCGGCTCGCTACGTCCTCGCCTCGCTGGACGGGCACGACGTCGCAGGGCTGGGTGAGGCGGTCGCTCGCCCCGCGCAGTGGAACACCTACGTGGCCGTCGACGACGCCGACGCCACGGCCCAGCGGGCGGTCGAGCTCGGCGCGGTCGTCGTGGCGCCGCCGGCCGATGCCGTACCGGGTGGGCGGGGTGCGACACTGCGCGACCCGGAGGGCACCGAGGTGCGGCTGTGGCAGGCGCGGCAACGGCTGGGCGCACAGCTGGTGAACGCGCCCGGGACGTGGAACTTCAGCAACCTGCGGTCGGCCGACCCAGCCGGTGCGCAGCGGTTCTACGGCGAGCTGTTCGGCTGGCGGTTCACGGAGCAGGGCTGGGCGACCGCGATCGGCGTGCCCGGCTACGGCGACCACCTCGAGGCGACCGTCGACCCCGACATCCGCACCCGGCAGGCCGCCGCGCCCGAGGGCTTCGCCGACGTCGTCGGCTCGCTCGTCCCCGCGGGCGGCGAGCCGCCGGACTGGTTCGTCGCCTTCACCGTGGCCGACCGCGACACGACGGCCGCCCGGGCCGGAGAGCTCGGCGGCACGGTGCTGAGCACCGTCGAGACCGGCTGGACCGCCGAGGTGGTGGTCCGCGACCCTCAGGGCGCGGTGTTCACCGCCAGCCAGTTCACCCCGCCCGACGACTGGGGCTAGAGCCGCACCTCGTCGACGAGGCCGGCGCGCAGCAGACGTGTGACAGGGTGACCGAGCCGGTACACACGATGTCGCGTCCCGGTGCCTGTTTGAGCCGACGGACCTCGTCGAGCGGGTCGGCGTGGAGCCCAGTCGTGTGGCGCCGGTCCGGGTCGTCCAGCGTGGTGGAGACCACGTACATCTCGACGCTGTTCAGGGAGTCGGACACCCCGGTCCGGTCCTCGCGAAGATCGCGCCGGTAGCCGCGGAACGACTCGAAGGTGTGGCGACCGACGAGCAGCGCGTCTGCCGCCTCGTGCTGCCTCTCGTTCTCCGCGTTCACTGCCTCCAGGCCGACCGCCTGGTCGTCGAACCAGTCGCCGAGCATGTCGGCGCGAGCGTCGAGTGTGGTGTTCTGGGTCAGGACGAGTCGGCGCATCGTCCGACGCTACGCGGC
>JBOFBK010000057.1:0-6092 GCA_051645525.1 Dermatophilaceae bacterium | reverse complement strand
GTGACCTCGCCGTGGGTGGTGTTCCTCGACGACGACGTGGTGCTGCCCGACGGCTGGGCGGACGCGCTGGCCGCCGACCTCGCCGCGGCCGGCGAGCGCGACGCGGGCGTGCAGGGCCGGCTCGAGGTGCCGCTCCCGCCGCGCCGTCGCCCGACCGACTGGGAGCGGTCGACCGCCGGCCTGCAGGAGGCGGCGTGGGCGACGGCCGACAGGGCCTACCGCCGGGCCGCCCTGGCGCAGGTGAGCGGGTTCGACGAGCGCTTCCCGCGCGCCTACCGCGAGGACGCCGACCTGGCGCTACGAGTGCGCCGGGCCGGTTGGGGGCTCCGCCGCGGGAACCGGCCCACCCGTCATCCGGTGCGCCCCGCGCCGGCCTCGGTGAGCGTGCGGGTGCAGCGCGGCAACGCCGACGACGCGCTGATGCGCCGGCTGCACGGTCCTCGGTGGCGGCAGCACGCCGAGACCGGGCGGGGCCGGCTGCCCTGGCACCTCGCCACGACCGTGGCGGGCACGGTCGCGCTCGCCTCCGCGCCGTTCGTCATCCGCCATGCCTCGGCCGCGGGCCGGGCGGGCGCGGGCTGGGCGGGCACGGCACGGGGTGTGGGCCGGGTGGGCACGGCACCGACGGTCGGGGCCGTCGCAGCCGCGACCTGGGCCGGGCTGACCGCCGACTTCACCGCCCGCCGCGTCGCCCCCGGCCCGCGCGACATCGCGGAGCGGACGACGATGGCGTGGACCAGTGCGGTGATCCCGCCGCTGGCCGTGTGGCACCGGGCCCGCGGCTGGTGGCGGCACCGCGCCGCCGGGCCGTGGCCGACCCCGGTGCGCGCGGTGCTCTTCGACCGCGACGGCACCCTGGTCGACGACGTGCCGTACAACGGCGACCCCGAGCGGGTGCGTGTCATCCCCGGAGCCGGTGCCGCGGTGGCCGAGGCTCGGCGGCACGGCCTGCGGGTCGGCGTGGTGAGCAACCAGTCCGGGGTGGCGCGCGGCATCCTCACCCCCGACCAGGTGGATGCCGTGAACCGGCGGGTCGACGCCGAGCTCGGCCCGTTCGACACCTGGCAGGTGTGCCCGCACGGACCGGCCGACGGCTGCGAGTGCCGCAAGCCTGCGCCCGGGATGGTGCTCGCCGCGGCGCACCGGCTCGGGGTGCGGCCCGAGGAATGCGTGGTCGTCGGCGACATCGGTGCCGACGTGCTCGCCGCCCGCGCGGCCGGGGCGCGCGCGGTGCTCGTGCCGACGCCGGTGACCCGGGCCGCCGAGGTCACCGCGGCGCCGTTCGTCGCGGACGACATCCGCGACGCCGTGTCGCTCGCCGCGGGGTGGGCTCGTGGCTGACTCCGTCGAGATCGGCCGGCCCGCGGCGGGGCCGGCGCGGAACGGCGCCACGCCACCGGCTGACGCCACGCCACCGGCTGACGCCACGGCGGCGGATGGTGCCGCGGCATCCCACGTGTCGGTTCGCCGGCGCGCGCGCGTGCTGGTCGCGCGGCTCGACGGGGCGGGCGACGTGCTGCTCGCCGGGCCGGCTGTGCGCCGGGTCGCGGCCGCGGCCGGCCGGGTCGACCTGCTCGTCTCCCGGGCCGCGGCCCAGGCGGCGCGGATGCTGCCCGGCGTCGCCGAGGTGCACGTCGCCGACACCCCGTGGACCGGTGCGACGCCCCCACCGGCGGATGCCGCGGCACTGCTCTCGCTGGTGTCGCTGCTCCGCGCGGGCCGCTACGACGAGCTCGTCGTGCTGACGTCGTACCACCAGAGCCCCCTCCCGCTCGCGGTGCTGGCGCGGTTGGCCGGCATCCCGCGCGTGGTCGGCACCAGCGACGCCTACCCGGGTGCGCTGCTGGACGTGCGGCACCGGCGGATGCCGGACGGGCTCGACGACACCGGCGCCGACGGCGGCCACGAGGTGGAGGCGATGCTCGCGCTCACCGAGGCGGCCGGATACCCGGCGGTGCCCGATGACGACGGCCGTCTGCGCGTCGAGGGCGTGCGGCCCGCGGAGCTCGAGGGCCGGGTGGTCGTCATCCACCCGGGGGCGTCGGTGCCGACCCGAGCAGTCCCGCCGGACCTCGCGCGCGACGCCGCGCGCCTGCTGACGCGCGCGGGCTGGCACGTGGTGGTCACCGGCGGCGCGGGCGAGACCGACCTCGGCCGGTACGTGATACCGCGTGGCGGCACCGACCTCACCGGGCGCACCGACCTGGCCGGCCTGGCCGGGGTGCTGGCCAGCGCCGAGGCGCTCGTCGTGGGCAACACCGGCCCGGCCCACCTCGCCGCCGCGGTGGGCACGCCGGTCGTCGGTGTCTTCGCGCCGGTCGTGCCGGCGCAGCGGTGGGCTCCGTGGCGGGTGCCGCACGTGTTGCTCGGCGACCAGGAGGCACCGTGCCGGATGACGCGTGCGCGCACCTGCCCCGTACCGGGACACCCGTGCGTGTCCGGCATCCACGCCGCCGACGTCGTGTCGGCGGTGCGTCGCTTCGCCGTGGTGGGTGCGCGATGAGGATCCTGATCTGGCACGTGCACGGCTCTTATACAACGGCATTCGTCGCCGGTGACCACGACTACCTCGTACCAGTGCTCCCCGACCGCGGGCCCGACGGCCGGGGCCGGGCGCAGACCTGGGACTGGCCGGAGCGGGTGCGCGAGGTGGCCCCGGTGGCGCTGCGCGAGGAGCCGGTCGACCTCGTCGTGCTGCAGCGCCCGCACGAGGCCGAGCTGCTGCGGCAGTGGACCGGCTGGCGGGCCGGGCGCGACGTGCCGGCGCTCTACCTCGAGCACGACACCCCTCGCGGCCCGGCTGCGTCGACCGAGCACTGGACCGTGTGCGACGACCGGCAGCGCGACATCCCGGTGGTGCACGTGACCCACTTCAACGCCCTCGCGTGGGACCACCACGGCCGCCCGACCACGGTGGTGGAGCACGGCATCCACGACCCGGGGCCGCTGTGGACCGGTACCGAGCCTTCGTTGGGTGTCGTCGTCAACGAGCCGGTGCGCCGCGAGCGGATCGCCGGCACCGACGTGGTGCTGCGGCTCGCCGCCGACGTGCCGCTACGCGTCTACGGCATGGGTGCCGACGAGCTCGGTGCGGTGGCCGAGTCACGGGCGCTCACCGGCCTCGACCGGTCGCGCTGCGCCGATCTGCCGCAGCACGAGATGCACGCCGCGCTCGCCCGGCAGCGGGCCTACCTGCATCCGAACCGGTGGACCAGCCTCGGACTCTCGCTGATCGAGGCGATGGCGATGGGGATGCCGGTGCTCGCTCTCGCGACTACGGCTGTGCCGGAGGCGGTTCCCGCTGCAGCTGGGGTGGTCACCACCGATGTCGAGCGCCTGCGCGCCGCCGCGCACCGGTTGCTCGCCGACGAGGGCGAGGCCCGGGAGCGCGGTGCCGCCGCCCGGCAGCACGCCCTGACCGCCTTCGGCCTGGAGCGCTTCCTCGCCGACTGGGACCGAACGATGAAGGAGGTGGCGTCTTGAGGATCGCCATGGTGTCCGAACACGCCAGCCCGCTCGCCGCGCTCGGCGGCGCCGACGCCGGCGGGCAGAACGTCCACGTCGCCGAGCTGGCCGCGGGGCTGTGCGCCCTCGGCCACGAGGTGACCGTCTACACCCGCCGCGACGACCCGGACCTGCCCGTGCGGGTGCCGTTGCTGCACGGCGGCACGGTGGTGCACATCGAGGCCGGCCCGCCGCGCGCGGTGCCGAAGGACGAGCTGCTGCCGTACGTCGACGCCCTCGGCGACGGCATCGCCGCCGACTGGGCCCGTCACGGCGACCCCGAGGTGGTGCACGCCCATTTCTGGATGTCGGGGCTCGCCGCACTCCGCGCCGCCCGCCCCCGGGGCGTGCCGGTCGTGCAGACCTTCCACGCGCTCGGCACGGTGAAGCGGCGGCACCAGGGCGCCGACGACCCGAGCCCGGCGGAGCGGCTCGAGCTCGAGCGCGAGGTCGCTCGCGAGGCCGACGCGGTGGTGGCCACCTGCACCGACGAGGTGGGCGAGCTGGCCCGGATGGGCGTGCCCACGAGCCACGTCCGCGTCATCCCGTGCGGGGTCGACACCGGCCGGTTCTCGCCCGACGGCCCGGTGGCCGACGACCCGCCCCGACGGGCCCGGTTCCGGCTGCTCGCCGTGGGGCGGATGGTGCGACGCAAGGGTTTCGAGTCCGCGATCCGGGCGCTGGCCGACCTGCCCGACGCCGAGCTCGTGGTGGTCGGCGGCCCGCCCGCGGAGTACCTCGACGACGAGGCCGAGGCGGTGCGGCTGCGCGAGCTGGCCGCCGAGCTGGGTGTCGCCGGCCGGCTCGTGCTCACCGGGGCACTGCCGCAGCACCGGATGCCGGCCCTTTACCGATCGGCCGACGTCGTGCTCGCCACGCCCTGGTACGAGCCGTTCGGCATCACCCCGCTCGAGGCGGCCGCCTGTGGCCGGCCGGTCGTGGGCTCGGCGGTGGGCGGCCTGCTCGACAGCGTGGCCGACGGCGTGAGCGGGCTGCTCGTTCCCCCGCACGACACCGTGGCGCTCACCGCGGCGGCGGCCCGGCTGCTCGACCGTCCGGACCTGGCGTCCGAGATGGGCCGGGCGGGCCGGGTTCGCGCGCAGGAGCGCTTCGACTGGGCGGTGGTGTCGCGGGCCACCGAGTCGGTGCTGCACGAGGTGCGGCGGCCGACATCCGATGCCCGCTGCGAGACCCGGCACTGGCTCGACGAGCATCACGCCGAGGTGGAGTCCGGGCTGCGCAGCCTGGCCCGCCGCTCCGACCTGCTGCGGGCCTGGGGCGAGCACCTCGCGACCCGGCTCACGACCGGCGGCCGGCTGCTCGCGGCCGGCAACGGCGGCAGCGCGGCCGAGGCGCAGCACCTCACCGGCGAGCTGGTCGGGCGGTTCCTCCGCGACCGGCGCGCGCTGTCGGGGGTGGCGCTCACCGCGGAGTCGGCGAGCCTGACCGCCATCCTCAACGACTACGGCCCCGACGAGGTGTTCGCCCGTCAGGTCGAGGCGCACGGCCGGCCCGGCGACGTACTGGTGCTGCTGTCGACGAGCGGCACCAGCAGCAACGTGCTGCACGCCGCCAAGCGTGGCGCCGACGTCGGGCTCACCGTGTGGGCGCTCACCGGCCCGGCACCGAACCCGCTCGCCGGTCTCGCGCACGAGGCGATCACCGTGGACGCGCCCACCACTGCCGCGGTGCAGGAGGTGCATCTCGTCGCCATCCACGCGCTGTGTGCGGCGCTGGACGCCTCGCTCGCGTCGCGCGGGCTACTCGAGCCGGGGCCGACGTGTCGGCAGGCGTCATGAGCGCGGTGCGTCGCATCGTCGTGGTCGGCGACGTGCTGCTCGACCGTGACATCAACGGCCGGGCCGACCGGTTGTGCCCCGACGCGCCGGTGCCGGTCGTGGACGTCGAGAGCGAGGTGGCCGGCCCGGGCGGGGCTGGTCTCACCGCGCTGTTGTGCCGTGGGCCCGGGGTCGCCGTCACGCTGGTGGCGCCCATGGCGGATGACGACGACGCGCACCTGGTGCGGGACGTGTTGCGCGTCGGCGGTGTCGACGTCGTCACGATGGCGCAACACGGGGCTACCCGGGTCAAGGCGCGGGTGCGCAGTGGCGGTCAGTCACTGCTGCGGCTCGACTCGGGCGGCCCGGCGGCGCCTCGGGGTGCACTTCCGGCCGCCGCGGCCCGGGCGATCGCGGAGGCCGACGTCGTGCTCGTGTCGTGCTACGGCGCCGGGACCACCGGTCACGACGAGGTGCTGTCGGCGCTTGCCGAGCGGGCGCGGCGGCGGCCGGTCGTGTGGGACCCGCACCCGCGCGGTGGCGACCCGGTGCCGGGGTGCACCCTGGTCACGCCCAACCTGGCCGAATCCCGCTCTGTCGTGGGCCTTTCGGCTCCGCCCGATACGTGCGCACGGCAGCTGCTCGAACACTGGGAGGCCGGTGCGGTCGCCGTCACCGCAGGGTCCGACGGTGCCTGGCTGGCCACTCCGACCGGAGAGTCGCTGCATGCGCCGGTGACGGAGGCCGACGGGGACCCGTGCGGTGCCGGTGACGCGTTCGCCGCCGCCGCGGCACGCGCGCTCGCGGCAG
>JBOFBK010000056.1:0-27494 GCA_051645525.1 Dermatophilaceae bacterium | reverse complement strand
CCGCGGCACGCACGGCGATGGCGGAGGTCCCCGGGGAGCAGGTCGACGCTTTCGTGCCGTACGTGCAGACCGCGGTCTGGTCCGCCACGACCACCTCACGCACCGTGCTCGACGCGAGCACGGTGCCGTCGGCGGCACGCACCTCCCCCCGGAGGGCGGGCACGACCTGCGAGGTGAGCCGTCGGTCCTGCGCCGCCACGGCCACCGCCTCGGCGTCGAGCCCCTGGAGCCGCACCAGCTGGGCGCCGAACACACTGAGCACGAAGAAGACGGCCACCGTCAGCGTGCGCATTCGCGAGCGGGGGTTCCCGCCGGCGGAGCGCAACGTTCGACGCGCCGGGCGGCGCGGTGGGCCGCCACGCCCGTTCTTGCGGACGGGCGCACGGCGACCCGAGCCGGATCGGGTCGTGGCCTCGGGCGCCCGGGTGCGGCGGGCCCCGGCCGGGCGCGCGGCAGCTGTCGGCGATGCGGCACGAGGACCGGGTGTACGGACGCCTGACCGACCTGACGCGGTCCGCGGGGCTCGACCCGCCGAGCCGGCTCGCGCGGATCGTGCCGAACCGGTTCGCGCGGAGCGTGCCGAACCGGTTCGCGCGGACGCCGAGCCGGCACGCGGGGACACCGTGCGGTCCGCGGCGACCGGGGCACGTCTCCCCGGGGTCGGCGTGGGCTGCCGGCTCACGGTGCACCGCTCGGCGATGGCGACGCGCTCGGGGACGGCGCACCACCCGAGGGCGGCCCACTACTCGGCGATGGCGACGCGCTCGGGGACGGCGCACCACCCGAGGGCGGCCCACTACTCGGCGATGGCGACGCGCTGGAGGGTGGTCCACCGCTCGGCGACGACGGCGATGGCGATGGCGATGGCTTGGTCGTTGCCGGCGCCGGTGGCCGGGACGCGCTCGTCGGAGCCGAGGGCTCGGTGACGACACGGAAGGTCTGGTCGGCCGCCGCGGGCTGCGGGACTCCGAGCACCGCCCCGTCAGACAGCCGGAGGAACGCCGCGGTGCCGGCAGGCACCATCCCGAGCTCGCGGGCGCGGCGGGCAAGTGGCCCGGGGCCGGAAACGGCGTTCACGGACTGACGCAGCGCGTCCTGGGTGTCGGCGAGCTCGTCGGAGCGCCGCCCAAGATCGCGCATGGTGTATGCCCCCTTCGCCATCGTCGTGTTGAGCACCAGAACACCGAGCGTCCCGCCGAGCAACAGCACCGCGCAGAGCAGGAAGAACCAGCCGTTCCCCCGGGAGGCGGGAGGGGCGACGACGCGGAGCCGACGGCCAGAGCCGGTGGTACGGCGAGACTGCGCGCGATCACCCGCACGCGCCGACACGGTCTGAGTCACGTGACCACCTCCTCGGCGAGCCGCTCGACGGCCCGCAGGCGCACCGAGGCCGACCGCGGGTTCTGTGCCTGCTCCGTCGTCGACGCCTGCTCGGCACCTCGGGTGAGCAGGCGGAGGTAGGGCGCGTGCTCGGGCAGCTCGACCGGCATCCCGGCCGGCGTCCGGCTCCGGGCGCCTTCGGCGAAGGCACGCTTGGTGATGCGGTCCTCGAGCGAGTGGTACGACAGCACGACCAGTCGGCCACCCGGAGCGAGTGCGTCGATCGCCGAGGTCACCGCGCGGCTCCACACTTCCAGCTCGGCGTTGACCTCGATGCGCAGCGCCTGGAAGGTGCGTTTGGCGGGGTGGCCACCGGTGCGCTGGGAGGCGGCCGGGACGGCATCCCGGAGCAGGTCGACCAGCCGCGCCGACATCGTGAACGGCGCCCGCTCGCGCTCGCGCACCACGGCCGCGGCGATCCGGCCCGCGAAGCGCTCCTCGCCGTAGGTGCGCAGGACTCGTGCGAGGTCCTCTGCCGGATAGGTGTTGAGCACCTCCGCGGCCGTGAGTCCGGCGGACTGGTCCATGCGCATGTCGAGCGGTGCATCGGCGCGGTACGCGAACCCGCGGTCGGGCTCGTCGAGCTGGAGAGAGGACACGCCGAGGTCGAAGAGGATGCCGCGCGCAACACCGTCCGCACGCGCGGCCAGGACGTCGGCGAGCTCGTCGTAGCGAGCATGCACGGCGACGAACCGGGTCCCGAAACCAGCGAGTCGCTCACCGGCCATCGCCACGGCTTCCGGGTCGCGGTCGAGCCCGACCACCCGCACCGTCGGGATGCGGCGCAGCAGCGCCTCGGCGTGCCCACCCATGCCGACCGTGCCGTCGACGCAGACCGCGCCATCGACACTCAGCGCCGGCTCGAGGAGGTCGACGACCCGGTCGAGAAGCACCGGCACGTGCCGGCGCTCCGCTGGTCCTCGCGTGGTCATCGTCCTCCTCGGTCGGAAGTCTCGGATCGGTGGTGGTGCAGCGCGACCCGGCTGCGGGTCCCCATCCGAACCGGGCCCGGCGCGGGGGAAGGCGCGTCGGGAGCCGGGTCGGCTGGAGGCCGGCGGTCGGGTCGTCGGTGGTGGGGGGCGGGACGGTCTACAGGCCCGGCACCACCTCCTCACCGGGTACGGAGTAGGCGGAGTAGGCGGGCATGACCTCGGCGAGGTAGTCGGCCCAGGCCCCGGAGTCCCACACCTCGAGTCGGGTCCCGTTGCCGATGACCGTGCAGTCCTTCTGGAGGCGGGCATACGCGCGTAACGGCGCTGGAAGGGTGACCCGGCCCTGACGGTCGGGCACATCGGGATGCGCACTGGCCCGGAAGACCCGGACGAAGTCACGAACCTGCTTCGACGAGCCCGGCGCCGACTGCATCACCGCCGAGATGCGATGGAACTCCGCGGTGGGGAAGACGTACAGACAGCCCTCCTGACCGGTCGTGATGACCAGACCATCGGCCAGCGCCGCCCGGAACCGAGCCGGGAGGAACAGCCGGCCCTTCTCGTCGAGCCGAGGGGTGTGGGTGCCGAGGAACTCCTCCATGGGCACCGCCTCTCTCGACCCGCTCGCTCTACCGCACCACTCCGATACCCTCCACATTACTCCACCATCGACCCCCACCGCCGGTACTTCGCGGTCTTTCCGTGACTCCTGACGGCGTCTGCCCAGTTCATAGGTGGTGGAGCACGGTGGGGCTCAAGAGCCCAGGCATCCGCCTGATGAGACTCCTCGTGTCCTCGGCGGTATGCGCAGGGGTGCACGCGGGCTGGCGGCGCCCGCACGGACCCTCCGGCTGACGTGCCGCACCGGACACGAGTGGGGACCAGTGGGGCGACCGCTTTCCCTGGTCTTTCACCTTGGTGCGGCACAATCCGAGAACCGCGGGCGACGAGGGCGTCGCGCGCTGCCCCGACGCCGACGAAGGGATCGCTGGTGAGCGAGCTCGAGCACGACCGCCGTACGACGCCACCTCTCGAGCCGATCACTGCTCTGGGTGCGTCGCTCGACCAGGTCCTCCAGGTGTCCGCCTCGCTCGCCGCCGCGATGAACTCCGTCGTCGAGGGAAAGCAGCCGGTCGTCCGCACCGCCATCACCGTGCTGCTCGCCGAGGGTCATCTGCTGGTCGAGGACGTCCCCGGGGTGGGCAAGACCCTGCTCGCCAAGACCCTGGCGCGGTCCATCGACTGCTCGGTGCGCCGGGTCCAGTTCACCCCCGACCTGCTGCCGAGCGACATCACCGGCGTCTCCGTGTTCAACCAGGACGTGCGCGACTTCGAGTTCCGGCCCGGGGCGGTGTTCGCCAACGTCGTGGTCGGCGACGAGATCAACCGAGCCTCGCCGAAGACCCAGAGCGCCCTGTTGGAGTCGATGGAGGAGGGTCAGGTCACCGTCGACGGCACGACGTACTCGTTGCCACGCCCGTTCATCGTCATGGCGACGCAGAACCCGATCGAGATGGAGGGCACCTATCCGCTTCCCGAAGCGCAGCGCGACCGTTTCATGACCCGCATCTCGATGGGCTACCCGTCGGCATCCGCGGAGCTGTCGATGCTCGACCACCACGGAGGAACCTCGCCCCTGGACGACCTGCGACCGGTGACCGACGCGGCCACCGTGTCGGCCATGATCGCGGCCGTTCGGCGGGTCCACGCCTCCCCGGCCGTGCGGCAGTACGCCGTCGACCTCGCGCATGCAAGCCGGGTCAGTCCGGCATTGCGGCTGGGAGCGTCTCCGCGCGCCACACTGCACCTGCTCCGAGCGGCCCGCGCGCATGCCGCACTCGCCGGCCGCGACCACGTGCTGCCCGACGACGTCCAGCAGGTCGCCGTCGCCGTCCTGGCCCATCGACTCATCCCGACCGGAGAGACTCAGATGGCGCGGCGCACGACAGCCGACGTGGTGGCCGACCTGCTCCAGCGGGTCCGCGTGCCGGCACCGACCCGCTGAGGTGCGCTCGTGAGTGACCTCCGGCGATCTCTCACTCCTCGCGGCGCTGCCTTCGCCGGCAGCGGGCTGGTTCTCGTCGCCGCCGGTGTCCTCCTGGGCCAGCCAGACGTCACGCGAGGTGGAGTGCTCGTCCTCGCCCTCGTCGCCCTTGCGCTGATTCTCGTCCGGCGGCACGGGCTCCGCCTGGAGGTCCGGCGCACGGCCTCTCCCGCCCGGGTACGAGTCGACGAACGATCGGTCGTCACCGTCGAGATCCGCAACGCCGAGTCCTCGGTCTCGCCGGTGCTCCTGGCCGAGGAGTCGATCGACTACGCACTCGGCGAGCGGCCGCGCTTCGTCATCCCTGCGTTGTGGCCGGGTGGGTCACAGGCGACGGACTACACCGTGCGCTCACACACTCGTGGTGCGCACCGGCTCGGGCCGCTGTCGGTGCGCGTGCGCGACCCCTTCGGTCTGGCGCAGCGTGCGGCCGCGGCCACTGGGGACACCGAGCTGGTGGTGCTTCCCCAGGTGGTGCCGCTGCCCACCGGCCGCTCGCTCGGCAACGGCATCGGCACCGACGGCAGCATTCCGCACATGGTGTCGTTGAACGGAGAGGACGACCAGACCGTACGGGAGTACCGCGACGGCGACGACCTCCGCCGCATCCACTGGCCGGCCAGCGCGCGGACCGGGGATCTTATGGTGCGCCAGGAGGACCGCCCGGCGAAGCGGCGCGCTGTCGTCCTGCTCGACACTCGACGCTCCGCCCACGGCGGTCATGGCCGTCACAGCTCGCTGGAGTGGTCCGTGACCATGGCCGCGTCGGTGCTCACTCACATCGTGGACGCGGGATACATGGCGCACCTGCTCACGCCGGATGCCGGTGCGCACCACGATGATGACCTCGACCACGCACTCGACTCGCTCGCCCGGGTGGACTACGGCGACGACGACGGCGTGGGTGCCGTACTGCACGCGGCCAGCGGGCTCACCGCAGGCGGCGGCCTGGTCGCCTACATCGGCGGACCGTTGACCGACGACGACGCACTTGCCCTGGCCGCGCTTCGGCAACCCGGGTCGACCGCTGTCGCGCTCGTCGTCGAGCCGGCCGCATTCGGTACTCGGCCCGCTGCCGTCCATCCCGCCGAGCCGGCCGGAGCCACCGTAGCGGTACTGCGAAACTCCGGCTGGTCGGCCGTGGCCGTCGATGGGCACACCTCACCTGACGCCGCGTGGTCCGCGGTGGTCGGCGGTCGGCGCACCGACGGTGATCTCGTGGGGACCCGGTGAACCGCATTCTCCCCGTCCCGGCGGTGATCGGAGCGGGCGCCAGTGTGGCGGTGACCCTTCCGCTGCTCACGCTCTTCACCCCGGCCACGTGGGTATGGCCGTCGCTGGTCGCCGTGCTGGCGGTGGTCGCCACCGGCATGGCCGCCCGGTGGTTCGTCGAGATGCGCTCTGCCGTCGTCGCGACCCAGGCAGTCGTCCTGCTACTCGTCTCCTGGTGGCTGCACCTCCGCGATCAGCTCTTCGCCGGTGTGGTTCCCGTGCGAGACACCCTTCTCGCCTCGGAGGAGCTGATCGAGGAGGCATACCGCACGGTGGTCGGGTACAGCGCACCCGCTCCCACCGGCCCCGGTGTCTCCTTCGCTCTCACCGCGCTCGTCGGACTAACGGCTCTGGCCGTTGACGCTACTGCGACGACCTTCCGCAGCCCCGCGCTCGCCGGCGTGCCCCTACTGGCGGCGTTCCTTACCGCGGCGACCAGCTCCGCCGGTGGCCTGTCCGCGTGGTTCGTCGTCCCGCCGGCCATGTGCTGGCTGGCCCTCGTTCACGGTGAGAGTTTGCGAGCTCTGCGTCGCTGGGGTGCAGCGGCGTCTCGGGCGTCCGGGCCGTTCGCCGATCCCACCGATGCCTTCGCGGTCGTCGGGCGGGCGGTTGGCGCGATAGCACTGGCGACCGCGGTCGTGGTGCCCTCGGTGATCCCCCACCTTCCTACGACCTTCCTCGCCGACGGCCTCGGCACGAGCGACAACGGGCGTGGTGGGGGCGGCGGCGAGGTGCGGCTGTCCACGAGCGTCGATATCGCCCGCGACCTCGGCGACCGATCCACCGACCCGGTGCTGGTCTACCGCACCACCGCCGACGACCCACCGCCGCTACGAGTGGGTGTGCTCGACCTCTTCCGCCGCAGCCGGTGGCAGGCGGCATCCGACCTCACGTTCGTTCCCATCGACGGTCGGCTGCCCGGGGTTCAGGCAGCGCGCGGGGTCGACCGCACGGAGGAGCAGATGACCGTGGAGCTCAACCGCGTCGGCCAGCCTCAGGTCGCCCTTCCCGACAGCGCCTCGGGGAACCCGTTTCCCGACGGGGCCTGGAGGGTCACCGGTACCGGCGTGGTGGAGCTGACCCGCCGCGTGGAGGGGTACACCACCGACTTCACCGTCTTGTCACCCACCGACGCCCAGTTCGACACCACCCTCGACCCGGAGGCACCGCAGCGCGACGACCTGACGGTCGACCCTCGGTCCGAGGACGTGGTGCGCGCGCTTCTCGACGACATCGTCAGTGACGGCGATTCTGCGCTGACCGTCGCGCGCAAGATCCAGTCGCACCTGCGGGGGCCGTCGTACTCGTACTCACTCGACCTCGCCGACGAGACAGCCGACGGGAGCCGGGCGGAGGAGCCGCTCGCGCGGTTCCTGCAGACCCGGCGCGGCTACTGCGTCCAGTTCACCACGGCGATGATCATGCTGTCGCGCGAGGCCGGTATCCCCGCTCGGATGGCGGTCGGTTTCCTACCGGGGTCGACCGACGGTGACCGGCGCGTGGTCCGGGCCGCTGACGCCCATGCCTGGCCCGAGCTGTACTTTCCCGAGCTCGGCTGGGTGCGATTCGAACCGACACCCGGCGTGCGTAGTGGGATCGCCCCGACGTACACGGAACCGGCCGCGACCGACAACGAGGAGACGTCACCGTCAACGTCCGCGGCACCGACCGCGCCCACCCCCACGCCCACCCGCCCCGCCGACGAGGAGGACCCGACCGAGACGAGCGACACCTCCAGCAGCTCGACGGACACGGGGCTGATCGCCGCCGTTCGCGACCAGGTCTCGGTCGTCGTCGTCGTCCTGCTCGCCGGACTCGGCCTTTCCGCAGTGCCCGTGGCAGCATGGCTCACCCGGCGCCGAGCACGACGCAACGCGCATAGCGACGCCGAACTCGTCGAGGTCCAGTGGCAGTCACTGCTCCTGCGCCTGGCGGACGTCGGCCTGGTCCCGCCCGATGGTGCGACGCCACGTCAGGCGTCACACGCCATCAGCCAGAACGCCTATCTCGACACCGGCGAGACCGAGGCTCTGGGCCGAGTGGTCGCCACGCTCGAACGAGCCCGGTACGCCGCACCCGGCACCGGGGTGCTGCCGGACGTCACCGCGGACGCTCGCACGGTGCGGCTCGCCGCGTTCTCGCGGCGGCGGCGCAGCGACCGGGTGCGTGCGGTGTTGTTGCCGGAGGAGGGGCGCCGACCGTGGCGACACGCATGGTCTGCGGTGAGACGACAGCTGGCATTGTCCGCAGTGGCGCTCCAGGACCGCTGGCCCCGTCGTCGATGGCAGCGATAGCCGACCGGCCGCCACGACGGGCGATGCCGGCCACGACGGGCGATGGTCCCCGAGACTGCGCGGCCGTCAGTCGAGGTAGTCGCGCAGGGCCTGGCTGCGGCTGGGGTGCCGCAGCTTGCTCATCGTCTTGGACTCGATCTGACGGATTCGCTCGCGGGTGACCCCGTAGACCTTGCCGATCTCGTCGAGCGTCTTCGGCTGGCCGTCGGTGAGCCCGAAGCGCATCGAGACGACACCGGCCTCGCGCTCGGAGAGCGTGTCGAGCACCGAGTGCAGCTGCTCCTGGAGCAGCGTGAAGCTCACGGCGTCGGCGGGCACGACCGCCTCGGAGTCCTCGATGAGGTCGCCGAACTCGCTGTCGCCGTCCTCGCCGAGCGGGGTGTGCAGGGAAATCGGCTCCCGGCCGTACTTCTGCACCTCGACGACCTTCTCGGGGGTCATGTCCAGCTCCTTGGCCAGCTCCTCCGGGGTCGGCTCGCGGCCGAGGTCCTGGAGCATCTGGCGCTGGACGCGGGCAAGCTTGTTGATGACCTCGACCATGTGCACCGGGATGCGGATGGTGCGGGCCTGGTCGGCCATCGCTCGGGTGATGGCCTGGCGGATCCACCAGGTCGCGTAGGTCGAGAACTTGTAGCCCTTGGTGTAGTCGAACTTTTCGACCGCACGGATCAGGCCGAGGTTGCCCTCCTGGATGAGGTCGAGGAAGAGCATGCCGCGGCCGGTGTAGCGCTTGGCGAGACTGACGACGAGGCGCAGGTTGGCCTCGAGGAGGTGGTTCTTGGCCTTCTTGCCGTCTTGCGCGATCCACCAGAGCTCGCGCTTGACCTTCATGTCCATCTTCTCGCCGGAGTTCAGCTTCTCCTCGGCGAACAGCCCTGCCTCGATGCGCTTGGCGAGCTCGACCTCCTGCTCGGCGTTCAGCAGGGCCACCTTGCCGATCTGCTTGAGATAGTCCTTGACCGGGTCGGCGGTGGCGCCGGCGGTGACGACCTGCTGGGCCGGGGCGTCATCCTCGTCGTCGTCGCGGATGACGAAGCCGGCGTCCTCGGTGTCATCGTCGCTCTTCGCCGTTGCCGGCCTGGCGGACACCGTGTCATCGCCGTCGGCGTCCTCTGCGACGTCGGCCGGAGCACCGTCGGCCGTCGGGGTCTCGTCGTTTCCGGCGGTCTCGTCGATCTCGAGGACGACATCCTCGACGACAGTCTCGTCGAGGCTCTCGGGAGGGGCGTCGGCCGGCTCGGGCGCCGCGTCGGCCGCGGACCCGGTGCGGGCGGTCGCGGAGCTCTTCGACTCGGCGCGGGAAGCTGCTCCGGCGGCCTTCCGCGTGGTCGAGGCGCGCCCGCCGGACTTGGCGGACGTCGGCGCCGGCTCGGTGGTGGTCGACCGCTTCGCGGTGGTCGCCCGCTTCGCGACCCCCGACGCGCTGTCGGTGTCGGCCTTGGTCCGTGCACTGGCACGCTTCGTGGTCGTGGTCCGCGCTGCTGCGACGGCGCCGACAGCGGCGTCGACGCTGACCGTGATGCCGTGGTCGCCGAGCGCCCGTAGCACTACTCTCCCGCGCGCAGCCTGGACGTCGGCCGCACGCAGGGCGTCGGCGACCTCCTCGCCGGTCACCGAACCGGTGGTCCTCCCCTTGCGGACCAGTGCCTGCAGCGCGGTGTGAGCGAACTCCGGCGGGAGCGCGCTGGGCTCGGACGTGGTGCGGGACACAGGCGACACCGGTGACCTTTCGTCGCGGGGACCGCCGAGCAGCACGGGTCGTGAACGCGAGCCGGGGCGGGGGGATTGGTCCTGGGCGACACCCGGGCGTCCGGCTCGGGTCGTCGGCGAGGACGGCCAGGTGTTCCTACCATTATAAAACGCGCGGGACCCTCGGACATACCACGCCGGTGGCTCAGGCTCATCCCTTGACGGCGAGCACCGCGCACGGGGCGTCGAGCAAGATGCGTTGGGCGTTCGACCCGAGGATCAGCTTCCCCACCGGCGTCCGGCGGCGCAGGCCGATGACGATGAGGTCGGCACCGGTCTCCTCGGCGACAGCGATGAGGTCCTCGGCAGGTTCGTTGCCCCGGACCAGCTGCCGTACCTCGACGTCGACACCGTCCTGCTCGAGGTCGTCGGTGGCACGGCGCAGCTCGTCGTCGGCGGCACGTGCCGCCTGCTCGTCGAGATCACGACCCCCACGGTTGCTGTTGATGACGACCAGCTTGGCCTTGCGGCTTCGTGCCTCAGCAGCGGCTCGGCTCAAGGCGGCACGGCCCTCCTTGGTGGGGACGAAGCCGACGATGATGGTCACGTGCCCTCCTGCGGCCCGACGATGGAATTCGGCGGAGGCGACGTTACCGCAGCGGTGCGAACTGACTCGGATCGAGTGCCTCACGGAGTAGCGCGCCGACTCGGTCGGTCTCGATGAGGAAGCCGTCGTGCCCGTGCTCGGAGTCGATGATGCGCAGGGTCGACCGCCGATGGGCCTCGGCGAGCTCCACGGAGAGGCGGGTCGGGAACAGCCGGTCGGTGGCTACGGCGGCGAGGTGCAGCTTCCCGTCGAACGCCGAGAGCGCCGATCGCCATCCACCGCGGCCCCGGCCGATGTCATGACTGTTCATGGCCTCGGTCAGGACGACGTAGCTGTTCGCGTCGAACCGCTGCACGAGCTTGCCGGCGTGGTGGTCGAGGTAGCTCTCCACGTCGTAACGTCCCCTCGGGCCGAGGGGGTCCTCCCCCGTCCGCGGACGGCGCCCGAACCGCTCGTCGAGCTCGCGCTCGGTGCGGTAGGTGGCCTGGGCGATTCGCCGCGCGATCCCCAGGCCGGCCGCGGGCGGCTCCTGGTCGTAGTAGTCGCCGTCGCGGTAGTGAGGGTCGCTGCGGATGGCGAGCACCTGGGGCCGACTCCACGCGATCTGGTCGGCGGTCGCGTACGCGCTGGACGCCAGGGCGACGGCGTGACCGACACGGTTCGGATGTGAGGCAGCCCATTCCAGAGCCCGCATGCCCCCCATCGACCCACCGAGCACCGCATGCCACCGGAACACCCCGAGAGCGTCGGCGAGTGCCGCCTCGGCGGCGACCTGGTCTCGGATGGTGATGAACGGGAAGCGACCCGCCCAGGGTCGCCCGTCCGGTGCTGGCGAGGACGGGCCCGTGCTGCCCTGGCACCCGCCGAGCACGTTGCTGGCGACGACGTAGAACCGATCGGTGTCCAGTGGTGCCCCCGGCCCGATGAGCGTCGGCCACCATCCGGGTGACGGGTGCCCGGGCCCGGAGTCACCGACGACGTGGCTGTCACCGGTGAGCGCGTGCTCGACGAGCACCGCGTTGTCGCCCGACGGCGAGAGGGTGCCCCAGGTCTCGTAGGCGAGGACGACGCCGGGGACGACTCCGCCGCGTTCGAGCCGAAGATCGCCCAGGGCCTCGAACCGGCGTGCGCCGACCGGGTCACCCGGGCGCCACCAGGCCCGCGCCGCCTGATCCACGGTGGACGTCATCGGTGCTCCTCGCCGGCTCGCGCTTGCCGCGCCCGGACGACGCGGCCAGGTCATCACCCGGGGCACCCCACCGCGAAGAGGGTTGCCGCCCAGCAAGCCGGGGCTGTGCGCTGAGACTCATGACCTGAGCCGATGATACCGGCATCCACGAGCGCCAGGCAGGCGCCCAGGGCCGTGAGTCGAGCGCCCCGGCACGCGCACCGGACGGGGGTGGGGTCATCCGGCGCGGTCGACACCGCCACTGGTGCGGCCGGGGTCACGACGCCGACCTGGACGGGTCCTCGCCGGCGCCACCGCGCCGTCGAGCAGGCGAAGCAGGAGCAGCGCCAACAGGTAGTCGGGCGTCAGTCGAAGCGCCCGGCCGAGGGCGGCCCGGGCCACCGCGCCGTCGCCGCCAAGCCAGGCCAGGTATGCCGCGACGGTGCACAACGCGGTCGCCTCGGTCGGGCAGTCGTCGGGCACCGACCGACAGACACCGAGGAGGCGGACACACACCTCGTCTCGGCTTCGTGCGTCGTCGAGCCACGACGGCAGCCGGCGGCGGAGCAGGGCCTGCACGTCAGGGGCGACCTTTGACATCGGTAGCGATCCCGGCGCCAGCCGGGCGACCAGCCCGTCGCGCCACGGCACGTCGGCCAACCCGAGCGCCGCATCCGCAATGTCGCTCGGTCGTAGATGCCCAGGAGAGCCGGAGAACCGGGACGGCGTGCCCAGCAGCCGAGCCCACGCTCGGGCGCTGCGGCTGCGTTGCCCGCCGTCGGCGAGGAGCGCTCGCTGACGCACCACGCAGCCGACCTCGTCGGCCACGGCAGGATCGGCCTCGGCGACTCGGTCGAGCGCGGCTCGCGACGGCAGAGGTGAGCGACCCGCCATCACCATCTCGACCACCGCCGGCACGTCCTCCGGAGCCGGAACGGGCCGGCCCGCTCCCGGACCACAGCACGCCTCAAGACATAGCAGTGAGGTGAACCGACCGGCGCGTACGACCAGCGCGTCGACCACTTCGACCACGGCCTTCTCGAGACGCGCCACCAGCTCGAGGAGCAGTGGCGCCGACGTGCGACCGCCGTCGGCCTCGTAACCGACGAGAGTGACCTGCGTCGGCTCACCGTCGAGAACCGCGCCGACGACGGATGCCGCTGCGTCGCCGACATCCGGCACGTCGGGGATGTCGACTCGTGCGACCGTTCCCACCACGCCGCCGACGAGCGTGACCACGACGACGCTGTCGGTGGGGTGGTAGCCGAGCTGGTACGGGAGGAACGCAGCGACGTCGCCGGGACCTCGCAGGGTGATGGTTGTCGTCATCCCCCGAGGGTGGGCGCTGCCTCCGTGCTCGGCCACACCCGGCGCGCGGCGTGGCCGAATCTGTGGATGTCCGGCATGCGGACGCAGCCCCTGTGGACGGCGTGAGACGCCTCAGAACGACCGGATCGACAAGCCCCGCTAGTCGACCACGTGACCCTGGACGGTGTCGTCGCCGACCGGCCGGGAACGCTCCCACGCCAGGTACGACTCGGTCTCGTCGACGAAAAGGGTGGCCAACCACCCGACCACGAGGGCGTCGTCGGCCAGGCCGAGCGGACCGAGCAGCACCTCGGGCACGAGGTCGACCGGGGACACCAGGTAGCCGAGCGCCACAAGTGCCATCGCCAGTCGCCCGTTAGACGTGCCGGTGTACTCCCGGCGCAGAGTGGCCCGGACCAGGCGCGGCAGGGCACCGACGCGTTCGCCGATGGACGGCCCGCCGGGCCGGGTGGCGAGACGGACGGCACGGAACACAGCACTCGCCGAGGCGAGTCGGCTCGATCGGGACACGGGTTGACCTCCTTGGCATGACGAGCGGCCAGGGCCGTTCCTTCGACGACGATCAGCGCGCCCACGGTGTTCCCGGCCGGTCAGGCCGGGCCAAGCCGGCCCGCGGCGGAGACGGGAAACTCGCGGCGGGCATGATCGGCGATGCGGTGCGCCATCCAGGCGTCCAGACCACCCCCGACAGCTCCCCCGACGACCGGGACGAACCGGCCCAGCTTGGTCAGGCCGGTGCGGCTCGCGGTCGCGATGACCCGGAACGCGATGCCCTTGTTGACGACCATCAGCGCCGGTCCGGGGAGCCGTTGCGCGGCGAGGTTCGTCATCCGCCCGGCCGGCACGACCGCGCCGGCCTTGCGCAGGAGGTCGTCGGCGTCGGCGCCAATGAGCGTGAGCAGCACGGCGGTGCGGATGTGCGGGTCGGCGATGTCGTGTCCACGGAGCCGCGCGACCGCGGCCGTCATCCGGGTGGCGAGAAGGTAGAAGCCGAGGACGTTGGCCGGCAGGGCGACCGGCAGGGTGAAGAAGCCACCGACCCCGGTCGCGAAGCCGCTCGCCCCGGCCATCGCCGTGTGCCGCCGGATGACCGCCGCGACCGCCTGCTCGGCGTCTCCGCCGGCGGTCGCCAGCGCCTTGTCCGCGACCGTCGTAGCCGAGGCGAACGTGCCCTTGCCGTCGATGCCCAGGTCGAGGAGCTGATCGGCGAGCCTCGCCGCCACGTCGTCGACGAAACCGGCCTCGCTCGTCGGCTCTCGCGCCTTCTCGAGCGCTCCCCGCATCTCGCCACCGCCTGCCACCTGGTCCTCCTCACGTCGCCGGCCCGGTCGCGGCGCCGGGCCCGGCGTCATCCTCGCACGTCCTCGCGTCGGTCCTGGCGCCTAGCATCGGCACGGTGTTCCCCGACGAGGTCGCCGCGCTGGCACTCGGCCCGCCGGTCAGCGGACGGGTGTCGGCCGCGCTCGTGCACGGCACCACGACGGTCGTCGGGGACGTCGACACCGTCTGTGACGCGGCGGCCAGACTCGAGGCGGCCCGTTCGCCGCGGTGGGTCTGGTGGTCGGCGGACACCGCCGCACGTCCGTTGGTCGACGCTGGGGTCCCCATCGCGCGGGCCTGGGACGTGGCGGAGGCGCACCGCCTGCTGCACGGCGGATGGGACGCCTCGCCGGCGCGATGCTGGGCTGCTGCCCACGGCCTCTCTCCCGACTCCGCCCCCGCTCCCCCGGCCGACGACCTGTTCGACCTCGTCGGCGACACCGTTCCACACCACGGACGTCTCGCCGCCGCCGACGGCCACCTCCGTGCCGATCACCTCCGCTGGCTCGAGAAGCCAGAGCGTCTGGAGACGTGGGCCCGGGCCGCGCTCGAGGTGGCCGAGCTGCAGTACATCGCGGCCGGCGCCGTCGCACATCTCGTGGGCACCGTGCTCGCGGAGTCGGCCACCGCGGTGCTCTGCCTCGAGCTCGAGCGCGACGGACTGCCCCTCGACCGGGCGCGCGTGGAGACGCTGATCGCCGAAGCAGCCGGGCCTCGCGCCACGACACCGCAGGATGAGGAGCACACTCGCCGCCAGCGCGACCGGCGAGTCCTGCAGCACGTGCCCGGCCGTGACTCGACCGACCTGCGCAACCCCGCGCAGGTGCGTGAGCTGCTGGCCGCGGTCGGGGTCGAGGTGCCGACCACCCGGAAATGGGTGCTGGAGCCGTACCGCTCCGCACACCCGGTCGTCGACGCGCTCCTCACCTGGCGGCGCGACGAACGCGTCGCCACCACCTACGGCTACCGCTGGCTCGACGCACACGTGGGTGCCGACGACCGGCTCCGCGGCCGGTGGACCGTCAGCGATGGTGCGGCGGGCCGGATGACGGCCGAGAACGGACTGCACAACCTGCCGGCGGCATTGCGCTCCGGTGTCGCCGCCCACCCGGGGCACGTGCTCCTGCGAGCCGACCTCGGACAGGTCGAGCCGCGGGTGCTGGCGGTGGTGTCCGGTGACCCGGTGCTCGCGGCGGCGACGGCCGACGACGACCTCTACGCACCGGTGGCGAGGCGGCTCGGGGTGGAACGAGCGGTGGCCAAGGTCGCGGTGCTCGCCGCGATGTACGGACAGCGCAGCGGTGCCGCGGGCGAGGCGCTGCGGGGGCTGGAACGGGCCTACCCCCGGGCGATGGCGCTGCTCGACGACGCCTACGAGTCAGGACGGCGCGGCGAGCCGCTGCGCACCTGGGGCGGGCGGCTGGTGCCGACCGGACGGTTCCTCGCGGCCCGCCCGCCGGGTGCCGACCCCGACCTCGACGCCGCACGGGGACGCTTCGCCCGCAACGCCGTCATCCAAGGTTCGGCGGCCGAGCTGTTCAAGGCGTGGTCGGCCACCGTGCGCGCCACCGCTCGCGACCTCGGCGCCACCATCGTCCTGTGCCTCCACGACGAGCTGCTGGTCCACGTCCCCGAGGCGGTCGCCGGCCAGGCGGTCGAGCGGGTCACGACCGCGCTCACGGATGCCGCGCGTCGCTGGTCCGCGGGGGCGCCGGTGCGCTTCGTCGCCGACCTGGCGGTGGTGCACCGCTGGTCGGAGGCCACCACCTGATGCCGGTACCGCGGCACTGATGCTGTGGTGCTTGGTCGCCTCGATCGCGCGAGCGGCCTCGGCGTACGAGGATCGTCCAGGCCGGCAGGGTGCTGCGACGACTCAGGGCTGGTCGTCGCGGGCCGAGCGGAGGAACGCCTCGAGCTCGGCGCCGAGCTCGTCGGCCGACGGCAGCTCACTGGTCTCGGTGGCGAGCAGGCTGGGCCGCTGCTGGCCCTCGACGAACGAGTCGTACTGCTGTTCCAGCGCACGGATGACGGAGGCCGCCTCGTCGCTCTGCGCCACCTCCGCGGCGATGGCCTGCTGGCCGGAGCGGGCCCGCACCACGAGGTCGTCGTTGGGCAGGTTCAGCCCGGTGGCGTCGGTGACGGCGTTCAACGCGGCGAGGGCGCCCTCGGCCCACTCCGAGCTCGCCAGGTAGTGGGGCACGTGCACGGCGAAGCCCAGCGCCTGGTGCCCGCTCTCACCCAGCCGGAGCTCGAGCAGAGCGCCGAACGATGCCGGCACCTGCACCCTCCCGAAGGGTGAGCGGGTGTCCGACACCAGCACGGGGTCGGTGGCGTGCGCCGTCATCCCGACCGGCCGGGTGTGCGGCACGGCCATGGGGATGCCGTGCGTCGTGACGACCACGGTGACGCCGAGGCGGACGACGAGCTCGCGCACGGCCTCCACCAGACGCTCCCACTGGTAGTCGGGCTCGGGGCCGGTCAGCAGGTACCACGTGCGACCGTCGCGGTCGGTGAGCCGCTGCAGCAGCATCGCCGGGTCGTCGTACTCGATCCAGCGGTTCTCGTCGAAGACCATCGCCGGGCGGCGACCGCGGTAGTCGAGCAGCTGGTCGACGTCGAAGGACGCCACGACCTCGGGCTCCCCGGTCTCGAGCAGGTGGGCCGACAGCAGGGACTGCACCTGACCGGCGTCGACGAAGCCGCCGAGCGCGACCACCAACACCCCTGGGCGCGGTGCACCGAGGCCGGCGTCGGTCTCGACGCGGTACAGGTCGGAGGGGTTGAGCACGACGACTGACCTTTCACGGATGACGGGGACGGCAGGTGAACGTCCGGAGCGCGGCCATGGATTCCCGGTCAGCCGGCCCGGCCCCGCACCGGCGAGGCGGCGACCGCCGCGATGGCGGCCCGGACCCGCTTCTCCGACACCGGCCGCGCGGCGCCTACGGACTGGGCGAACAGGCTGACCCGCAGCTCCTCGACCAGCCACCCGATGTCCACGATCTCCGCTGCCTCGCGGCGCGCGCTCGGGAGCGCGTCGAGAAGATCGGCGTACGCGGTCTCGACCCGGTCGATGCTCTCCTGCAGCACCGGCTCGCGACGGTTGGCAGGGGCCCGTTCGAGACGGTGCCGGGCGGCTCGGAGATAGCGCAGCACGTCCGGCATTCGTGCCCGCCCGGTCGCCGCGACGAAACCGGGGCGCACGAGACCGGCCAGCTGCGCGGCGACGTCTGCTCGGGAGGTGGCGGTGACCGCGGCGGACGGACCATGCTCGAGCGACTCGAGCGTGCGACGCACGGCGGCAGCCTCGGCGAGCACCGGCTCGACGGCCTGGACGACCGTGAGCACCCGCGTGGTGACGTGCGTACGGACAGCGGTCAGCGCGGCGTCCCACGCGTCCTCGGAACGCACCGGGCCGACGCCGAGCTCGGCGACGACGTCGTCGACGGCCGCGTCGAGACAGTCCTGGAGCAGCGCCGGGACCGAGCCGTGCGGGTTGTCGGTGAGCGCGAGCTTCTGCGCGGTGGACAACCGCCCGAGCACGCGGGTCCACGGCGCGGTGATGTTCAGCAGGAGCAGCCGGCGGACCCCGGCGCGGTGGGCGGCATCCGCGGAGCCAGGGTCGGGCAGCACGCGCAGCGCGACCGACGCACCCTCGTCGACGAGCGCCGGGTACCCGTGGACCACCAGCCCGCCGGCCCGGCCCTCGAACGTCTCGGGGACAGTGCCGAAGGACCACGTCGTCGCGCCGGCCCGCTCGATGGAGCTTCCGGCAGCCGAGACGCCCTCGCCGACCGCACTGCTCGCCGCCTCACGCACCACGTCGAGGTCCTTGCCGGAGGCGACGACCTCCCGCCGGGCGCGCTCCACGCTGAACGTCATCCGCAGGTGCGGTGGGACCTTGCCCAGGTCGAAGTCGGCGGCCGAGACCCGGACCGGACCGCGCCGGGTCAGCACGCGGGCCAGCTCCTCGACGAGCGGGCCTCGCGCCGGGTCGGCCTCGGCCAGCGCGGCGAGTGCGGTGTCGGGTGCCGGCACGAAGTGCCGGCGAGTCTCCTTCGGCAGCGACCGGATGAGGGCCACGGCCAGGCCGTCGCGCAGGCCGGGCACCTGCCAGTCGAACCCGTCGGGCCGCAGCCGGTTCAGCACGGCCACCGGCACATGGACGGTGACGCCGTCGTCATCGGTGCCGGGCGCGAAGGTGTAGCTGATCTCGAGCTCGAGGTCGCCCTGCCGCCACACCCTCGGGTAGTCGGATGCCGACACCTCGCCGCCCGCGGGCGAGGTGAGATCGGCCGGGGCGAGCGTGAGCAGGTCGGGCCGGCGGCGCCGCTCGCCGCGCCACCACCGGTCGAAGTGCCGCTCGCTCACGACGTCGGGCGGCACCCGACGGTCGTAGAACGCGAACAGCACCTCGTCGTCGACGACGAGGTCGCGCCGCCGGGCGCGCTCCTCGAGCTCGGCGACCTCGCGCAGCGTCGCCTGGTTGCGCCGCCAGAACTCGTGCGGCGGCTCCCAGTCGCCCTCGACGAGCGCAGACCGGATGAAGATCTCGCGGGCGGCCACCGGGTCGGTGCCGGCGTACTGCGCGGTGCGGTCGGTGACGAGCGGGACGCCGTAAAGGGTGACCCGCTCGGTGGCCACCGCCGCGCCGGCCTTCCTGCTCCAACGCGGTTCGCTCAGCGTGCGCGTGACGACGTGCGCCCCGGCCTGCTCGGCCCATTCCGGCGCGATCGTCGCCGCGGTGCGCGCCCAGAGCCGGCTGGTCTCGACGAGCTCGGCCGCCATCACGTACTCGGGTCGGGTGCGGAACAGCGTCGAGCCCGGCGAGATCGCGAACCGAGCGCCCCGGGCGCCGGCGTACTCGCGTCTCAGCTCGTCGCGCACGCCGACGTGCGAGAGCAGGCCCGCGAGGAGGGCACGGTGCACCGTGTCCCAGTCGGGCTCGGCGTCTCGGGACGCTGTCGCGAGGTCGGGGTCGATCCGCGCGCTCCGGCATGCCTGGCGCAGCTGCTGGTGGAGGTCCTGCCACTCGCGGATGCGCAGGTAGTGGAGGTACTCGCTCTTGCACATCCGCCGGAAGGCGCTGTGCGACAGCGCTTTCTGCTGCTGCCTCACATATCGCCACAGGTGGAGCAGCCCCGCGAAATCGGAACGGTCCTGCCTGAACCGGGCGTGCGCCTGGTCGGCCTGGGCCTCCTTGTCGACCGGCCGCTCGCGCGGGTCCTGGATCGACAGCGCGGCGACGAGGACGAGCACCTCGCGGGTGCAGCCGAGCCGGCCGGCCTCGACCACCATCCGAGCGAGCCGCGGGTCGAGCGGCAACCGGGCCAGGGTGCGGCCCACCGGCGTGAGCCGGCGACCCCGGCCGCGGTGGCGACCCGTCATCCGCTCGCCGGTGGCGAACGCACCGAGCTCCTCGAGGAGCCGGACGCCGTCGGCGACCTGCCGCGCGTCCGGGGCGTCGACGAACGGGAACCGGACGACGTCGCCCAGTCCGAGCGAGGTCATCTGGAGGATGACCGACGCCAGCGAGGTGCGCTGGATCTCGGGCTCGGTGAACTCGGGCCGCGCGTCGTGGTCGGCCTGCGAGTAGAGCCGGATGCAGACGCCCGGCGCCACCCGCCCGCACCGGCCGGCGCGCTGGGCGGCGCTCGCCCGGCTCACCGGCTCGATGGGCAGCCGCTGCACCTTGGTGCGCTGGCTGTACCGGGAGATGCGGGCCGTGCCGGTGTCGACGACGTAGCCGATGCCGGGCACGGTGAGCGAGGTCTCGGCGACGTTGGTGGCCAGCACGATCCGCCGCCTGCTCCCCCGGCGGAAGACCCGGTGCTGCTCGGCCGCGGACAGCCGCGCGAACAGCGGCAGCACCTCCGTCCCCGGTAGGTCGAGGCGGACCAGGGCATCGGCGGCGTCGCGGATCTCGCGTTCACCGGAGAAGAACACGAGGATGTCGGTGGCGTCCGGGCTCGGCGGGGTCTCGGTCCAGAGCTCCTCGACGGCCTCGACGACGCCGGTCACCTGGTCGCGTTCGGCGACGACGTGCCGGCCGTCGTCGTCGAGCTGCACGAGCGGCCGGTAGCGGATCTCGACCGGGAAGGTGCGACCCGACACCTCGATCACCGGCACGTCGCGGACCACCTCGCCACGTTCACCGGTGGCGAAGTGCCGGGCGAACCGCCCTGGGTCGATGGTGGCGGAGGTGACGACGACCTTGAGGTCCGGGCGGCGCGGCAGCAGCTGTGTGAGATAGCCCAGGATGAAGTCGATGTTCAGCGACCGCTCGTGGGCCTCGTCGAGGACGATCGCGTCGTAGCGGCGCAGGTCGCGGTCGCGCTGCAGCTCGTTCAGCAGGATGCCGTCGGTCATCACCTTGATCCGGGTGGTGTCGCTGCTGCGGTCGGTGAAACGCACCTGATAGCCGACCAGCTCGCCGAGGTCGACCTCGAGCTCCTCGGCGATGCGTTCGGCGACCGACCGGGCCGCGATGCGTCGCGGTTGGGTGTGGCCGATCTGGCCGCGGGTGCCGACGCCGAGCTCGAGGAGCATCTTGGGAAGCTGGGTGGTCTTTCCCGATCCGGTCTCGCCCGCGACGACGACGACCTGGTGGTCGCGGACAGCCGCGAGGATCTCGGCGCGCGCGGCGACGACGGGGAGCTGCGCGGGGTACCTCAGCGACACCGGGTCGACCGGATCTCCTGGCTGCGCACCCACGCTCCCGAGGATAGGTCGGCGCCATCCGAGCGCCCCGACCACCCGGGAGGGCGCACCGCACCACGGCCCGATCCGGTGAGCGATCGGCTCGACCACGGCGGCGGACGCCACGGCCGTCATCCGGCCGGCGGAGTCGGTGCCGTCCGCGAGGTGGGCTGCGGGGCGGGCTGTGGCACCGGGTGCCGGGGACGAGGATCGGCATCCGCACCGGGAGCGACCTGGGGCACCACTCGTTCGGCGACCGGCACGGCGCGGGCGGTGAGGTCGAGCGTGACGCCGCTCGCGTACAGGCGTCGAGCCTGCGGACCGTTGGCGGTGGCGAGCCGCCAGTCGTTCCGGAAGCGCTCGTCGACCTCGGCCCGCACCCTGGCCCGGGCCCGGGCCGGCAGGGTGCGAGCGACCGTGACCTGCCGAGCGAGCCACGGCCCGGACGGCTTGAGCGGCGGCTGCCCCGACGAGAAGGCCCGCGCGGTGACCTCGGGCGGTCGGAGCGTGAAGGTGGCACGCAGGTCGTCGACCCGACCGCGAGCCGCCGCAACGGCGCCGAACGCCACCCGCTCCTGGGTCGACAGGCGCTGGGTGACCTTGACGCCGTCCTTCGTCAGCTCGGCGCCGTGGGTCGCTCCCTTCTTGAACACCTCGCCGACCATCCCCGTGCCGGCGATCCCGGCCGTCTGGCCCAGCTCGAGCCAGCTGCCCTCGCCGTACCCGACGAGCAGGACGCCGTCGGAGGTGACCACCATGAGGTCGCCGGCCGTGGCCAACGCGGTGAGCACCGGTGTGCGGCGTGCCCACCCCGGGACGGCGGCGAGGTTCTCGCCCACCGAGCCCACGCCGACGATGCCGCGGTAGAGCACCGAGTCGGAGATCTCGTCGTCGGCCAGCCGGCGCAGCACCGCTGCGCACCGTCGGTGGGCCAGCGCCAGCCAGTTCAGCTCCGACGCGTGACGCGCCTCGGCGCCGGACCACGTTCGCATGCAGTCCTGCTGCTCGAGACGGAGGCCGGCCAACGGCGGCGTGGACTCGGTCGCGCCCTGCGACAGGGCGACGACGATCCGCTCCTCCAGCGCGGCGTACTGCTCGCGCGCCTCACGGTGCTGGATGACGAGCGGGCCCACCACCCGCTGGACGTTCTCGAGAACGCGGGCAAGCTCCCGCAGCGCCCCCACGGCCTCCACCTGCCGGGTGGCGACCCGGTCGAGCAGCCGCGGATACTGCTGCAGCTGCGCGCCGAAGGCCGTACCGGCCGGCGAGTCCCAGACGGCGCCGTCGCGCAGGCGCGCCAGCACGGCGGCGGTGGCGCCGAGGCGCTGCCCGCCCCACTCCAGCGTGCGAGCCAGCAGCCGGACGCCGTCGGGGTCGCCCTCGACCGGCGCCAGCTGCCGCATGCTCACCACGAGCTGCCCCCGACCAGACCGCGCGACACGCCGGCCTCGGTGTCGAGGTACAGGCCGCCAGCCGCAGCGGCAGCCTCGCCGAGACCGGCGAGGCCCTCGCCCAGCTGGAGCCGGACCCGGCGCCATCCGCCGAGCAGCTCCTCCAGCGCGCCGCGCGCCTCTCCGGTGCCCAGCGCCCAGCCGTCCTGGGACGAGTCGCCCATGAGCACGAGCGACTCCGCGATCTCGACCAGAGACGCCCCCAGCTCGGCCACTCCCTCGGCGTCGACACGAATGGCGGTCATGACCACCACGCTAGGCGGGTCGAGCCGGGAGGCCGCAAAGTTGTCCACAGGCCCTCCTCGCTCCGTCGACGCCACGCGATCGTGGGTGACAGTCGCCGTCCAGCCGACGACTGTCACCCACGTTCACGACCAGAGGGGCGTGCCGGGACGAACGGTGTGGTGCTCAGCGGCGCGTGAGCTCGACCACCGGGATGACCCGGCTGGTCTTCGCCTGGTACTGGCGGAACCCGTCCGACATCGCCTCGAAGCGCGCCCACGCGGCATCCCGCTCGGCACCCTCGAGCACCCGCGCCCGGACGTCGACGACGCCGTCGTCCGGTGTCTCGATGCTGGTCTGCGGGTTCGCCCGGAGGTTGTGGAACCACGCCGGGTTCTCCGGGGCACCGGCCGCCGACGCCGCCACCAGCCAGGTGTCGGCGTCGGCGCGGATCGCGGCGAGCGGGGCGACCCGCTCGGTGCCGCTCCGGGCTCCGACGTGGTGGACGAGGACGAGGATGCGGCCGAAGCCCATCGTCGTCACCGTCCCGCCGTTGCTGCGGAACTCGTCGATGATCTGCTGGTTCCAGTCGGACACGCATGGCTCCTCGCATCGCGGACGTCCTGCGGTGAACGTCGTCAGCAGGGCTCAACGCCGCGCCGCCCGAGGTGTTCCGTCAGCTGCCCGACCCGGTCGGGCGCACTCAGCCGCCGGTGGCACCCGCTCCGGCGAGGTCGGCCGGCTGCTCCGCGCCGAGATCGCTCGCGCCGTCCGCACCGCCGCCGCCGTGCGCCGCGGCGAAGCCGGCGTCGAGGTCGGCGAGGATGTCGGCGATCGACTCGATGCCCACGGCGAGGCGCACGAGACCGGGCGTGACGCCGGCGGCCAGGCGGTCGTCATCCCCGCCCTGGCTGTGCGTCGTGGACGCCGGGTGGATGGCGAGCGAGCGCACGTCGCCGATGTTGGCCACGTGGCTGTGCAGCGAGAGCCCCTCGACGAAGCGGCGACCGGCCTCGACACCGCCCGCGATCTCGAAAGCCAGCACGGCGCCGGCACCCTTCGGCGCGTACTTGTCGGCGAGCTCCTTCCCCGGCTGGCCCTCGAGCGAGGCCCAGCGCACCGACTCGACCTGCGGGTGTGCCTCCAGGTACTCGGCCACCGCGCGGGCGTTCTCGACGTGCCGATCCACCCGCAGCGACAGCGTCTCCACGCCCTGGGCGACGAGGAAGGCGTTGAACGGGCTGATCGCGGCGCCGAGGTCGCGGAGTAGCTGCACCCGCGCCTTGAGGATGTAGGCCAGGTTGGCGCCGAGGATGCCGCCGACGCCGAGGTCGCGCGCGAACACCAGCCCGTGGTAGCTCTCCTCGGGCGTGTTGTAGTTCGGGAACCGCTCGGGGTCCTTGCCGTAGTCGAAGGTGCCGGCGTCGACGATGACGCCCGCGATCGACGTTCCGTGGCCGCCGAGGTACTTCGTGGCCGAGTGGATGACGACGTCGGCCCCCCACTCGATCGGCCGGATGAGATACGGCGTGGCGATGGTGTTGTCGACGACGAGCGGCACACCCACCTCGTGCGCGACGCCGGCGACGCCCTCGATGTCGAGCACCTCGGCCTTCGGGTTGGCGATGGTCTCGCCGAAGAACGCCTTGGTGTTCGGGCGGACGGCGGCGCGCCACGCGTCGAGGTCGGTGTGGTCCTCGACGAAGGTCACCTCGACACCGAGCTTTGTGAAGGTGAACTTCAGCAGGTTGACGGTGCCGCCGTAGAGCGCGGCGCTGGACACGATGTGGTCTCCGGCCTCGGCGACGTTGAGCAGGCCGAGCGTCGTCGCGGCCTGGCCGCTCGCCACGAGCAGGGCCCCGACACCGCCTTCGAGCGCGGCGATCCGCTGCTCGACGGCGTCCTGGGTCGGGTTCATGATGCGCGTGTAGATGTTGCCGAACTCCTTGAGCGCGAACAGGTTCGCCGCGTGCGCGGTGTCGTTGAACACATAGGAGGTGGTCTGGTAGATCGGCAGGGCGCGTGCCCCGGTGGCGCTGTCGGGCACCTGCCCCGCGTGCACCTGACGGGTCTCGAAGCCCCACTGGCTCGGGTCGGTCATCGGTTCGCTCCTCGCGAGTCTCCAGCGGCAGCGGCCCGCAGGCCCTGCCCGTCGTGATCAGGCGGGTGGTCCGGGTGGCCGCCCGCGCTTGCCCGCGGCGGATGCCGCGCGCCAGGTCCTCACCCGGGGCACCCCACCGCGGTTGGAGGGTTGCCGGCCAGCGAGCCGGGGCTTGGCGCTGACACTCATGACCTCCGACAAGCATACGGCTCGTCCGGAGGACGCCCGTCACCGTGTCGTGTCGTGTCGTCGAGCCGAGACGGGCCGATGCCCGGTCCACGCGGAGCACCCGGTGTACCGCTGTCGCGGGCTGTGTACCGGCTCCTCGGCCCAGGACGCGGACCGTGGGAAGGTGCGCACCACCTGCCTAGGTGGTGCCCGCCCCCGAGTTTGGCACCGAAGCGCGACATGTTGCCGACCGGGGTTGTCCATCACCTGCTGTCGCCGTAGAACAGTGGGCGATGTCACCGACGTTCACCACCCCACCGACCACTGACCCGGTCAGGGTCAGCTCGTCGACGGTGGCGCCGGATGTCGCCGACACCTGGGTGTCGCGGCCCCTCGTCATCGATACCCCGTCATGGCATCGCTGTTCCCCGCGCTGACCGGTAGCCCTTCGGTGACCGGCGGCACGACCCCCTGAACGATCCAGGGCGGTATCACCCCGATGCCGCCACGACGAAAGGACGCGTCGATGACGCCCCGCTTGCGCTCTCCCTTCCGCGCGAGACACCTCCTCACCGTGTCGGCTCTGGCCTGCGGTCTTGCCATGGTCGCGAGCGGCTCCGCTGGAGCCGCGATCCCCGCCGACGACGCAGCCGCGCCCGCGGCGGCCGCCGACGGGCCCGCCGACCTCATCGTGTTCCCCGGGGTCGCAGACGCGAAGAACCCGCTCGGTGTGAGCAACCGCACCGCCTCACTCATCGAGAACAAGGAGACCGTGCAGGGGCTGCTTCCGTCTGTCGCCGGGATCACCCTGGACTTCCCCAGCGGCTGGATGGCGATGAAGCCCGGCTACACGGCCGACTCTGCCGCCGAGATCAGGAACTTCGTCACCCCGCTGCTGGAGTCCGGCGCCGTCGAGGGCTTCACGCACAACCTCGTTCGCGCCCAAGTACGCCCCGAGGCCAAGTGGGACGACAACGCCGCCTGGACCCGCATCTCGGCCAACTTCGGCGAGATCGCCAAGGTCAGCAAGGCCGCCGGCGCCAAGGGCATCCTGTTCGACATCGAGAACTACACCAACGTCAACAACGACGGCAAGGTGTGGGACGAGGGCCTGTTCAACTGGGACCAGGGCGTCGACGGCGACCTCGCCAAAGCCGAGCAGCTGGCCCGCCAGCGCGGCAAGGAGCTGATGTCGGCCGTGCTCGCGGCCCAGCCCGACGCCGAGGTCGTCTTCTCCCGGGGAACGACGGACTGCGTGGACACCCCGGTCGAGGTCGACCCCTGGACCGACCCTGACGTCTTCGAGCTGCAGTGCCCGTTCATCGCCGGCGCCCTCGACGCAGCGACGGCCCCTGGCCAGGTCCAGGACGGCGGGCAGCTGTACAACCTCCGCGACGGCGACGACTTCAGCGCCGCCTACACCTGGCGCGACTCCGGCCTGCTGGCCGAACCGCAGATGGACTTCCTCTCCGACGCCGACAAGACCCGCTGGACCGAGTACACCCACCAGTCCTACGGCGTGATGACCAAGTGGCGCCAGAACGAGAAGTACGTGATGGACCCCGCTGCCTACGAAGAGGCGCTGTTCCAGGCCCTGACCAACGCCGACGACGTCGCCTGGGCTTACATCACCGAGGACGACATCCTCCGCCCCGGCTTCCCCGCCGAATGGCGCACCGCCATCGACACCGCGGTCGCCCGAGCCGAGAAGGCGACCGGCGCGTCGACCTCCTCGACCCAAGGCGACGACCCGAAGGAGCCAACCCAGACCGAGCTCGCCGGACGACCCACGGGCACCCTCGCCATCTAGCGCCGCACCCCCAGCACGTCTCTCGTCGTGCGGATGCCCGGGACCGTCGCGGTCCCGGGCATCCGGACGTCCGGGGTCGGCTCGAGCTCACCCGAGGAGCACGACGTGCAGGGTCCGCGGACCGTGCACCCCTTCGACCCGCGTGAGCTCGATGTCGCTCGTCGCCGACGGCCCGCTCACCCAGGTCTGTGGCCGTGCCGGGTCGAGCGCCCCGACCGCGTCGACGACCGAGGCCACGACCTGGTCGGCGCGGACGATGCAGATGTGCAGGTCGGGGACGAGGCTGAGGGCACGCCGGCCCTGGCCCGGGCCATGGTCGAGCACGATCGTGCCGGTCTCCGCGATGCCGACCGCGGCACGGGTCACCACGGCGTCGACCCGGTCGAGCTGCGGTGCCGTCATGTCGCCGTCGACCACGCCTCGTGGCACCTCGATCCCGAGATCCGGTGGGATCACCACACTCCGCGCCTCGCCCAGGCTCCGGGCGACGGTCGTCGTCAGGTCGCTCACGGTGCACCTGTCGATGCTCGCCCGATAGTCGGCCACTCGCTCGACGAACAGGTCGACGACATCCGTGGCGGTGGAATCGACAGGGTGCTCGCGATAGGCGCGGTCGATCGGCACGACCGGGTGGCGTCCCGGCCCCAGCGCGGCTCGAACCGCGCCCAGCACGGTGTCCCGCGGCGACGTCATCACGACCTCGCGTCGCGGCGCTCGACGGCATCCCCGGTCGCCCCGGTCGCCCCGGCCGGCTCGGACCGGCCGCGGCGACGCCACCACGCGGTGAACGACTCTCGCGGCGGCACCGGGAGGTCGCGCGCGGTGGTCCAGCGCGAGCCGGGGAACGGCAGCCAGGACACCGTCGGGCGGGCCGGCCCGCCGGTGGGCTGCCGGCGTGCTCGGGCGGCCAGCCCGGCGGCACGATGGGCCACACGGGTGCGCCGGGCGTCTCCGAGCACCCACGCCGCGGCCCGCATCGCGAGCGCCTCCGGGTCGGGGCGGGCTCGG
>JBOFBK010000055.1:0-3690 GCA_051645525.1 Dermatophilaceae bacterium | reverse complement strand
GAACCCGCACGGCTACCCCCGCGGATGACGCCCGCTCACCCGTTACGTGACGGCTCGGACCTGGAACCCCTGGCGGAGACGCTGGCGATCCTCGCGGACTCCGGCGCTCTCCGGCGTCTCGCCGAGTCCGACGCGGAGCTCGCCCGAGGTGAAGGCGAGTCGGAGGAGCAGCTCGCCGACGTCATGACCGAGCGGCGCAGGCGCGATTCGTGAGGAGGTGTCCGGACTCCCCGCCAGCTCGTACCTACGGGAGGTCTCGCGGTCCGAGGCGGATGCCGGCCGCCTCCACGGCGGTACGCAGCCGCCGGTCCCATGCCGCGAAGATCAGGTCGTCCGCCCCGAGCGCGAGCGCGCTGGCCAGGTGGATGGCATCGGCACCTCGCAGGGCATGTCGTCCCGCCAGCTCGCCGGCGTGACCGGCCAACGACTCGGTGAGCTCTACTGCCCGGGTCGCCTCCCAGTACCGCTCCCACGCTCTCTCGGCCCGATGTTGCGCAGCCGGCTCCAGTCGGTGGTCACGGCCGGCCGCGGCGAGAACGGCCCGGACCTCGGGGTAGCCGATGCGGCTGCACAGCGCAGCATCGCATCCGTCCCACAGTGCAGCGGCAACATCGCTGCCGTCCTCGTCGACCAGGAGCTTCACGTAGGCGCTGCTGTCCATGTAGACGACCGTCACGTCTCGCGCCCTCAGCGACGCTGTTCGCCGACCAGCTCCGACACCGGTCGCCGCGCCTTGACCCGCCGCTCAGATCGCGCCTTCGGCCGCACGATACGACGCGGTGCGGCGATGACGCCGTCCCGGGTCAGCTGCTCCAGGAGCGGCGCCGAGTCGACCGCGACCAGGCGGGCGACCGGGGTGCCCCGGTCGGTCACGACCACCTCCTCACCAGCACGGGCGCGCTGGATCCACTGCGACATCTCCGCACGCAACACACTGACTCCCACATCCATGACACCAGCGTACAACTGAACGTCAGGATGATGTACACGTCGAGACTCTGCACGGCCCAGTGTCCCTAGCCGGCACGTGTGAGACGTCGACCTAGAGGCCTCGGTCCGTTCACCACCCGACGTAGTCGGCGAGGTGCTGGCCGGTCAGGGTAGAGCGTGCGGCGACGAGGTCGGCGGGCGTGCCCTCGAACACCATGCGCCCGCCGTCGTGGCCGGCGCCGGGGCCGAGGTCGAGCACCCAGTCCGCGTGCGCCATCACGGCCTGGTGGTGCTCGATGACCACCACCGACCGCCCCGAGTCGACCAGCCGGTCGAGCAGGCCGAGCAGCTGCTCGACATCGGCGAGGTGCAGGCCGGTGGTCGGCTCGTCGAGCACGTAGACCTCGCCCTTCTCGGCCATCTGCGCGGCCAGCTTGAGCCGCTGCCGCTCTCCGCCGGACAGCGTGGTGAGCGGCTGCCCCAGCGTGACGTAACCGAGCCCGACATCCGCCAGCCGGGCGAGGATGACGGCCGCGGCCGGGGTGCGCGCCTCGCCCTCGGCGAAGAAGCCGGCCGCCTCGGTGACCGGCATGGCCAGCACCTCGGCGATGTTCCTGCCGCCGAGGGTGTACTCGAGCACCGCGGCCTGGAACCGGCGGCCCTCGCAGTCCTCGCAAGTCGACTCGACCGTGGCCATCACCCCGAGCTCGGTGTAGATGACGCCGGCGCCGTTGCACGTGGGGCAGGCGCCCTCGGAGTTGCTGCTGAACAGCGCCGGCTTCACCCCGCCCGCCTTGGCGAACGCCTTGCGAATCGGCTCCAGCAGACCGGTGTACGTGGCCGGGTTGCTGCGGCGGGAGCCCTTGATGGCGCCCTGGTCGATGACCACCACGCCGTCGCGGCCGGCGACCGAGCCGTGCACGAGCGAGCTCTTGCCCGACCCGGCGACCCCGGTGACGACGCACAGCACGCCGAGCGGGATGTCGACGTCGACGCCCTTGAGGTTGTGGGTGGAGGCGCCGCGCACCTCCAGCACCCCGGATGGCGCGCGCACGTCATCCTTGATCCGCGCCCGGTCGTCGAGGTGTCGCCCGGTGACCGTGTCGGACCGGCGCAGCCCGGAGACGGTGCCCTCGAAACACACCCGACCGCCCGCGGTGCCGGCGCCCGGGCCGAGGTCGACGACGTGGTCGGCGATACCGATGGTCTCGGGCTTGTGCTCGACGACGAGCACGGTGTTCCCCTTGTCGCGCAACCGGATCAGCAGCTGGTTCATGCGCTCGATGTCGTGCGGATGCAGGCCGATGGTCGGCTCGTCGAAGACGTAGGTGACGTCGGTGAGCGAGGAACCGAGGTGCCGGATCATCTTGGTGCGCTGCGCCTCACCGCCGGACAGTGTGCCGGCCGGGCGGTCGAGGGAGAGGTAGCCCAGGCCGATGTCGGTGAAGGAGTCGAGCAGGTGTCGCAGGCCGTCGAGCAGCGGTGCCACGGAGGGCTCCTCGAGGTCCCGGACCCAGACGGCCAAGTCGCTGATCTGCATGCTGCACACGTCGGGCAGGTTCTTGCCGGCGATCCGCGAGGAGCGGGCCTCGGCGCTGAGCCGGGTGCCCCCACAGTCCGGGCAGGTCGTGAAGGTGACCGCCCGCTCGACGAACCGCCGCACGTGCGGCTGCATCGCCTCGGGGTCCTTGGACAGCATCGACTTCTGGATCTTCGGGATGACGCCCTCGAAGGTGAGGTTGACCCCCTCGACCCGGATCTTCGTCGGCTCGGCGAAGAGCATGGTGTCGAGCTGCTTCGCGGTGAACCTCGCGATCGGGGTATCCATCGGCAGCTTCATGCCCTCGAACAGCCGCCCGTACCAGCCGTCCATCGAGTAGCCGGGCACCAGCAGCGCGCCCTCGCGCAGCGACTTCGACTCGTCGTAGAGGGCGGTGCGGTCGATGTCGTTCATCCGGCCCATGCCCTCGCACCGCGGGCACATGCCGCCGAGGTAGACCGCGTCGCGCACGACCTTCTTCTCGACCCGGCCGCCCTTCTCGGTGCTCATCACCCCGCCGGCCCGCCGGGTGGGCACGTTGAACGAGAACGCCGTCGGCGGGCCGACGTGTGGAGCACCGATGCGGCTGAACAGGATTCGCAGCATCGCGTTGGCGTCGGTGGCCGTGCCGACCGTGGAGCGCGGGTTGGCGCCCATCCGCTCCTGGTCGACGATGATCGCCGTGGTGAGGCCCTCGAGCCGGTCGACCTCGGGCCGCGACAGGCTCGGCATGAACCCCTGCACGAACGCGCTGTACGTCTCGTTGATCAGCCGCTGCGACTCGGCCGCGATGGTGCCGAACACCAGCGAGCTCTTGCCCGAGCCGCTCACCCCGGTGAACACCGTGAGCCGGCGCTTGGGCAGGTCGACGCTCACGTCCTTGAGGTTGTTCTCGCGCGCCCCGAGTACCCGGATGACGTCGTGTCCGTCAGCGGTGTGCAGGGCGCCGCCTCGGGGCCCGGACTCGATGGTGGTCGCGGACTCGATGGTCATCGCAGACTCGGCGGTCGTCATCCGGCTCATTCTGCTGGAACGGCGCGGTCGGCGTCGGCCTGCGGGAGGGGCTGGTTGATGCGGACCATGTTTCCGGCCGGGTCCCGGAACGCGCAGTCGCGCACGCCGTAGAACTGGTCGTTCGGCTCCTGCAGCACCTCGGCACCCGAGGCGCGCACGTGCTCGAACACGGCGTCGACATCGGCGCACTGCAGGGTGACCCCGGG
>JBOFBK010000054.1:0-3064 GCA_051645525.1 Dermatophilaceae bacterium | reverse complement strand
TCCGCCGAGCTCGACGGCGCGAGCGTGTGGCGCCAGTACTGGCAGCTCACCATGCCGCTCGTGCGGCCCGCGCTGGCGGCGCTGGCGACCCTGCAGGTCACCTGGATCTACAACGAGTTCTTCTGGGCCACCGTGCTGCTCTCCCGCGGCGACAAGTTCCCGGTGACCAGCGCGCTGAACAACCTGCGCGGCCAGTTCTTCTCCGACACCAACCTCGTGGCGGCCGGCTCGGTCATCGTCGCGCTCCCGGTGCTCATCGTGTTCTTCGTGCTGCAGAAGCAGTTCGTGTCCGGCCTCACCCTCGGGTCGACCAAGGGGTGAGCGCGTCGACCACCGTCCTGCGCGGCGGCGGCACGGCGGTCGTCCTCGTCCAGGTGGGCGCGTCGCTGCCGTTCGTCGCGCACTGGGGGCGCGACCTGCCCGACCACGTGGTGGCCGACCTGGTGCGCCTGGCCACCGATCGGCCCGTGCCGCACAACGCACTCGACGCGCCGTGGGACCTCAGCGTGCTGCCGACCGGTGGCGAGGGCTGGCTCGGCACATCGGGGTTCGAGGCGCACCGAGCCGGCGGCCGGGCAGCGCCCCGCTGGGTGGCCGAGGTGACCACTGACGAGAAAGGTGTCGTCGGGGAGGGCGCCGACAGAGAGGGTGTCGACGAGCAGGGCGCGGTCGGGGTGTGCGTCGACGGGATGAGTGTCGTTGGGGAGGGCGCGGTCGTCATCCGGGCGGTGGCCGAGAGCCCGGCCGTCGAGGTGCGGATGACGTACCGCCTCCACGGCTCGGGCGTGCTCACCGTCGACACCGTGCTGAGCAGCACCGCGGATGACGAGGCAGCACCGCTCGACGTGGGTGCGGTCCGCGCCCTGCTCCCGCTGCCGGCGCGGGCCGCCGAGGTGCTCGATCTCGGCGGGCGCTGGGTGCGGGAGCGGGTGCCGCAGCGGCATCCGGTGAACGACGGCACGTGGTCGCGCACCGGCCGGCGGGGGCGCACCGGCCACGACGCCACGCTGCTGATGTGCTGTGGCACAACCGGATTCGGGTTCCGACAGGGTGAGGTCTGGGCGGCGCACGTGGGCTGGAGCGGCAACCACGAGCACCTCGTCGAGCGGCTGCAGGAGGGGGCCGGCGCGCACGCCGCGGTGCTCGGCGGGGGCGAGTCGCTGACGGCCGGCGAGGTGCGGCTGCGAGCCGGTGAGTCGTACACGGCGCCGACCGTGTACTTCGTCTATGCCGGCCAGGGGCTCGACGGCGTCACGAACGCGCTGCTGCGCTTCCAGCGCTCCCGGCCCGGGTACCGCACCGGCCCGCGTCCGCTCGTGCTCAACACCTGGGAGGCGGTCTACTTCGACCACGACCTCGACCGGCTGCGGTCCCTCGCCGAGGTCGCCGCCTCGGTGGGTGTCGAGCGGTTCGTGCTCGACGACGGGTGGTTCGGGTCGCGCCGTGGCGACACCAGCGGGCTCGGCGACTGGCAGGTGTCGCCGCAGGCGTGGCCCGCTGGGCTGGGCGCGCTGGTCGAGCACGTGCGTGGGCTCGGTATGGAGTTCGGGCTGTGGTTCGAGCCCGAGATGGTCAACCTCGACTCCGACGTCGCCCGTGCCCACCCCGACTGGGTGCTCGGGCCGGCGGCCGGGCCACCGCGGCCGAGCCGCCACCAGCACGTGCTCGACCTCGCCAACCCCGACGCGTTCGCGTACGTGCTCGAGGCGATGAGCGCCCTCGTCGCCGAGTACGGCATCGCGTTCGTCAAGTGGGACCACAACCGCGACCTGCACGAGGCGGTGCGCACCGACGCGACCGGCACCACCGCGACCACCGGCATCGACCGGCCGACGGTCGCCGCCCAGACCCGGGCCACGTACGCCTTGCTCGACGAGCTGCGGCGGCGTCATCCGGGCCTGGAGATCGAGTCGTGCGCCAGCGGCGGCGGGCGGGTCGACCTCGGTGTGCTCGCCCGCACCGACCGGGTGTGGACGAGCGACTGCAACGACGCACTGGAGCGGGTCGCGATCCAGCGGTGGACCGGACTGCTCGTGCCTCCGGAGCGGATGGGCACCCACGTGGGCGGCCCTCGCGCGCACACGACGCACCGCGAGCTCGACCTGTCCTTCCGGCTGCTCGTGGCGCTGCAGGGGCACGCCGGCATCGAGTGGGACCTCACGGCCTGCACCGACGCCGAGCTCGAGGCGCTGCGGGCGTGGTCGGCGCTGTACCGCGAGCTGCGACCGCTGCTGCACTCCGGCGACGTGGTGCGCAGCGACCACCCCGACGAGGCGCTGGTCGTGGGCGGGGTGGTGGCGCCGGACCGGTCGGAGGCGGTGTTCACCGTGGCGCAGGTGGCCACCGGGCGCGGTGTGACCCCCGGCGCGGTGCCGTTGCCGGGGCTCGACCCGGCGCGCCGCTACCGCGTGCGGGTGCGACCCGAGGCGGGCCTGCCCGCGACGGTGCAGGCCTCGGGCCCGCGGTGGTTCGACGACGCGCGTCCACGCGACGCGTGGGACCCGGCCGGGGTCGAGGTGTCCGGGGCGGCGCTCGCCGCGACCGGCCTGGCGCTGCCGGTGCTTGGCCCGGCCCAGGGCTTCCTCCTCCACTTCACCACGCGGCGGTCCTGACGTCGGCCGACGAGGTGGGGTCGGCCGACGTGTGTGGGTCGGCCGACGGCCGTGGGGGACAGTGGTGTCATGGCGACGCACCCGAGTGAGCTGACCGCGGCATCCCTGACCTTCCTCGTGGAGCGGCACCTGGCCACGCTGACCACGCTACGGGCCGACGGCTCGCCGCACGTGGTGCCCGTCGGCTTCACCTGGGATGACGGCGCGCACCTCGCGCGGGTCATCGCGAGCCGGGGGAGCGCGAAGGTGCGACAGGCCCGGGCCGGGCGACGGGCCGCGCTCTCGCAGGTCGACGGCCGGCGTTGGATCACCCTCGAAGGCAGCACCCGGGTGCTCGAGGGGCCGGATGACGTGCGCGACGCCGAGGAGCGCTACGCCGCCCGCTACCGGCAGCCGCGGCCGAACCCGGAACGGGTCGTCCTGGTGCTCGACGTCGACCGCGTGCTCGGCGG
>JBOFBK010000053.1:0-2990 GCA_051645525.1 Dermatophilaceae bacterium | reverse complement strand
GTGATCGCGAGGAGCGCGAGGAACGCGGCGACCGGCCAGGCGAACGCGTCGTCGGCGACCACCGGAGCGAGTATGGCCGCCCCCAGCACGAGCAGTACCGCGAGCGGCTCGCTCGACCACCGTCGAGCCAGCTCCAGGCCCGCGAGCGCCACGACGCCTGCGAGGACGAGACCCAGGCCCGGAGGCAGCCATCCGTAGCCGCTGGTCACGGCGACGACATCGAGGTAGGCGGTGGCCGCGCCGGTGGCCACGAGGGCGACCGGGGCACTGCCGACGGGACGACCGGCGCGGCGGTCGCGCACGGCGCCGTGGACGCCGGCAGCAGCGAGCACCATCGCGATGACGGCACCCGCAGCGACGCGCGCCGGTGGTCCGAACCAGCCCTGCTGGACGGCGATCACGAGCAGCATCGCGATGCCGGCTAGCGTGACGACGGCCCCGGCGATGGCCAGCACCCGGGTCACGGCGCCCTCGCGCTGGTACCAGGACACGGGAGCCGGTGGGGCATGGAACGGCGGCGGCCCGGATGCCGCGGGCGACCCCGGCAGGTTCCCTCCGGCGGTCGCCCCGGAAGCGCCGCCAGTCTCGTGGTCGATCTCGGCACGCAGCCTGGCCAGGCCGTTGCCGACGACGTACATGCGCTGCATCGCGTCGGCGAAGTCGGACTCGAGCTGCTGGACCGTCGTTCGAGGGGTCATGGCGCTCAGGATGGGCCAGTAGCGGACCGGGGCGCCTGAGCATGCCGACTCACGCCGACCGGTGCTCAGACGCCCCGGGTGGTGGATGACGGCCCTACACCCCTGCGAGAGCCGTCAGCCGGCTCACTCCTCGCGAACCGCCAGGGTGGCCTGGATCTCGGAGGAGCGACCATCGCGGATGACGGTGAGCGTCACCTTCTCCTCCGCGCTGCGCTCGCGGATCTGCGCCACGAGGGACGCCGCCGAGTCGACCCGCTCGTCGTCGACCGCCACGACGACGTCACCGACCCGTAGGCCGGCCCGCTCGGCCGGGGTGCCGGCCTCGACCGACGCGACCCGGGCTCCGGCGCGGGTCGCCGTGCCGTCGTCGGCCGTGCCGTCTTCCGGCGTGACCCCGAGGTAGGCGTGGCTGGCGCTGCCGTCGGCGATCAGCTGCTCGGAGATCGAGCGCACCTCGTTCACCGGGATGGCGAAACCGATGCCGATGTTCCCGGACTGTCCGGACGAGCCCAGCGTGGCGATCGAGGAGTTGATGCCGACCAGCTGCCCGGACGCGTTGACCAGGGCTCCACCGCTGTTGCCCGGGTTGATGGCCGCCGAGGTCTGGATCGCGTTGGTCACCACCGGCTCCGCGCTGGAACCACCTCCACCGAGCGGGCCGTCCTGCTGCCCTTCGCCCTCGGTGGTGACCGGCCGGTCGAGCGCACTGACGATGCCGGTGGTGACCGTGCCGGCGAGACCGAGCGGGTTGCCGACCGCCATCACCGGGGCGCCGACCTCGAGCGCCTCGGAGTCGCCGAGCGCGATGGGCTTCAGGTCGTCGGGCGCGTCGGCGACGCTGAGCACGGCGAGGTCGGTGGAGGGGTCGGTCCCCTTGATCGTGGCCGGGTACGTCCGGCCGTCGCTGAGCGTCACGGTGATCTCGCGAGAGCCGGCGACGACGTGGTTGTTCGTCACGATGTGACCCTGGTCGTCGATGACGACCCCTGAGCCTTCGCCGCCCTCTCGGCCGCTCGCCGCGGCGATCGCGACGACGCTGGGCGAGACGGCGGCGGACGTGGCCGACCAGTCCGGTGCCGACCCGTCGGCCTGGGTGACCGGAGCGGTGTCGGCTCCGCGGCCCAGCGTGGAGTCCGACGACGCAGCGGAGGGGTTCTGCGTCTCGGTGCCCCACAGCTGGGCCGCGGCGACCGTGCCGCCAGAGGACAGGATGGCGGCAAGCACCGCGACGGCGGTCAGCTCCGCTGTGCGGCGACGGCCGGATGCCGGGCGAGGCGCCGGGTCACCCGTGGGGCCGGTCGGGCCCGACGGACCGTAGGGCGGTGCCGGTGGCGACGGCTGGTAGGGGGAGTACGAGGGACCGCCGGCCGGGTCGGCCGGGGGTGGCGTCGATGGGAGGGAGGCGGTCGGCGAGTCACCACCCGGAGGCGGGGCCATGATGGCGCTGCCGCGAGGGGTGTACCACTGAGGGTTCGACTGCGGGTTGCTCATCACGTGCTCCTTCGGTGTGCTGACTGATGCCAGTTCACCTCGTCGACGTGGGCACCGGCTGACCGATGTCTGGGAGGCCGCTGTGCATCACGACGCCGACGGGTCGGCCGCCGCAGGGAGGCGGACGAGGAACGTGGCGCCTCCTCCCGGGGTCGGAGCGACACCGACCCGGCCTGCGTGCGACGCGACGATCGCCGCGACGATGGCCAGTCCCAGCCCGCTGCCGCCGCCCGCGCCCCGTCCCCGCGAGGGGTCGGCCCGGAAGAACCGCTCGAACACCTTGGTCGAGACGTCCGGAGGCACCCCTGGGCCGTGGTCGCGCACCTCCAGGGCCGCCTCGGCGCCGTCGAGGCCGACGACGATCTCGACGGGTGTCCCGGGAGGCGTGTGCCGCAGTGCGTTGGCGACGAGGTTGGTCACCACCTGACGGAGCCGTGGCTCCGACCCGGACACCACGGTCGGGACGAGCTCGCGGTGCAGGCCGGACAGCGTGATGCGCCGGTCGGGAGCCCGCGCCCGAGCGTCGGCGACGGCATCGGCGGCGAGGACGGTGAGGTCGACCGGCCCGGTCTGCTCGTCGCGGACCTCGTCGACGCGGGCCAGGGTGAGCAGGTCCTCGACCAGGCCGCCCATCCGGCCCGACTCGGCCTCGATCCGCTCCATGACCGAGGCCACCGCTGCTGAGTCGGGAACGGCCCCCTGTCGGTAGAGCTCGGCATAGCCGCGCACGGTCGCGAGCGGGGTCCGCAGCTCGTGGGAAGCGTCGGCGACGAACTGGCGCATCCGTTCCTCGCTCGCCTC
>JBOFBK010000052.1:0-2302 GCA_051645525.1 Dermatophilaceae bacterium | reverse complement strand
TTCCGCGTGCGTCACGGCCTCACCGACCTGCGGGCGGCCACGATCCCGCTGCACCGGGTGCAGGCGGTGGAGATCCTGCAGCCGTTGTGGTGGCGCCGCTTCGGCTGGTGGCGGATCCGGGTCAACGTCGCGGGCGTGGAACGTGGCCAGGACCAGTCCGACGGGCAGACCACGCTGCTGCCCGTGGGCACGCTCGAGGACACCCTCGCCGTGCTGGCCCGCCTCGGCGTCCGCCCCGACGACCCCCGGCTGCACGAGGCGCTCTCCGGAGCGGGCGGCGAGCCCGGCTGGGTCGGGTCCTCGCCTCGTGCCCGGTGGCTCGGTCCTCTCGTGTGGCGCCGGATCGGCTACACGCTGGGGTCACGCACGATCGTCATCCGGTCCGGCGTGTTCACCCGCCGGGCCGTCCTGGTGCCGCACGCCCGGGTGCAGTCGCTCGCGGTCAGCCAGGGCCCGCTGGAGCGGCGGCTGCGCATCGCCAACGCGATCGTGGTCTCGACTCCCGGCCCGGTGACGGCGCGCGTGCCCAACCTCGACCAGGCGGATGCCGAGCGGTTCGTCGTCGAGGTGGCCGTACGGTCGCGCGACGCCCGTCGTCCTCGTTCCTCGGGGAGCCCCCCACTGAAGGCTGCGGTACCTGTCCGGGACGATGATGTCCGACCCCCACTTGCACCGCATCGACCGCGGTTGGTGGACTAGGCCCCGACGAGCAGGGTCGTCGCGACGAGAAAGAGGTGTACGACGTGAACAACCCCGCCCCGCCCTCGGTGGACCCCGGGTCGACCGGTGCCGCTGCCGTGGAGCGGCTGGGCTTCGCCCGCGAGCACGTCGTGCAGGAGTTCGGCTACGACTCCGATGTCGACGACGACTTCCGCTTCGCCGTCGAGGACGCCTGTGGTGCCGAGATCGAGGACGACGACTACACCGGTGCCGCCGATGCCGTGCTGCTCTGGTGGCGCGACGACGACGGCGACCTCGGCGATGCCCTGGTCGACATGGTCGGGGTCCTCGACGACGGCGGGTTCGTGGTGCTGCTCACCCCGCGTAGCGGCACCGAGGTCGAGGCCAGCGACGTCGAGGAGGCGGCGGTGACCGCCGGCCTGCACCTGTCCGGGATCCTCACCGTGGGCGTCGGATGGCGCGCGCACCGGCTCGTGGCGCCGAAGGGGCCGGCCCGTCGGTGACCCCGGCCGGGCTGGCAGGATGACGGTCATGCCCGACTCCGCGCCCAGCCCGCTCGCCGTCGGTGCGGTCGCGCCCGACTTCACGCTTCGCGACCAGAACGGCGGCGATGTCACCCTGTCGGCGCTCACCGCCGACAAGAACGTCGTCGTCGTGTTCTACCCGTTCGCGTTCTCGGGCATCTGCACCGGTGAGCTCGACGAGATCCGCGACCACCTCGAACGGTTCGTCTCCGACGACCTCCAGGTGTTGTGCGTGTCGTGCGACCCGATGTTCACGCTCCGGGCCTGGGCCGACATCCAGGGCTACTTCTTCCCGTTGCTCTCCGACCACTGGCCGCATGGCGAGGTGGCGCAGGCGTTCGGCGTGCTCGACGAGACCATGGGGGCCGCGGTGCGCGGCACCTTCCTCGTCGGGCGCGACGGCGTGGTCCGGTGGGCGCTGGTCAACGGCCCGGGGGAGCGGCGCGACTTCTCGGCCCTCCCGGCCGAGGTCGACGCGCTGCGCTGAGGCCGGGCAGCCGCGCTGCCCCGACGCGGTGTTCCCGGGTGGCCGGAACCTGACACAATGTCCGGCGGCGCCGCCGGGGTCATCCACGCCGGCGGCCGGGGCCTGTAGCTCAGCTGGTAGAGCGCCGCGTTTACACCGCGTAGGTCGTCGGTTCGATCCCGGCCGGGCCCACATGACCGACCCGTCCTCCCCGCTCGCCCTGCACGAGGTGCTGGAGGTGGTCGAGCGGCTCTGGCCGCCGCAGACCGCGCAGTCGTGGGACCGGGTCGGCCTGGTCACCGGCGACCTCGACCAGCCGGTGCGCCGGGTGCACCTCGCGGTCGACCCCACCCTGGCGGTCATCGAGGAGGCGCGCGACCTCGCCGCCGACCTGTTGCTCGTGCATCATCCGCTGCTGCTGCGGGGTGTGCACTCGGTGGCCACCACCACCGCCAAGGGGGCGAGCGTCACCTCGCTCGTCGTCGGCGACGTGGCGCTCTACGTGGCGCACACGAACGCCGACGTCGCCGCCGAGGGGGTCTCCGAGGCGCTCGCGGATGCCGCCGGGCTCGGCCCGCGCACCCCGCTCACCCTGGCCGAGGGTCAGCTGCTCGGCCGGGTCGGCGAGCTA
>JBOFBK010000051.1:0-2749 GCA_051645525.1 Dermatophilaceae bacterium | reverse complement strand
GCCGAGGTCGGCGAGCGCGGCGGCATCCGCCAGCCGGATGACGTCAGCGGGCGTCGCCGTGTCACCGTCGCCGTGGCGGGCGCTCACCGGCGCGTCCAGCGGAAGGTCACCGGGTCGCCGAGGTGTGGAGCGAGCGCCGCCCGGTCCTCGCGGGCGAGACGGCGCGGCCGGGCGGCGGCGAAGTCGTAGAGCACGAGCGCGGTCTCAGCCACCGCGTAGGTCGTGCTTCCGACGCGGTCCGGGTCGCGGACCACGTAGCCGAGGTCGAAACCCGCCCCGTGCACGGCGGTCACCCACATGTCGACCTGGACCGGCTCGGCGCGGTAGGTCAGCGGAGCCCGGTACTCGATGGCGTGCCGGTTGACGACGATGCCCTCGGCGAGCATCGAGGGCCGGTCGGGGTACCACTCGCGGATGCCGACGACGCGGGCGTCCTCGAGCAGCCGGAGGAACTGGACGTTGTTGACGTGCCCGTAGGCGTCCATGTCGGACCAGCGCAGCGGCACCTCGACCCGGTACGGAGCTCCCATGCCCCCATCCTCGCAGCGGCGCGGCGAACGACGGCGACCGCATCGGCACGGGGCGACGACACCCAGCGGCACAGGCGGGGACGGCGCGGCTCGGCCGGGGCGCAGGCGACGGCGCGGCTCGGCGGGGCACAAGCGGTCGACCGGCTGGAGCGGCGCGGTCGACGTACCGGCCGGGCGTCGCGTGCCTTCGTACGCTGGTCGGGTCCTGGTCGGGTCCTGGTCGGGTCCTGGTCGCTCTCACCGTTCTCGACCGCGTCGCGTGCATTCGTATGCTGGCCGGGTGCCGGTCGCTCTCACCGTTCTCGACCGCGTCGCGTGGCACGGCGCCCCGATCCCGGGAGAGCGGAGCGCGCTGCTGCTGGCGGCGCTCGCCGAACGCCCCGGCGGTCTCAGCGACGCACGGCTGGTCGACGAGGTGTGGGGCGAGGATTCGCCGACGCACCCGACGAAGGCGCTGCAGGTGCTGGTGTCGCGGGTTCGCGCCGCGACGGCACCGGAGGTCGTCGTGCGCACCGCGAACGGCTACCGGCTCGGCCTGGCCGCCGACGACGTCGACGCACTCCTGCTGCCTCGGCTGGCCCAGGACGCCATGACCGCACTTGCCGGCGGCGACGCCGGCCGAGCGGTCGACCTCGCCGGCCGGGTCGTCGCGGTGGAGATCGCCGACGACGACGGCAACCACGCCGGCGGCGACACCGCACCTGCCCGGATGCGGCGCGCCGCTCGCGACGTTCAGGAGCGCGCACGACGCAGCCTGGCCCTGGCGCTCGCAGCCGACGGCCGGGCGGATGACGCGCTGCCGCTCCTCGAGAACCTCGCCGGCAGCGGCCCCGGCGATCCGACCGTCGTCGCCGTGCTGCTCCGAGCCCTCTCCCACGTGCACGGCACGTCTGCGGCGCTCGATCGCTACACCCGCCATCGAGCCGACCTCGCCGACCGGCTCGGTATCGACCCCGACCCGGTCGTGCAAGCCGTGCACCGCGAGCTGCTCGCCGCCGACACCCCGGTGCGGCACGGCATCCGGCACGACCTGGACCCGCTGCTCGGGCGGGACGAGGACCTCGACCGGCTCCGCGCCGCGCTGCGGCGGTCGCGGCTGGTGTCGGTCGTCGGGCCGGGCGGCATCGGCAAGACGCGCGTCGCGCACGTCCTCGCCGGCGAGGCGCCGCAGCCGCGGGTGCACGTGGTCGAGCTGGTGGCGGTGCGCGACGGCGAGGAGGTGCTGTCCGCGATCGGCGGGGCGCTCGGCGTGCGGGGCTCGGTCACCGGGTCAGGGGCGATGACGCGCAGCCGGCTGCTCGACATCCGTGGCCGGGTCACCGCCGAGCTCGCCGCGGCGCCGACACTGCTCGTGATCGACAACTGCGAGCACGTGCTCGACGCCGTGGCGGAGCTGGTGGGTGGCCTGCTCGCCACGACACGTGACCTGCGGGTGCTGACCACGAGCCGGGCGCCGCTCGGGCTGGCCGCCGAGCAGGCGGTCGCGCTGAGCCAGCTCGACCGCGACGACGCCGGCGCCCTCTTCGTCGCCCGGGCCCGGGCGGCGCGAGCCGACGTGGTGCTCGACGCCAGTGCCGTCGCCGATGTCGTGGACCGGCTCGACGGCCTGCCCCTCGCGGTGGAGCTCGCCGCGGCGAGGCTGCGGACGATGACGGTGGAGGAGGTCCGCCGCGGGCTCGAGGACCGGTTGGCGCTGCTGCGGTCCCGCGGCCGCCTGGCACCGGAGCGGCACCGCACCCTCGAGGCCGTGATCGAGTGGTCCTGGGACCTGCTCGAACCACCAGCCCGCGAGGCACTCGCGCGGCTCGCCGCGCTGCCCGACGGCGTCACCCGCCGGACCGCCGAGGCGCTGCTCGGCGCGACCGGTCCCGATCTCGTCGACACCCTGGCGGAGCAGTCGCTCCTCGTGGTGTCCGAGGCCGGCGGGGCGACCCGCTTCCGGATGCTCCAGACCGTGCGTGAGTTCGGTCTGGCTCGGCTCGAGGCCCTCGGGCTCGCCGTCGACGCCCGCGAACGCGTCGACAGCTGGGCGGCCGAGCTCGTCGCACGCCATGCGCCCGACCTGCTCGGTCCGCACGAGTTCGCCGCGGTCGACGCGCTGCGCGCGGAGGACGCCAACCTCACCGACGTCGTGCATCGTGCACTGCGCCGCGGCGACCCCGCAGTCGTCACGGAGGTGCTGTCCGGGCTGGCGACGACGTGGGGCATCACCGGTGACA
>JBOFBK010000050.1:0-2067 GCA_051645525.1 Dermatophilaceae bacterium | reverse complement strand
GGTCGCGGGCCGCGCCGAGGGCAGCGTCCCAGGCGAGTCCGCCGAGGCACAGCACGGCTCGCAGCCGGGGCGCGGCGAGCTCGAGGTCGCGGCGCAGCCAGGCCGCGCAGCTCGCCCGCTCCTCCGCGGTGGGCTGGTTGCCGGGCGGTGCGCAGCGTACGGCCGCCACGATGCGGATGCCGTGTAGCGCCTGGCCGTCGCCCGCCGCCACCGAGGTAGGCCGGGACGCGAAGCCGGTGCGGTGCAGCGCGGCGTACAGGACGTCGCCGGAGGAGTCGCCGGTGAACATCCGGCCGGTGCGGTTGGTGCCGTTGGCCGCCGGGGCGAGCCCGACGAGCAGCACCTCGGCGTCGGCCTCGCCGAACGACGGGCCGGGTCGGCCCCAGTAGGGCTGCCTCGCGAACGACGCCCTCCGCCCGGTGCGAGCCACCGACTCCCGCCAGTCGACCAGACGGGGGCAGGCGCGGCACACCGAGATCCGGGCCTGCAGGTCGGGGACCGATCGCGAGCCGGCCGCCAGGCGACGCACCCCGGCGGCGGAGCGCGCCGACGGGGTCGCCGGCGCGGCCGGGTCGCCGGGCCACCCGGCGCCGGGCGGCACGGGGGAGGCGAACGGCTGCCCCGTGACCGGGTGCGGGTCGAGGCGGTCCACCGGACCACCGTAGTGAGCCGATCGGCACCGGTCCGAGCTGGCGCTGCACGGATGGCGGTACTCGGTGGGTGGCGCTGCCCGGCCGGTGGGGCTGCGCGGCCGGGTGCGGTGTTCGGTCGGCGGGCTGTGCGGGTCGGGTGCGGTACCCGGTCGGTGGGCTGTGCGGTCGGTGGGGCTGCGCGGTCGGTGGCGGTATTCCGCCAGTGGGGCTGTGCGGTCGGTGGCGGTACCCGGTCCGTTCAGTGAGGATGTCTGTCCAGGAGTCCCTGCCACCCCCCGGAGCTGCCTCATGTCATCACCGTCGTCCGACGCACTGTCGCCGGAGAACCCCGCGCTCGCCGCGAACATGCACGCCTACTGGCGCGGCTACGACCACCGGGGTGTCGCCCCGGCCGTCGATGGCCTGGTCACCTACTCCTTCGGCGTTCCCGACATCCAGCTGAACGGTGTGCTGCGCGCCGATCTCGAGCCGGGGTCGGTGCCCGGTGCCGTCGAGGCGGTCACCGCGGGCTTCGGGGCCGCCGGCCTTCCCGGCCTCTGGTGGGTCGGCCCCGACAGCGCACCGCACGACCTGAGCGCCCGGCTGCACGATCTCGGCATGCCCGAGATCGCGACGTCGGCGCTCATGACGGTCGACCTCGAGCGCGTCCGGACCCCGCCGACCCCACCCGAGCTGGTCGTGGGCCCGGTGCCGACCGGCGAGGTCGCCTCCTGGGCGTCGGTGATCGCCACGTGCTTCGGCCTGGCCGAGGACGCGGTGGACCCGTACCTGGCGCTCGAGTCGTCCCGGCCTGCGACCGACGGCTACGTCCGGATCGGCGGATGGCGGGACGGCCGGTTGGTGGCCACCGCCGCCGTGACCACCGATCACGGCGTCGCCGGGGTCTACACCGTGGCCACCCTTCCCGACCACCAGCGCCGCGGGTACGGCGGGGCCGTGACGGCCGCGGCGCTGGCCGAGGGCCGGCGGCAGGGCATGCGCGTCGGCACGCTCCAGGCCACGGATGCCGGGCACCCCGTCTACCAGCGGATGGGGTTCGCCGACCTCGGCGTCTTCCGCCTGCACGCGCTCACCGCTCTCTGATCCACCCGCGGTGTGCCTTCCGGTGGCCGGCCGCGCGAGGTGCCCGTGCACGGCCTCGTAGGGTCGTGCCTGACTGCCGATAACCGGACCAGCACCACGCAGCGCGGGCGACCTGCTCGGCTCGTGCCGTGACCAAGGAGGACCACGTGGCCGACCCGCGCGCCGAGAGCTCCCGAGACGACCGTGCGGCGAGCGCCGCGCCGGCGGCGAGCACGCCGGCGGCCGAGACGACCGATCCGGCTCCTCCGTCCGACGACCTCGTGACCACGCACCACGTGCTCGCGGTGGGACGGCGCCGCATCCGGTACACCGCGACCACCGGCCGGGTCGT
>JBOFBK010000049.1:0-10632 GCA_051645525.1 Dermatophilaceae bacterium | reverse complement strand
GCGGGTCGGCCGCGTCGTCGTCAGCCCTCGGGATGACGACCGAGCGCGCGAACCCAGGCGTCGGCATCCGCCGGCCGGGTGAAGCGCAGCACGGGCGGCCCACCGGGGTCGGCCTCCCAGGTGCCGATCTGCTCGTGCTCGCGCCGGAACGACCGGAAGTGCCAGACGACGATCGAGTTCCGCGACAGGGCCGTTCGCCACGACTCGACGTTGCCGCCGCAGATCGGCTCCCGCGTCACCAGACGTCGCAGGGTGCGCCGCAACAGCCGCCCGAGGCTGACGTGCCGCGGATAGTCGAGCGCCACGAGCAGGTCGAGACGGGGGAGCACCACGGCGCGGGTCGTGGCCCAGAGCGAGTCGAGTACCCAGGCGTCCTGCTCGACGACCGGGCGAATGACGTCCGCCTGCTCGCCCTTCGGGCGCTCCACCCAGCCGGGCCGCCACATCAGGGAGTCGACGTCGACGTACGGGAGCCCACCGGCATCCGCGATCCGGCGCGCGAGCGCGGACTTGCCCGACCCGGTGACGCCGTGCACCGCGATCCGCCGGTGCCGAGCGAGGTCGTGGGGCGGGGCGACACGCACCCTGCCCACGCGACAAGCGGCCGACCGTGCCGCGCCGTGGGTGCGAGGTGGCACGATGACCGCCATGCCGGATGACGCCCGCGTCGCCTCCCGCGTGCCGCCCCTCGTGCTGGTCTCCGGCCCCGAGTCGCTGCTCGCCGACCGCGCCGTCGCGCACACCGTCGACGAGCTCCGGGTCGACCACCCCGGGCTCGAGGTGGTGCACCTGTACGCCGCCGGCTACCAGCCCGGCGCCCTTGCGATGCAGGCCAGCCCGAGCCTGTTCGGCGGTGCGAAGTGCCTCGTCGTCCACGACGTCCACGAGGCGGGCGAGGACCTCCAGGCCGACCTGCTCGCGCACCTTCGCCCCGACCCGGACCCCGACCTCACCCTGGTCGCCGTCCACGGCGGGGGCGCACGCGGGAAGAAGGTGCTCGACGCCATCCGCGGCGCCGGCGCCCGGGTGCTCGACGCACCGGCGGTGAAGAGCGACCGCGACAAGGCCGAGTTCGCCGCTCACGAGTTCCGCCGGGCCCGTCGCAAGGCCACCGGCGAGGCGGTGCAAGCGCTCGTCGAGGCGGTCGGCAAGGACCTGCGCGAGCTGGCGGCCGCGTGCCAGCAGCTCGTCGACGACACGACGGGCGTCATCGACGACAAGGTCGTGCTCACCTACCACGGTGGCAAGGTCGAGGCCACCGGCTTCCGGGTGGCCGACGCGGCGATGGCCGGAGACACCGCGGAGGCGCTGCGCCTGCTCCGGCACGCGGTCGCCGTGGGGGTCGACCCGGTGCCCATCGTCGCCGTGCTCGCCCAGCAGGTGCGCCAGCTGATCCGGGTCGGGCACGCCGGGAGGGGGCGCTCGGCCGACCTCGCCCGCGACCTCGGCATGGCGCCGTGGCAGGTCGACAAGGCGCGCCGGCAGCTCGGCGGGTGGTCGGCCGAGGCACTCGCGGCGTGTGTCGGCGCGCTCGCGGCGGCCGACGAGGAGGTCAAGGGCGGCGGCCGCGACCCGGTCTACGCCGTCGAGCGGGCCGTGCTGGTGATCACCGGGTCGCACGCCCGCGCTCTCACCGGCTCGTAGGCCTCGGGGGCGCCCGGGTCGCACGCCCGCGGGCGGACCGGTGCGTGTCGCGCCCCAGGCGGAACGGTGCGCGTCGCGGCCCAGGCGGGACGGTGCGCGTCGCGGCCCAGGCGGGACGGTGCGTGTCGCGGCCAGGCGGAACGGTGCGCGCAACGCCGTTGGCACGAGCGCGCGCGACACATCCGCGATTTCTCCCGGATGCCGCGCCGCTGGTACCTTTGGCGACTGCGTGCGCGCGTGGTCGCGTGCGTGCGATCACTCCGGGCAGCGCAGGTCGCCGACGGGCGCCGAATGCCCGGTCCCGACGTCGTCCCAGCCGGCACCTCACGGCATCTCACCTCGACCGAAAGACACCTCACCCGTGGCGAACATCAAGTCCCAGCTGAAGCGGATCAAGACCAACCACACGGCCACCGAGCGCAACAAGGCGATCAAGAGCGAGTTCAAGACCGCCATCCGCCGGTTCCGCGAGGCCGCCGACGCCGGCCAGGCCGACGAGGCCAAGGCCGCGCTCCGGGCCGCCTCGGTCAAGCTCGACAAGGCCGTGAGCAAGGGCGTCATCCACGAGAACCAGGCCGCGAACAAGAAGTCCGCGATGGCCAGGCGCGCCGCCGGGCTCTGACCGGCCAGGCACCCCGACGGGCCCGTCACCGAGGTGACGGGCCCGTCGGCGTCCGGTCGACGCCCACGAGCGAACGGTCCGGTCGACGCCCACGAGCGAACGGTCCGGTCGACGCCCCGAGCACCCCGGTGCCCTGGCCTGCGACGTGCCCGCCCTGTCGCGTCATCCGGCTGCCACCTCCTCGGCGCTGCGAGGTCCGCAGTCCCACCGTGGGAGACTGGGGCCGACCCGCCGTCATCCCACCGCAAGGAACCTCCAGGCCCGTGTCCCCCCGCGCCCGCACCGTGCTGCAGCCGCACGCGACACCCCCGGAGGCGATCCGCAACTTCTGCATCATCGCCCACATCGACCACGGCAAGTCGACCCTCGCCGACCGGATGCTGCAGATCACCGGGGTCGTCGACGACCGGGCGATGCGCGCCCAGTACCTCGACCGCATGGACATCGAGCGCGAGCGCGGCATCACCATCAAGAGCCAGGCCGTGCGGATGCCGTGGGAGGTGAGCGGTGAGCCCTACGTCCTCAACATGATCGACACCCCGGGCCACGTCGACTTCACCTACGAGGTCTCGCGCAGCCTGGCGGCGTGCGAGGGTGCCGTGCTGCTCGTCGATGCCGCGCAGGGCATCGAGGCGCAGACTCTCGCGAATCTGTATCTCGCGATGGAGAACGACCTCACCGTCATCCCGGTGCTCAACAAGATCGACCTGCCGGCCGCGCAGCCGGAGAAGTACGCCGACGAGCTCGCCGGCCTGATCGGCTGCGAGCCCGACGACTGCTTCCGCGTGTCGGGCAAGACCGGCGTGGGCGTCGAGGTGCTGCTCGACGAGATCGTGAGCCAGTTCCCCTCTCCGGTGGGCGATCCCGACGCACCTGCTCGCGCCATGATCTTCGACTCGGTCTACGACACGTACCGCGGCGTCGTCACCTACGTGCGGGTCATCGACGGCGACCTCAACCCGCGCGAGCGCATCGCGATGATGTCGACCAAGGCCACCCACGAGCTGCTCGAGATCGGCGTCATCTCCCCGGAGCCGGTGCCCGGCAAGGGCCTCGGCGTCGGCGAGGTCGGCTACCTCATCACCGGCGTGAAGGACGTGCGCCAGTCCCGGGTCGGTGACACGGTCACAGGTGCCGCGAGACCGGCATCCGCGGCGCTCAGCGGCTACCGCGACCCCAAGCCGATGGTGTTCTCGGGGCTCTACCCGATCGACGGCTCCGACTACCCCGACCTGCGCGAGGCCCTCGACAAGCTCAAGCTCAACGACGCCGCGCTCGTCTACGAGCCCGAGACCAGCGCCGCGCTGGGGTTCGGCTTCCGGTGCGGCTTCCTCGGCCTGCTCCATCTCGAGATCGTCCGGGAGCGGCTGGAGCGCGAGTTCGGCCTCGACCTCATCTCGACCCAGCCCAACGTCGTCTACGACGTGAGTATGGAGGACGGCAAGGAGGTCGTGGTCACCAACCCCAGTGAGTTCCCCGGCGGCAAGATCGCGGAGGTGCGCGAGCCGGTGGTGCGCGCGACCATTCTCGCGCCGAGCGAGTTCATCGGCGCGATCATGGAGCTCTGCCAGGGCAAGCGCGGCTCACTGCGCGGGATGGACTACCTGTCCGAGGAGCGCGTCGAGATGCGCTACACGCTCCCGCTCGCCGAGATCGTCTTCGACTTCTTCGACCAGCTGAAGTCGCGCACGCGCGGCTACGCCAGCCTCGACTACGAGCCCGACGGGGACCAGGCCGCCAACCTGGTCAAGGTCGACATCCTGCTCCAGGGCGAGACTGTCGACGCGTTCTCGGCGATCGTCCACCAGGACCGCGCCTACGGGTATGGCGTGCTCATGGCCGGCAAGCTCAAGCAGCTCATCCCCCGGCAGCAGTTCGAGGTGCCGATCCAGGCGGCCGTCGGGTCGCGGATCATCGCCCGCGAGAACATCCGCGCCATCCGCAAGGACGTGCTCGCCAAGTGCTACGGCGGCGACATCACCCGCAAGCGCAAGCTGCTCGAGAAGCAGAAGGCGGGCAAGAAACGGATGAAGAACATCGGCTCGGTCGAGGTGCCCCCGGAGGCGTTCATCGCCGCCCTCACCTCAGACGCCGCCCCGGCCAAGAAGTAGGGCGTCGGGCCGGCCGCGGCAGGGCGTTCAGCCGGCCGCGCGTCGCGAAGCAGGTCGAGATGACGTGACACGCAGGGCCGCCGGCGAATCGGGTCTGCGTGTCGCGTCATCTCGATCAGTCGGGTGGTCAGCCAGCCCCCACGGGGACGGTCGACTCCTCGACCGGTTCGGCGAGCACCGGTCCGTCACGCCACTCGTCGGGCCGGTCGAGCAGGGCCCAGATCTCGAGGAGGTCACGCGGCCACACGTCATCCGAGGTCGAGACCAGGTCGGCTCGGGTCCACCAGCGCGTCTCCACGATGCACAGCCGCTCTTCCTCGGTGTAGCCGGAGCTGTCCACCTCGAACGTCGGCCGGTGTACGGCGAAGAACACCTCGGTCTGGTCGATGACCTTGTCGCTGTAGCCATGGATGACGCTGCGCTCGAGGAGCGGCCCGGCCACCTCGGCAGCGGCCACCTGCTGCCCGGTCTCCTCGGCGAGCTCGCGGAGCACGGCGTCCAGGTCGGACTCGCCCGGGTCGACGCCACCGCCGGGGGTGTCCCAGAAGTGCGCCACCGGGGTGAGCCCGTGGTCGGAGTCGAGGAACAGCAGCACCCGGTCGAGGTCGTCGAGCACGAGGACGCGCACCGCCCGCCGCGCCACTCGTGGCCGGTCCGCGGGCTCGGGTCGGACGAACCCGGGCTGCCCGGGGAGCGGTCGCGGTGACGGCGGAGCGGGCATCGTCACACGCTAGCCGGGGCCGGAACGGCTCCGGCGGCGCCTCAGCCGGGCCGCCGCCGGGCCCCACCTCGGCTGCGCCGCCGCCCCGCCCCACCTCGGAGGTGTCCTTGCTCGCCTGCGCCTCGGTTCGGGTCGTCGCCCGGCTAGCATCGCGGCCGTGCCCGACACCTACGCCCTGTACCGCTCGATGACCGCGAGGCCGTTCGGCCGGAGGCTGTTCTCCCTCGCGTACGCCAGGAAGGCGCCGTACTTCCGCACGGTGCGTCCGCAGGTGCGCGAGGTGCGTCCGCATCACGCCGCGCTCGTCATCCGCAAGCGCAAGGCGGTCGAGAACCACATCGGCACCGTGCACGCCATCGCGGTGTGCAACGGTCTCGAGGCCGCGATGGGTCTGCTCGCCGAGGCCACCACGCCAGCCCGCCAGCGGTGGATCCCGAAGGGGATGACGGTCACCTACCTCGCGAAGTCGACCACCGACCTGGTCTGCACCGCCGACACCGACCAGGCCGACTGGGAGGTCGGCGCCGCGGGGGACGTGCCGGTGCGGGTGCAGGCGGTGCGCGAGGACGGCACGGTCGTCGTGGACGGCACCATCACCATCTACGTCAGCGACCGGCCGGCTCACGGATGACGACCCCGGCCGTCCTGTTCACCGGGCGTGCTTGGTGCCCGGAGCAGGGTGACCTCGACGCGGTCGCCATCCAGGGTGGTCGCATCGTCACGGTCGGGGCCGAGGCCCGCGCGCTACGGGGTGGCGCGGGGGTGCAGGAGATCGAGGTGGGCGACGGCATCCTGCTGCCCGCGTTCGCCGACGGGCACGCGCACCCGCTGTTCGCCGGGCTGGAGGCCGAGGGGCCGCAGGTGCGGCACGCCCGGTCGGTGGAGCAGGTCGCCGCCGAGGTGGGCCGGTGGGCCGCTGAGCACCCGGACGAGCCCTGGATTCGCGGCGGCTCCTACGACCCGGCGCTCACACCGGACGGGCTGTTCGACGCACGCTGGCTCGACGCCGTGGTGCCGGACCGGCCGGTGGTGCTGCGCGCCGCCGACCACCACACGGTCTGGGTCAACTCGGTCGCGCTGGAGCGGGCCGGGATCGGCGCCGACACCCCCGAGCCGGTGCTCGGCGAGATCCCCCGCCGCGACGACGGCACACCGCTCGGCACCCTCCGCGAGTGGGGCGCCGTCGACCTCGTGCTCGACCGGGCCGGCCCGCTGCCACTCCCGGCTCGGGTCCGGGCGGTCGAGCGTGCCACGCGGCACCTCGCGTCGCTCGGGATCGCTTGGGTGCAGGACGCCTGGGTCGAGGCCGACGACGTCGACGCCTGGCTCGCGGCATCGACGGAGGGCAGGCTGCACTGTGCGGTGGACCTCGCGCTCTACGCCGACCCGCGCCGGGGCCCGGGCCAGGTCGACCGGCTCGTCGAGCTGCGGGAGCGCGTGCGGCGGCACGGCGACCCGCTGCTCACCGCCGAGACCGTCAAGCTGTTCGCCGACGGCGTCATCGAGGGCGCGACGGCAGCGCTGCTCGAGTCCTACGTCGGCGTGGAGTGCGCTCACCGGGGGATGCTCGTGTGGGAGCCCGATGCTCTCGCCGCGATGGTGGCCGCCGTCGACGCCGCCGGCTTCCAGCCGCACCTGCACACCATCGGTGACCGCGCGGTCCGGGTTGCCCTCGACGCGGTGGACGCCGGGGCGCGTGCGGGCGACCCACGGCGCGGCCGGCCGCCGGTGCTCGCGCACGTGCAGCTCGTCGACGACACCGACCGGCACCGGATGGCCGCGCTCGGCGTGGTCATCAGCGCCCAGCCGCTCTGGGCTCAGCTCGACGCCGTGATGGAGCGGCTCACCGCCCCCCGGCTCGGCGAGTGGCGGGCGTCGCAGCAGTATCCCTGGGCGACCCTGAGCGGCCAGGGCATCCGGCTCGCGTTCGGCTCCGACTGGCCGGTTAGCTCGCCCGACCCGCTCGAGGGCATCGCCGTCGCCTGTTCGCGGCAGACCGAGCACGGCCTGCCCGCCGGTGGCTGGACCCCGCACGAACGGCTCACCCTGGCGGCCGCTCTCACCGCGTACACGGCCGGCACCGCCCACCAGGCCGGCCGCGCTGCCGGCACGCTTCGTCCGGGCCACGACGCCGACCTGGTGCGTCTCGACCGCGACCCCTTCACCGTCGCCGAGCCTCACGAGCTCGGCCGCGTGCGCGTCACCCACACCTGGTGCCGTGGGCAGCTCACCCACCAGCCAGGCGGATGACGTTCACGCGCCCGAGGACGCTCACCTACCGGCGCGCCTCGCTCGCCGGTGCAGAGGCGGGCCGATCTACCGGCCAGTGCCCATCATGGCTCGGTGCGCGGATCGCCGGGGGCGGGCCGATGCAGCGGTCGGCGTCGGTCATGGCGTGGTGAGGCGACCGCGGAGGCGGGCGATGTCGTCATCCGGCCAGCCGTGCGCGCGCAGCCACCCGGCCGCACCGCCCCACCGCTCGCCGAGGACCGAGAGGAGTGCCCGGATCGACTCCGGCCGCGGGCGCTCGTCGTCGGCCGAGTAGGAGGTGTCGGACCGGGCGAGGATCGCGTCGAGCCGTTCGGCGGTGAGCAGGTAGTCGGCGACGATCTCGTCGTGGGGTACACCGGCCACGTCGAGGGCGAGGGCGACCACCGTGCCGGTGCGGTCCTTCCCGGCGGCGCAGTGCACCACGGTGGCGCTGCGGGCGTCTGCGACGACCCGCAGCGTGGCCGACACGGCTGCGGCGCGGTGGGTGAGATAGCCGAGGTAGTGCTCGGCCCAGAACGCGGTGTCGCGACGAGGTTCACCGGTGGGCCGGCTCTCTACTGGTGCCGGCTGAGTGGTGTGGTCGCCCGGAGCGTTCCGATAGAGGGCGTGATGGTGGAGGTTCAGCTTCTCCGGCCGGTGCAACGGGCCGGGCGTGCCCACACGCAGCTCGGTCTCGGTGCGCAGGTCGACGACATCGGTGACGCCGAGCTCGTCGACCAGGTGCGTCACGCCGGCAGGGGAGAGCTGCTGCAGGTGGTCGGAGCGGATGAGGCGACGCGGCTGGACCTGCCCGCCGTCCTGCGTCGGCAGGCCGCCGAGGTCGCGCATGTTGACGACCCCGTCGAGGCCGATCCACCGGTCAGCAGTGGTCATGGCGTGGTGAGGCGACCGCGGAGGCGGGCGATGTCGTCATCCGGCCAGCCGTGCGCGCGCAGCCACCCGGCCGCACCGCCCCACCGCTCGGCGAGGGTGGTCAGCGTCAGCTGCACCGCCTCCGGCCGCGGGCGCTGCTCGTCGAGCACGTGCGCGGCGAGGGACTCACCTGCCGGCGAGCGGGGGTTGAGGCGCTGCATGACGGCGTCGAGCCGTTCGGCCGAGAGCAGGTAGTCGGCGACGATCTCGTCGTGGCGGACACCGGCCACGTCGAGGGCGAGGGCGACCACCGTGCCGGTGCGGTCCTTCCCGGCGGCGCAGTGCACCACGGTGGCCCCGCGGGCGTCGGCCACCACCCGTAGTGCCGCCGACACGGCGTCGGCGCGGTGGGTGAGGTAGCCGAGGTAGTGCTCGGCCCAGGACCGCGGGTCGCGGCGGCGCTCGTGGTCGGTGGCCGGCCGGGTGAGCGCGCGCTCCACCACGTGCTCACCGGGACGCTCGAGGATGAGCGAGTGGTGGTGATGGGTCAGCGACTCCACGGCTCGCAGCGGGCCGGGCCCGCCGACGTGCAGCTCGGTCTCGGTGCGCAGGTCGACGACATCGGTGACGCCCAGCTCGTCGACGAGATGGGAGATGTCGGCCGCGGTGAGGTCCTGGAGGTTGTCGGACCGGATGAGGCGGCGCGGCTGGGTGCGCCCGCCGGCCGCGGTGGAGAGACCACCGACATCGCGCATGTTGACCAGGCCGTCGAGGGTGATCCACCGGTCCGTCACGCCCCGAGCCTAAGTCCCCACGCGGCGTGAGGTGCGGGCTGGAGTGTGGCACCGTCGAGGAATGGACGACCCGACGGTGCCTGGCCGACATGACGCTCTCGACGAGCTGCGCGCGCTCGCGCGCCACGTGCCGTCATCGAGGTCGCTCGTCGACGAGCTGCTCGCCGAACGGCGGGCCGAGGCCGCGGAGGAGTGACCGTCCTCGACCCCGCCGGACTCGCGGTCGTCCCGACCACCGACCGCGCCCGGGTCGGGCTCGACCTCCCGGTCGAGGTGTGCCTCATCCGCTGACAGTGATGATGCAGCCGAGCCCCGAGACGGTGGTCCTGACTCGCCCTCTGAGGCCGGTCGCCGTCGCGAATGACACGATGAGTCGTGCCTCGACTCCCGGACGGCGAGCCCGCGCCCGCGAGCGGCGGGCTGCCCGAGCAGGCACTCGCCACGCTCGCTGACCCGGGCACCCGGTTCGGCGTCTACGTGCACGTGCCGTACTGCGCGGCGCGCTGTGGCTACTGCGACTTCAACACCTACACCCTGCCCGAGCTCGGGCCCGGAGCAACGATCACCGACGTCGCCGACACTGCGTCGCGTGAGCTCGACCTGGCCGTCCGGGTGCTCGGTGACCACGCCCGTCCGGTCGAGACTGTGTTCGTCGGCGGCGGCACGCCGACCCTGCTCCCGGCCGCCGACCTGGTGCGGGTGCTGCACGGCATCCGGTCGCGGTTCGGCCTGGTCGACGGCGCGGAGGTGACCACCGAGGCCAATCCCGACTCGGTGAGCGCCGCCGGCCTCGCGGAGCTGGCGGCCGGCGGGTTCACCCGGGTGAGCATCGGGATGCAGTCGGCGGTGCCGCACGTGCTGCGCACCCTCGATCGCACCCACGACCCGGCGAACGTCGCACGAGCCGTGACCGCCGCTCGCGCAGCCGGATTGGCGACCAGCGTCGACCTCATCTACGGCACGCCGGGGGAGTCCCTCGCCGACTGGCGCACCAGCCTCGACGCCGCCGTGGCGCTCGAGCCCGACCACGTCTCGGCGTATGCGCTCGTCGTCGAGGACGGCACCCGGATGGCCACGCAGGTCGCTCGCGGTGAGCTGCCGGCACCCGACCCCGACGACGAGGCCGACAAGTACGAGCTCGCCGACCGGGTGCTCACGGCCGCCGGGTACCGCTGGTACGAGGTGAGCAGCTGGGCCCGGGCGGATGACGCCCGCTGCCGCCACAACGAGGGCTACTGGCGCGGCGACGCCTGGTGGGGCGTCGGCCCGGGCGCGCACAGCCACCTCGGTGGCATCCGGTGGTGGAACGTCAAGCACCCCCGTGCGTACGGCGACCGGCTGTCGGCAGGCGCCTCGCCGGCGGCCGGTCGGGAGCTGCTCGGCGCCGACCAGCGGCACGAGGAGCAGGTGCTGCTCGGGGTGCGGCTGCGGGAGGGCTTGCCGGTCGACGTGCTCGACACCGCCGGGCGCGCCGCCGTGGCCGGGCTGGTTGCCGACGGCCTGGTCGAGGGCGCGGATGCCGTGCGCGACCGGCGCGTGGTGCTCACCCTGCGGGGTCGGCTGCTCGCCGACGCGGTGGTGCGCCGGCTGCTCGGCACGTGACCGGCAGCCGGCGCA
>JBOFBK010000048.1:0-7441 GCA_051645525.1 Dermatophilaceae bacterium | reverse complement strand
CACCGAGACGACAGCCCGGTCCATCGTGGACCGGGCTGTCCTCGTCTCCCGGCGAACCCGGCCGGTCCGGCCGCCGGCGCCCAGCGAGCCGCCCGGATGACGAACGCGATGGTCGTCATCCGTCCACGTCTCTAGACTCGGCCCATGCGAGTCGGAGTCTTCGGTGCCACCGGTCAGGTCGGCGGGGTCATGCGTGCGTTGCTGTTCGAGCGCAACTTCCCCGTCGAGCAGATCCGCTACTTCGCGTCCGCACGCTCGGCGGGGACCACGCTGCCGTGGGACGACAACGACGTCACCGTCGAGGACATCGCCGACGCCGACTTCGCGGGGCTCGACCTCGCCTTGTTCTCAGCGGGCGGCGCGACCAGCCGGGAGTGGGCACCGAAGGTCGCCGCTGCGGGCGCCGTCGTCGTCGACAACTCCAGCGCCTGGCGCCGCGACCCGCAGGTGCCGCTGGTCGTGTCCGAGGTCAACCCCGACGACCTCGACGACATCCCGGTGGGCATCGTGGCCAACCCGAACTGCACGACCATGGCCGGGATGCCGGTGCTGAAGCCTCTGCACGACGCCGCCGGTCTGGTGCGCCTGCAGGTCAGCAGCTACCAGGCGGTCTCGGGCTCTGGCGGGAAGGGCCTGACCGAGCTCGACTCCCAGCTCAAGGCCGGCTACGCCGCCGGCGACCCCACGACCCTCGCGCACGACGGCGCCGCCCTCGCCCTTCCCGAGCCCCAGCTCTACGCGGTGCCGGTGGCGTTCAATGTCATCCCGCTCGCCGGGACGGTCGTCGACGACGGCTCGCTGGAGACCGACGAGGAGCAGAAGCTGCGCCACGAATCGCGCAAGATCCTGCACCTCCCCGACCTGCGCGTGTCCGGCACCTGCGTGCGGGTCCCCGTCTTCGCGGGCCACAGCCTGGCCATCAGCGCCGAGTTCGACCGTGACATCAGCCCGGATGACGCCCTCGCCCTCCTGACGAAAGCGCCCGGCGTCGTCGTCACCGACGTCCCCAACCCGCTCCAGGCGGCCGGTCGGGACGAGGTGTTCGTCGGTCGGGTGCGAGCCGACCAGTCCGCGCCGGCGGGCAAGGGACTCAACCTCTTCGTCGTCGGTGACAACCTCCGCAAGGGCGCCGCACTCAACGCGGTGCAGATCGCCGAGGAGCTCCTCAAGCGCCGCTAGGCGAAGAACGCCCGAACGCTCCTGGTGAGTAGGGAAGGACGCAGCAGTGGCGACTCAGTACGACCGGATCACCGAACGGCTCGAGTCGTTCATCGGGCGGCAGCAGATGTTCTTCGTGGCCACCGCTGCGCGCGACGGCCGGGTCAACCTCTCGCCCAAAGGGCTGGACTCGCTGCGCGTCATCACCCCCACCCGGGTGGTGTGGCTGAACGGCACCGGCAGCGGCAACGAGACCGCGGCGCACCTGCTCGACTCGCCGAGGATGACGCTGATGTTCTGCGCCTTCGAGGACAAGCCGCTCATCCTGCGCCTCTACGGCACGGCTCGGGCCGTCCATCGCCCCGACCCGGAGTGGGACGAGCTCGAGCGACTCTTCCCGGCCATGCCGGGTGCTCGCAACATTGTCGACGTCACCGTCGACCTGGTGCAGACGTCCTGCGGCTTCGGGGTGCCGCTCTTCGACTTCCGCGAGCAGCGCACCCTGATGGGCTCGTGGGCCGCCGCCCGAGGCGCTGACGGCATCGCCGCGTACCAGCAGGAGAAGAACCGGCACAGCATCGACGGCTTCCCCACCGGGCTGCCGCTCCCGTCGTGACCTGAGCGCACGGCTGCGCCGTCAGTCCGTCTCTGCCACCCACTCCTGCACCATCGCGACGAAGCGGGCCGGGTGCTCCAGCGCCGGCAAGTGCCCGGCATCCGCCCCACTCGACCAGGCGGGCGCCGGCGACACCGGCGACGACCGGTCGGTCGCGAGGCGCACGGTGTCGAGGTCGCCCGAGGCGAGGGCGGCGTTCTCGGCTTCGGCGAACGCGGCGAGGGCGGCGGTCCGCTCCACCAGCAAGCTGCCACCGACCGGGCACAGCGCGAGCGACCGCACCCGACTGGGGGTGCACCAGTGTGGTCTCGACGGCCACCCCGGATCCGAACGACGCGCCGACCAGGTGGGCAGCCGCCACCTCGAAGGAGTCGAGCACGTCGACCAGGTCGGCGACATGGTCGAGCGGGCCGGCGGGCGCGTCATCCGAGGCTCCGAACCCTCGCAGGTCGTAGCGGATGACGTCATGCACCGCCGTGAGGCCGACCCAGGCCGCGTCCCACATCCGGGAGTCGGCCACGCCGGCGTGCAGCAGCACGATGGTCGACGACCCCCGCGGGCCGGCCCGCTCCGCAACCAGGCTCATCTCGTCTCCTCGTACCCGCAGTGCAGGTCGCCTCCCGCGGCGTGTCTCCCGCGGGACGGTCGTGCCGGCAGAGGTCCGCGCCTACAGTGGCCGGATGGCTGACGAGGCGCAGTTCCGCGCGGCGGCGGCGGCGGTCCAAGCGCTGCCCACCGACCCTGGCACCGACACCAAGCTGCGGCTGTACGCGCTGTACAAGCAGGCCACCGAGGGTGACGCGAACGGCGGCCGTCCTGGCTTCACCAACCCCGTCGGGCGGGCCAAGTACGACGCCTGGGCAGCGGTGGCGGGGATGGACGCCGCGGCCGCACGAGCCGCATACGTCGAGCTTGCCGGCAGCCTCACCGGCTGACCTGCCGGTCCGCGGCACCCGGTGCACCCGGTGCACCCGGTGCACCCGGGTCATCGGTCGCCGGCCGGTCGCGGCAGCTCGACGACGAGGTGCACCCAGGTCTGGGTCACCTCCATGCCGACCTTGAGGTAGAGGTCGAGCGCTCCGGTGCGGGTGTCGGTGTCGAGCTCGCTGCGGGTCGCGCCGTGCTCGCGGGCCCGCGTGAAGGCGTCGGCGAGCAGCGCCTGGGCCAGGCCCCTGCCCCGGTGCGCCCGGTCGACGGCGAGGTACTGCACGTAGCCCGTTCCGCGCGGGTCGAGCGTCACGAACGCCGCACCGACCGCGGTGCCCTCGGTCTCGACCAGCCGCAGCTGCCACGGCTGCGACCCCGGGCGGCGCACCGTCGTCGCGGCCCAGTCCTCGAACGTGCCGGCCCCGCGGTCGCTCCAGTCCCGGAACGCCGTGTCGATGACCTGGTGTGCCGCCCGCTCGCGTGGGGGTGAGTCGGCCGTGGCGAACCGGTACCGGTCGGGGAGCGGGCGAGACGGCACGTCCGTGTCGTCGGGAAGCGCCAGGACCCGCGACGTCCATCCGTGGCGGTATCCCCGAGCCCGCAGGATGCCCTCGGCCGCGGACCTCACGGGCACGGACTGGCCCACGGTCGCGGCACCCTGCTCGGCGGCTCGCGCCTCGCACCACCCGAGCAGCCAGCTGCCGATGCCACGCCCGCGGCTCTCGGGATGTACCGCGCCCTCGGCGCGCGTGCCGCCCCGGCTCACCTCGGCCGCGGCGACGAGGCCGCCACCGGCGAACACGCCCACCGAGTCGGTGGCCAGGTCGAAGCTCGGCCGGGCCCACTCGCCGGCGAGGTCCTCGGGCTCGACCGCGACGGTTCCGGCATCGGCCAGCTCGTCGGCGGCGTACACGGCGAACGTCGCGTCGAGGTCGTCGGGCGTCAGCGCTCGCGCGGTGGTCCCCGGCGGCGGTGCCGCGCGATGGTCGGGAGACAGCCGGGTGTGGCGGGTGGGCGTCATCCGCCCAGCCTGCCCGGCGGCACGCTCGAACCGCACTCCGTTTCTCCTCACGCCGCACCCCGGCGGCCGGTTCCTTGACGTCATCGCCAGGTTCTGGCGAGCCGGTCGCCAGGGAGCGGCCGAAAGATCGGCGAGGTCCGGCGCGCGGCCCCGGCCCTGCGCACACCACCACCCGAGGAGATCTCCCTTCATGACACCCACGTCCGCGTGTCCACCCTCCATCGCCCAGCGACCACGTCGTCATCCGCGCGGTCGCACGGCCGTCGCCGCCGTCCTCACGGTGCTGCTCGCCGCACTGCTCGGGCCGGTGATATCCGGGGGGAGCGCACAGGCGCAACCCGAGGCCGGGACAGCGGTCGACGCGGCCCCCAACGTCGTGATGATCGTCATGGATGACCTCGACCAGGTGAACACCCCCTACTGGGACGCGATGCCGCAGACCAAGCAGCTGCTGGCCGACCGGGGCACGGTGTTCGAGAACGCCTTCGCGCCGACGCCGATCTGCTGCCCGGCACGCTCGACGATGTTCACCGGCAAGTACGGGCATAACACCGGCGTGCTGACCAACAGCGGCGACTTCGGCGGCTGGGAGCAGTTCGTGGCCAACGGCAACGAGGAGAACACCTTCGCCACCGACCTCCAGGCCGCGGGATACCGCACCGGGCTCGCCGGCAAGTACCTCAACGGCATCGAGGACGACCCCACACACGTCCCGCCGGGCTGGAACGAGTGGTACGGGTCGGTCGACACCAACTTCTTCGACGGGTACGGCTACTCGCTCAACGAGAACGGCACCATCGTCCAGTACGGCGACGCAGAGTCCGACTACGTCACCGACGTCATGGCCGCGAAGTCGACCGACTTCATCCGGCGAGCGGCCGAGGGCGACACCCCCTTCCTGTGGTCGGTCAACCCGAGTGCCCCGCACTACCCGCTGCCGCCCGCTCCCCGGCACGCCGGTCACCGGTTCGCCGACGACGAGGCACCCCGGCCGGCCAACTACGACGAGCAGGACGTCAGCGACAAGCCTCAGTGGCTGCAGGACGAAGCAGCTCAGCGGTCCCGGCTGCTGGGTCGGGTCGGGGACACCGACCACCAGGACCGGATGGGGTCGCTGCTCGCCGTCGACGAGATGGTCGCCGGCATCGTCGACACCCTCGAGTCGACCGGCGAGCTCGACAACACCTACCTGATGTTCGTCTCCGACAACGGCTACAACATGGGCGCTCACCGGCTGTGGCAGAAGCAGGCCCCCTACGAGGAGTCGCTGCGGGTTCCACTGGTCGTGGCCGGGCCCGAGGCGCAGGCCGGCACGAGCACCGACATGGTGCTGCTCACCGACATCGCGCCGACCGTGCTCGAGCTGGCCGGCCTGGAGGTTCCGGCCGACATGGACGGGCGCTCGCTCGTGCCGCAGCTGCGCGGCGAATCCCCGGCCGGCTGGCGCACCGACTTCATCGGGCAGTACGTCAGTTCCGGGACGACCAGCTCCGACGGGGTCGCCGAGGAGCTGCCCAGCGGCGTCAACACCGACCTCCCCGGATGGCGCGGCCTGCGCTCCGAGACGCACACCTACGTGGAGTGGCAGGACGGGTCGGGTGACCTCGAGCTGTACGACCTCCGGGCCGACCCGTACCAGCTCGACAACCTGCTGGCCACCGACGAGGGTCGAGCGGCCAACGCCGACCTCGCCGCGTCGATGGCGCAGCGCCTGGGGCAGCTGAGCACCTGCAGCGGGTCGAGCTGCCGCTGACCGTCACGAGATCGCGGATGACGGCGGCGTGCCCGGAAGGGACGCCGCCGTCATCCATGGTCGCTACCCGCGGTCGTTATCCGTGGCCGTCATCCACCCGGTCGTCATCCATCCGGTCGATCCCTTTCCCGGACGGCGGCGCCTCGGGCATACTCGGCACCGTGCGTCTCTCGTGCCTCCTCCTTCGCTGCCGCGGCGGGGCCTGACATCGGCCGCCCTCGTCGCGGAGTGCGTGCTGCACCGGCTGAGCCTCCCGACGAGTAGCGCGAAGGAACCGACATCGTGATCCACTCCCAGCAGTCCTCCGGCATGCCGACCCAGAAGTACGTGCCGTTCCAGCGGCAGATCGACGTCCACCTGCCCGACCGCACCTGGCCCGACCAGGTCATGACCACGGCTCCTCGGTGGTGCGCCGTCGACCTGCGCGACGGCAATCAGGCCCTCATCGACCCGATGGACTCCGAGCGCAAGATGCGCATCTTCACGCTCCTCGTGAAGATGGGCTACAAGGAGATCGAGGTCGGCTTCCCGAGCGCCAGCCAGACCGACTTCGACTTCTGTCGCGAGCTGATCGAGGGCGGGCACGTGCCCGATGACGTGACGATCCAGGTGCTCACCCAGTGCCGCGACCACCTCATCGAGCGCACCTTCGACGCCATCCGCGGGGCGAAGCAGGCCATCGTGCACTTCTACAACTCGACCTCGGTGCTGCAGCGTCGCGTCGTGTTCGGCCTCGACCAGGACGGCATCGTCGACATCGCGGTTCAGGGCGCCCGGCTGTGCCGCAAGCTCGAGGAGACCGTGCCCGAGACCACCGTCTACTACGAGTACTCGCCCGAGTCCTACACCGGCACCGAGCTCGAGTTCGCGGTGCGCATCTGCAACGAGGTCATCGACGTCATCGACCCCACGCCCGACCACAAGATGATCGTCAACCTTCCGGCCACCGTGGAGATGGCGACCCCCAACGTCTACGCCGACTCCATCGAGTGGATGACGCGCCACCTCGCCCGCCGCGACTCGGTGGTCGTCTCGCTGCATCCGCACAACGACCGCGGTGAGGGCGTGGCCGCCGCCGAGCTCGGCTACCTCGCTGGCGCCGACCGCGTCGAGGGCTGCCTGTTCGGCAACGGCGAGCGCACCGGCAACGTCGACCTGGTCACCCTCGGCATGAACCTCTTCAGCCAGGGCATCGACCCGCAGATCGACTTCTCCGACATGGCCGAGATCCGCCGCACCGTCGAGTACTGCACCCAGCTGCCCGTGCACGAGCGTCACCCGTGGGGCGGTGACCTTGTCTACACCGCGTTCTCCGGGTCCCACCAGGACGCCATCAAGAAGGGCCTGGAGGACATGGACCGGCGCGCGGCGGCATCCGGTAAGGAGGTCGACGACCTCGACTGGGGGGTGCCGTACCTGCCGATCGACCCGCACGACATCGGCCGGTCCTACGAGGCCGTCGTCCGGGTCAACAGCCAGAGCGGAAAGGGCGGGGTGTCGTACCTACTGAAGGCCGAGCAGGGGCTCGACCTGCCCCGCCGGCTGCAGGTGGAGTTCAGCCATGTGGTGCAGGCGCGCACCGACGCGCAGGGCGGCGAGCTGTCGGCGGCGCAGATCTGGCAGATGTTCGCGGACGAGTACCTCCACGCGGACGACCCGCAGCAGCGCTGGGGCCGCTTCTCGCCGGTGCGCTCCACCCTGGTCGGCTCGGATGACGGACTCGACCGGATCGACGCCGTCGTCGCCGACACGGGGCGCGAGATCGAGGTGTTCGGCACCGGCAACGGCCCGATCGCGGCGTTCATCGCCGCGCTGGAGCCGCTGGGTGTGGACGTGCGCGTGCTCGACTACGCCGAGCACGCCCTCTCCGCGGGCGGCGACGCCCGGGCCGCGGCGTACGTCGAGTGTGCCGTCGGCGACCGGGTGCTCTGGGGCGTCGGGCTGCACGAGTCGATCGTCAAGGCCT
>JBOFBK010000047.1:0-11487 GCA_051645525.1 Dermatophilaceae bacterium | reverse complement strand
CTGGTCATTGCTCTCGTCGCCCCGGTGCTCGGCCAGAACTCCGACCGGTCGGGACGCACGGTCCGTAACCTCCGCGTGCTGACCTGGCTCATGGCGGTGCTCTCCGCTGCCCTCGTGGTCGTTCGCCCGGAGCCCGGGTACCTGTGGGTCGGCCTGGCTCTTCTGAGCGCCGGATCGATCGTGTCCGAGGTAGCCGGAGTGGGCTACAACGCGACGATCGACCAGGTCGCCACCAGACGAACGGTGGGGCGCGTCTCGGGAATCGGCTGGGGGATGGGCTATCTCGGCGGGATCATCGTGCTGCTGATCCTCAACGTCGCCTTCATCGCTCCCGAGGTCGGCCTGTTCGGGGTGACCGGCGAGAGCGGCCTCGACATCCGGGTGTCGATGGTGGTCTGCGGCATGTGGATCGCCCTGTTCACCATCCCGGCGTTCATGGTGCTCCGCGACCCGGACCGTCCCCGCGCGCCCCGCGTCGGCATCGTCGAGTCGTACCGACTGCTGTGGCGTTCGGTGCGCGGGCTGTGGCAGGTCTCCCGTCACACGGTGTGGTTCCTGCTCGCCTCCGCCCTGTACCGGGACGGCCTCGCCGGCGTATTCACCTTCGGCGCAGTCCTTGCGGCGCGCACCTTCGGACTGTCCGACGGCGAGGTCATCGTGTTCGGTGCGGTGGCCAACGTCGTCGCCGGGGTGGCGACGATGGCGTTCGGGTTGCTCGACGACCGGGTCGGGCCGAAGCGCGTCATCCTCGTGTCACTGGCGTCGCTGGTCGTGCTCGGCGTCCTGATCTTCGTGCTTCATGACGGGGGAGCGCCGGTGTTCTGGACCGTGGGCCTGCTGATGACCGTTTTCGTCGGGCCTGCTCAGGCGGCGTCGCGGAGCTTCCTGGCACGGCTGGTCCCGCAGGGCAAAGGCGGAGAGATCTTCGGTCTGTACGCGACGACCGGTCGGGCGGTGTCCTTCCTCGCGCCCCTCGCGTTCGGCGGTTTCATCGGTCTCGGTTCGCTGGTGACCGGTGAGCAGGACACGCAGTACTGGGGCATCCTCGGCATCGTCCTGGTCATCGGGGCCGGCTTCGCAGTAATGGTGCCGGTCAAGGAACCGGGAACACGCCACCGGTCGTGACCGGGTGTTCCGCCGACCGGCAGGTATCAGCGCGGACGCCGGGGAAGGCGCCGACAGCGCACTGCTCTCAGGCGCCGCCGTACTCGAAGTGCCAAGGCTCCGGTAGTGCCCCGCCGGCAGCGGCCCAGGACGGGTGGAACCATCCGTAGAGAGGCGCGTTCTGCTTCATCCACAGGTGGGCCGGTGTGCCGAACTGCTGGACCCCGCCGCACAGGTCGACGGCTCGGCCGAGGCCGTGCCGGCTCGTGCCGGGCGTCGCCGCGAAACGGCCACGCTTGGTCTTGATGGAGTACTGCTCGCTGAGTGACCGGTACGAGTCCGTGACGCAGAGCGGGGTACCGGTCTGCGCGGCATAGGCCTGGCTGAGCGCGTTGAACGCAGCTGCGGCGCGTGGCGCCAGGCGTTCGCCCGGTGCGCGCCACAGCGGACAGAGGGCGCTGTTCGGGAAGAGCCCGTTGGGATGGACACCCGAGTCGTCGGTACAGGGCTTGCCGACCGTTGCGGTTTCGATCACCGCAGCAGTGAGTGCGGCCTGTAGCCGCGAGGCTGCCGCCTGTGCCTGCGGACTCCGAGCGCCGACGAGGATGCCGGCGATGGGCCCAGCTTGCTGGACCTCGGCCATCTGCAGCTTGCGCAGAGCACCGATCCGGGCCCGCTGCTCGACGATGACCTTGTCGAGGGCGGCCTTGTCGGACTCGATGCTGCGGCGCGCGGTGGTCGCCGTGCCAGCAGACTGCTCGGCGACGGTGGTGAGCCGCTGCTGCTCGGCGGTGAGCGCCCGGACATCGGCCAGGGCGCGGGTGCGCTGGTCGGTGAGGTAGGACAGGTCACCGAGCGGATCGCCGGCACGGTCGGGCGTCACCGCCAGCGCGTCGAGCATCCCGGAGATCTCCACGTCGGAGCCACCTCCGGTGTACACCGAGAACGCCCAGTCACGGACCACCGTGCGCGCTCGGGCAAGATGACTCTGGACGACGGCCAGCTCGGCGCGCGCGCGAGCCGCCTGGTCGCGGGCTGCATCCTCGACCTCGCGCGCCTTGGCAAGGCGCTCGAGCAGCGCATTGGACCTGCCGGACAGGGTGTCCATGCGGCGCATCTCGGAGGCGACCCGTGAGTTGGACGCCTCGAGAAGCGCGGCGACGCGCTCGGCCTCGGCAACCTGCGCCGAGAGGTCGACCCGGGTGAGGGGGTCGGGCTCCTCCGGTTCCGGCGTCGACTCCGGCATGCGGGTCGGGGACGGCGAGGAGCTCGGCGATGACGTGCGGGTCGAGGTGGGGGAGGCGGATGCAGGGTGCCGCGCAGACTGGGTGGCGCTCGGGGTCGCGCGGTTGAGGTCGTTCTCGTCCCGAGCTGCCGCCGGCGACGCCGCCGTGGCTCCGAGGACCAGTGCGGTGAGCGCCGCCGCGACGCTCGGCGCCACTCGCCGTTGCGCTTCTGTTCGCACGTGGATGACCTGTTTCCCGATGTGGTGTCACTGCGCCTGCACCGCACGACGCGCTGGCTGACGCGTTGCTTTCCACGATAGGTGACCGCCACGTCGTCCGCCGTCCGAAGTGGGCGTGCAGGGTCTGAACGGACGATGTGCGTCGTCCACAGGGATGACGACTCGCCGGGGTTCTCCACAGATGCACCGGGCCGCCTGCCGAGGGCGTGGACGTGCGGTGTGCCGTGGGTCGACGCTGGTGCCTCAGCCGGCGCCGGCCCGGCAGGAGGAGCGGGTGGTCGATGTCGGAGGTCAACACGGTGCTGCTCGTCGGACGGGTGACCGCGAGTGGCGAGCCGCGTACGCTCCCCAGCGGCGACACGGTGCGGATGCTCCGGGTCGTCGTCCCGCGCACCGCATCGCCCGGGGCGTCCCGCGGTCATGCGGGGCGGCCCCGACGTGCGGTGGACACCATCGATGTGGCCTGTTGGACGGCCGGGGTCCGGCGAATCGCCGAGCAACTGTCCATCGACGACGAGGTCGAGGTGGAGGGCTCGTTGCGTCGGCGGTTCTACCGTGCCGGGGGAGCTGTCGGGAGCAGGTACGAGGTCGAGGCCCGTCGACTGCGCCGAGTGTCGTCGCCTGGCCAGGGCGGAGGCACGACCTGAGACCGACCTTCGCCGAGGGACTTAGGTTCCTCAGGACTGACGTGCCTCGGAGCGACCGGTCGGGGCCGGCTTGGGTCAGCGACGGGCGTCGAGCAGCGATGTCAGCAGCGCGATCTCGGCCTCCTGAGCCTCGCTGATGGCCGCTGCGAGCGCGCGGACCTCCGTGGTCTCGGCATTCGCGCGCGCGGCGTCGGCCATGTCGACGCCGCCGCGGTGGTGAGTGATCATCAACTCCAGGAAGAGGCGCTCGGCGACCACCCCGTCGGCGGCCTCGAGCTGGTCGAGCTGCTCGGCCGTGGCCATCCCCGGCATAGTCGCGGTGTCGCGATCCGTCGGCACCATGTCGTCCATATCGTGACCTGCGCGCCGCATCCATGCCATCGGCGGCTCGCTCGCCGTCTGCGGCAGGCCCCACTGCACAAGCCACCCGTACATCTGGCCCATTTGCTGCTGCTGGCTGGTCAGGATGTCGTACGCGACCAGACGAAGTTGCTCGTCGTCACCGCGGTCACGCACGAGCGACGCCATCTCCACTGCCTGGGCATGGTGCGTCTGCATGTCGCGGGCGAAGCCGGCGTCGACAGAGGTGTCGGATGGAGCCCGCCCGGCGAGGATCGCCGCACCTGCGCCGACGAGTGCGCCGACCACGAGGGCCACGGCTGCGACAACGACGATCAGTACCGACCGCGTCCGGCGCGCGACAGCAGCCTCGCCCGACCCACCGGTGTCGCCGGTCGGAACGTCGGCTTCGGTCAACCCGCGAGTGGCACTCACGACGTCGGCGACGGGGACGGGGACGGGGACGCAGTGGGCGATGGGGACGGCGACGCGGGCGCTACCGGGGGCAGCTCACCGTCACTGCCTCCTGTGCAGGCAGCACCGGGCTCAGGTGTCTGCGGCCCCTGTCGATAGGTCGTGATGAACTCCGGCAGGCGCGGGTCGTCAGCGCCGGTGAGCGCGAGCTGCTTGCCCCAGGCCGAGACCACCACCGGCGCGGTCAGTCCTTCATAGGGGGTGAGCAACGTATACGTGTCCGGGAGTGCGTCACGCAGAGTCTCGAGCTCGGCCTCCGAGGTGCCCGGACGGTACGTCACCCAGACGGCGCCGTGCTCGAGGGAGTGCACTGCGAGGGTGTTCTCGACCGGGCTGTCGTACTCGCCGCAGTTGAGCCACACCGGGTTGTGCGGCCCGCCGACCGGGGGCGTTTGCTCGTACGTGACCGGCTCGGTGGTGTGATCGCGAGCCACCTCGTAGGTGCGTACCGCCGCCAGGCTCGGCGTGCTTGCGATGTCGCGCCACACCGCGAACGCCACGGCTCCGGCGATGAGGGCGACGACGGTGACGGCAGCAGTGACGATAGCGATGCGGCTGCGTCGATCCTTCGACTTCTGTACCTGCCGTAGCTCGTCGATCTTCGCCTGTCGGCCGCGGTTCGTCGTCGCGGACTTCTTGCCCACCTGGGTCTCCTCAGGGTGTCGTTGTCGGGCCGCGGACAGGTGTCGTCGCGAGCGCGTCCTGGACCAGGGTAAGGCTTACCCCAAACGGCTCGACATAGTGCCGATAATCTAAATTATGTCGCTACTCGCGGCGCACGTCGGGTGCCTTGAGGTGACCGGTGCCGTGGGTCCCCTCCACTGCCCTCGCCCGGGTTGACGACCCGATGTCCGGCCTCGACCTCCTCGAGAAGGCCGCCGGTGACCCCCGGCGGGCGACGCGCACTGGCTAAACCGCGGAGGTCGCACCCCGAACAGCGATCGGTGCGGTGCACGGTCTCGACACTGACGGAACCCACCGGCTTCTCGGTAGCGTGAGTTCCTCGTGGATGGAGGTGGCACCGATGGATGTGACGCTGGTCGCCGCGCTGCTGGCGGCAGGTGCTGCGATCGCAAGTCTGGTGGTGAACCTGATTGCGAGCGGGTCGAAGGACCGCAAGGATGCACACCGCCAGGCGCTCGAGCCGGAGTTGCCGCAGCTGGCAGAAAGTATCCACTCGCTGGTGGCGATGTCGTCGGTGTTGCACCAGCAGTTGGCGGCCGGTCGAGAGGAGTCCGCCGCCAACTGGCGCACCAGGACCCGGGCGGCGAAGGCGACCATGGAGGCGGTACGCCCGCGTGTGCGGTACTCGTTGTCCGGGCTTGATGACGCCTTCCGCGTACTGATTCGTGTTCCCGACTGGGTCGATCATCGCCAAGGCGGTGGCAACGGGCAGCAGATCCTGGCAGCGGCCGACCGGCTCGCTCAGGCCCTGCATCGGGCAATCGAGGAATCCTGGCGTAGCGGACGATCGCCGACCAGAGCCGAGCTGGCACACGTAGGTCGAGAGGTCGGCAACTTGACCCGGTCCAACAGCAGAACAGCTGATACAGCAGATGCGGTCGAGCGATGGGGGGCGACCATTCGCGACCCGTCTGAGTAGAACCCGTCACCGGTCACGGCGTCCGCGCCGCCGAGAGGATGCCGGACGACCCTGACCTGCGGGCTAGGCGAACGCTGTCGCATCGGCGCGCGGAGAGCGAGCCTGCCGGTGATCCCGCCCGCCCGGTCGCCCGTCGCTCCAGGCCCGTCGCTCCAGGCCCGTCGCTCCAGGCCCGTCGCTCCAGGCCCGTCGCTTCAGGCCCGTCGCTCAGCCGCGCAGCGCCGCCGCGAGTGAGCGGACGTCGTCGACGAGAACCGTCATGTCGTCGTCGGTGTGCGCGAGCGACACCAGCCACTGCTCGTCGAGCCCGGGCGGCGTGAGCACGCCGCGGTTCACACCCCAGAGCCAGGACAGCTCGGCCAGCCCGAAGTCGGTGGCCTTGTAGTCCCGGTAGTTGCGCACCGGAGTGGTCGACCAGGTGACGCAGCCCTTGACCCCGAGGCCGACCGTGTGGGCGGGGAGCTCGTACTCGTCGATGATCGCGTCGATCGCCGAGAGCGCCCGCACGTTGACCGCCTCGGCGGCATCGAGCGCATCGGGTGTGCAGACCTCGTCGACCGCGCGCGCCGCGGCCATGACTAGCGGGTTGCCGTTGTAGGTGCCGAAGTGCGCCATCCGGCCGTCGACGACGACCTCCATGACCTCGCGTCGGCCACCGAAGGCGGCAAGTGGGAGGCCGCCGCCGATCGACTTGGCGAGCGTGATGAGGTCCGGGCGCACGCCGAGCCGCTGCGCGGCCCCGGCCGGGCCTGCGGTCAGGCCGGTCTTGACCTCGTCGAAGATCAGCACCACCCCGTGCTCGTCGCACGCCTCCCGCACCCCGGCGAGGTACCCGTCATCCGGCACGATGATCGAGAGGTTCTCGATGACCGGCTCGACGACGAAGGCGGCGATGTCGTTGCCGTGCTCGGCGAGCACCCGGCGCAGCTGGCCGAGGTCGTTGTAGGCGACGACGTGCACGGTGCCCGGTTCGGCGTCGAACGGCACCTCGGGGATCGGATTGTCGGCCGGACCGATGTCGGCGAGGTCGGGCTTGACCGACACCGACAGCCCGTCGTAGCCGCCGTGGTACCCGCCCTCGATCTTCACGATCGCCTTGCGGCCGGTGTAGGCCCGGGCGCATCGGATGGCGTACATCAGCGACTCGGTGCCGGAGTTGGTGAACCGCAGCATGTCGATCTGGAACCGCTCGCAGAACCGCTCGCTCATCTCGGTGGCCTGCGGCGACGGCGTGACGAACAGCGTGCCGATGTCGGTGAGCGCCTCGGTGACCCGCTGCACCACCGCCGGGTGGAGGTGCCCGACGAGCATCGCCCCGAAGCCCATGGACAGGTCGAGCAGCCGGTTGCCGCCGACGTCGGTGAGCCACGCACCACGAGCCGACGCGACCGACACCGGGTACGGGTCCCAGTGCTGGAAGGAGCTCGTGACGCCGAGCGGCAGGGTGCGACTGGCCCGGACGTTGTGCTCCCCCGACGCACCGGACCAGGACCGGAACCGCTCCCACTCCGCGGCGAGCAACCGCTCGACGGTGGCGGGGTCGACCGGTCGGGAGCTCACCGGGAGCCGGCGGTACGTGCGCGGGTCGTGCGCTGGCGACACGGTGGTGGTGGTCGTTACGTCGTGGCTCATCAGGGAGTCCCCTCCCCCACCGAGGTGGGGATGGTCGTCGGGCAAGGTCACCGGATGCCGCACGGCACCACGGATCGCAGGTGCCGCCACGGTATCGGGCTTCGGAATGCCGTGGCAACGTGCGAGCCTTGCCACCGATACCGCAGGGGTCACCCGGCTCGCACGTCACCGGCATCCGCATACGCTCGCCACCATGCAGTGCGGCTACTTCGACGCGGGTCGATGCCGCTCGTGCACGCTGATGGGCCGGACCTATGCCGACCAGCTCGCCGAGAAGGTCGCCCGGGTCACCTCGACCCTCGCGCCGTTCACGGCGTCCACGATCTGGCTGGAGCCGGTCACCTCGCCGGAGTCGCACTTCCGGAACAAGGCGAAGCTGGTGGTGGCCGGCCGGCGCGGACGACCCACGTTCGGCATCCTCGACGGGCAGGGTCGCGGCGTCGACCTGCGGCGCTGTGGGCTCCACGAGGCCGGACTGACGGCGACGCTCGACCCGCTGCACCGCTTCGTCGCCGCGCTGGGGATCGCGCCCTACGACGTGCCGGCCCGACGCGGCGAGCTCAAGCACGTCATCGTCACCCACTCCCCTGCCGGCGAGCAGCTGGTGCGCTTCGTGGTACGCACTCCGGCGTCGGCCGACCTGGTCCGGCGCCACCTGCCCGAGCTGCACCGGCTGGTCCCCTCGGCCCGCGTCGTCAGCACCAACGTGCTCGCGGAGCACAAGGCGGTGCTCGACGGCGACGTCGAGGACGTGGTCACGGAGCAGTCGCTGCTGCCGATGCCCCTGCCCGCGGCCACGCTGCTGCTCGCGCCCCGCTCCTTCTTCCAGACCAACACTCAGGTCGCGGCGTCGCTCTACCAGCAGGTGCGGGAGTGGGCCGACGACGTCGACCCGGGCGTCGTGCACGACCTGTACTGCGGCGTCGGCGGTTTCGCCCTGCATCTCGCCGCGCCCGGACGCCACGTCGTGGGCGTGGAGTCCGCCGGCGAGGCGGTCCGCGCGGCCGGCGAGGCGGCCCGCCGGATGACGCCTGCGCTCGACGGCGGGTCGGTGTCGTTCCTCGTGGGCGACGCCACCTCGGCGGTGGTCGAGCCGGCACCCGACCTCGTCGTCGTCAACCCGCCACGACGGGGCCTCGGACCGGACCTCGCCGCCCGGCTCGACCGCTCGCCCGCGCGTCACCTCGTCTACTCGAGCTGCGACGTCGACACCCTGGCCCGGGACCTCGGCCGGATGCCGTCGTGGCGCCCCGAGCGTGGCCGGGTGGTCGACATGTTCCCGCAGTCCCGCCACGTCGAGGTGGCGTTGCTCCTCGGCCGACCATGACCACCCGGCAATACCGTGCAGTCATGGTTGCCGACCGCGACTGGGCCGCCTCCGCCGACCGCCTCGCGGTGCGTGCCATCACCGACGGCGAGCCCACCCGCTGGTACGAGGAGCTCTGGAGCGCTGCTGCCGACGAGCAGATCGACGTGCCGTGGGACCGCGCCGCGGTCTACCCGCCGGTGGCCGACTTCGTCGACGCGCTCGGCCCGGCAGCGGGACGTCGGGCCGTTGTCGTGGGCGCCGCCCTCGGTTCGGATGCCGAGCACCTCGCCGCCCGCGGCTTCGCGACGGTCGCCTTCGACGTCAGCCCGAGTGCGGTCGCCCTGGCGCGCGGTCGTCATCCGCGCTCGGCGGTCGACTATCGAGTGGCCGACCTGCTCGATCCCGCCCCGGACCTCCGTGGCGCCTTCGACGTCGTCGTCGAGGTGTTCACCGTGCAGGCCCTCCATCCCTCACTGCGTGCCCCCGCCGGCGCCGGGCTACGCGCGCTCCTCGCTCCGGGCGGCGCCATGGTGGTCGTGCAGGTCGTCCGCGAGACGGGGACGCCCTCCTCATCCGCGCCGCCATGGCTGCTCGACGAGCACGAGGTGCGAGCGCTCGCTGCGGATGATGTCGTGCTCGAGTCGCTCGTGCGCCGCCCGCATCCGCACCGCCCCGACGGGCCTCCGATGTGGGTGGCGATACTCCGGCGCGGCCGGGGCGCGGGATGAGCCTGCTCGGTCCTCGCCGATGACCGCGACGATCGCCGTGGTGTGCTGGCCGGCCTACGAGTCGAGAACCACCCGGTGTCGTCACGACTGCGGCGAGACCGTCCTGACCGGGTGCCGACCCGCTCGGCTTCCGCCACAGGCACGCCCGGCCGGGGGCGCGCTGTACGGCAGCTCACCGAACGCCATCCGACCACGCGCCCCCGGCTCCTCACCGGTGGCTGCGGCGCGTCCGGAGGCGAGCCGTCATCCGAACCGTGACGGGTCGCCCGCGCCGACGCGCACGACCTCGGGCACGCCCGCGGTCCAGTCGACGACCGTGGTGGGCTCTGCACCCACTTCACCCGAGTCGACGACGATGTCGACGACATGGTCGAGCGCGTCCTTGACGGCCCAGCCGTCGGTCATCGGGGCATCGGCGCCGGGCAGGATCAAGGTCGAGGAGAGCAGCGGCTCACCGAGTTCTGCGAGCAGCGCCCGGACGACGGGATGGTCGGGGATCCGGACCCCGACCGTGCGCTTGCGAGGATGCAGCAGCCGCCGCGGCACCTCGCCGGTGGCCGGGAGGATGAAGGTGAACGGCCCGGGCGTGGCAGCCCGGACCGCGCGGAACACGTGGTTGTCGACGTGCACCAGCTGGCCGAGCTGGGCGAAGTCGCGGCAGACCAGGGTGAAGTGGTGACGGTCGTCCAATCCGCGGATGGCAAGGATGCGGTCTCGGGCGCCGCGCTCCCCCATGAGCGCACCGAGGGCGTACCCCGAGTCGGTTGGGTACGCGAGGAGTCCGCCGCCGCGGAGCGAGCCGACCGCCTGGGCGATGGCGCGGGGCTGCGGGTCGACCGGGTGCACGTCGAGGTAGCGCGCCATCGGGTCACCCTAACGAGCGCACCGGCCGCGGTGGAGCTCGCGGTCCAGCCGCAGCACCGACGATCGAGGCCCCGCGCCGCCACGTCCCCGTGGAGCCCGACATGACCGGTATCCCTCACCCTGAGGCGCACCGCGACGCCCACCCGGACGCGCCTCCCGGGGCGCCCAGTGCCACACCCCGTCCGTCGCACTCCCCGGGTGACGCGGAGCCGCGGTCCCCGGGTGACCCGGAGCCGCGCGGGAGGGACCGCAGCGTCGACGCCGTGCGGGCCGCGGCCGTCGCCGTCGTCGTCATCTGGCACACCACGCTCTCGCTGCTCCAGGTCGACGACGGCCGCCTGGTGATGCCCGGCCCGGTCGACGCCGTCCCGGGCGGCTGGCTGGCCACCTGGCTGCTCCAGGTGATGCCGGTCTTCTTCGCCGTCGGCGGCTTCGTCCACCTCACCGGCCGCCGGTCGGCTCGGACCTCCCGGGAGTTCCTGCGACGCCGCGTGCGGCGCCTCGGCCGGCCGCTCGCGCCGTTCCTGGTGTGCTGGGGCCTCACCGAGGTGGTCCTGCGGCTCGCCGGCCAGCCGCCGCTCGCGGTCCTCGCCCCCGGCGTGCTGGCTCCGCTGTGGTTCCTCCTCGTCTACGCGGCGGCCGCGACGCTGACACCGGTCACCGCCGCGTGGCACGAGCGCTGGGGCGCCCGCGTCGTCGTCGTCGGTGGGCTGGTGCTCGCCGCGCTGGACGCGGTGCGGGTCGCCGGCGTCCCGGTCCTCGGCGTCGCGACCACGGCCCTGGTCTGGCTGCTGTGCCACCAGCTGGGCTACCTGTGGCGCGACGGCGTGCTCGACGCGCCCGGGCGCCACCTCCCGCTCGGTGGCGCCGCCGTGGCCGCCCTGGCGCTGCTGACCGGTCCCGGGCCGTACCCCGCGTCGATGGTCGCGTCGGCGCAATACGAGTCGAACATGCTGCCGACCACCCTGCCGGTGCTCGTCGTCGGCACACTTCAGATCTGCGTCGTCCTCGCGGTCCGACCGGCGCTGGCCCGGATCCTGCGGCGGCCGTGGTGCTGGCGGCCGGTCCTCGCCGTCAACGTCGTCGCGATGAGCACCTACCTGTGGCACATGCCGGTCGTGGCGCTGCTCGTGTGGGCCTGGCACACGGCCATCGGCCCGCTGCCCTCCGTACCCGACGCGGCGTGGTGGTGGACCCGGTCCGCCTGGCTTGTGGTCGTCGTCATCCTGCTCCTCCCGGTGCTCCGGGTGGTACGGCGCTGGGACCTCGCCGGGGAGGTGCGCCGGTGAGCACCGTCCGGGACGCCGACGGCGGGAGTGCTA
>JBOFBK010000046.1:0-3671 GCA_051645525.1 Dermatophilaceae bacterium | reverse complement strand
GTCGGGTTGACGCGGGCGCGTCGGCTCGGGAGGGTGCAGCGTGCGCGATGCAGCCCGTGGGACGTCGGGGTCACCCGCCGGCGCCGATGCCGGATGAGCGCGCCGACACCGGGGACGCTGCACCACGTGGAGTTCTGGGTGCCCGACCTCGCGCGAGCCACTGCCGAGTGGGGATGGCTGCTCGGCGAGTTCGGCTACCAGCTGTTCCAGGAGTGGGCCGGCGGACGCAGCTGGCGGCTCGGCGACACCTACGTCGTCGTCGAGCAGTCCGCCGCGATGCTCGGCGTCGCGCACGAGCGGACCCGGCCCGGCCTGAACCACCTCGCGTTCCATGCCGGCGACCGCGCACGAGTCGACGCGCTCACCGCCGAGGCGCCCGAGCACGGCTGGACGCTGCTCTTCGCCGACCGGCATCCGCACGCCGGCGGGCCCAGGACCTACGGCTCGTACCTGGCCAACTCCGACGGCTACGAGGTCGAGCTCGTCGCGAGCGACCCCTGACGGGCCGATCGACACCTCGGAACGAGACGGCGGTCGCCCTACGACGAGCAGCAACGACGACGGTGGCTCGACGACACCCTCGCCATACGAGTGGTACACCTCGGCGGGCTTGTCGTCCCCGGAAACCTCGACATCAGGCGCCGCCGACATCCTCCCTGCCCGGGCGTTCAGAAGTTGCCGAGCTGGTCGAGCACGGCCCGCTCGATGACGTAGCGCCCGCCCTTGGTCGTCGGCCTCATCCCCTGGTGCGCGAGCAGGCCGGATGACGCGGCCCACCTGCTGACACACGTCACTCGTGCCGCCGCTCCACTCGGGGAACGATGGTGTGGTGGGTGATGATGCTGTCCCTCACCTCGAGGAGGAACAGCTCCTCGGTGTCGTCCCGCTCACCGACGATCAGCCCGTCGAGCCGGTGGTCGAAGGTGAACGCAACGAAGTCGGGATTGCCACTCGACCTCGCGGCGGCGTCCACGCCGAGATAGGTCTCGACGAGGAACGTGAGGGTGTGGACGGCGTCGTTGGACTTCGGGGCACGCCGCCAGGAGATTCGGGTGCCGTCGTCGGAGACGCGCCAGTCGCGGGTGCCGCGCGGGATGTTCCTCGGGCCGGTCATCCCGTCACCAGCGTTCCGGAAGGCGGTCGCCAGCGCGGCCCGCGGGTTCATCGGCAGCGTGAACGGGTCGCCGTCGGGCAGGGCGCCCCAGTCAGCGAAGCCCGAGAGCCATTCCACCTCAACCCGGTTCAGCGGCGGAGTGACCTCGAGGTGCCCCAGGTACTCGGTGTCGTATCCCATCGCCCGCTCCTCGTCATCCTCGGTGACCCTGCCCAGCCTGCCCTGTCGCGGGGACAGCTGCGGCGCGTCATCCACCGGCGGGTGACCTGTGGATGACGGGCCCGGCGCCGGGCGTGCTTCTGGCACCGTCTCGCGCATGACGATTCGCGACCCCTGGGAGGTCAACGACCCGGCAGCAGTGATCGACGACGTCCTCCGGCGATGTCGACCGACAGCCGGCGACGTCCTCGTCGCCCGGCTGCCGCGCGCGGACGCCCCCGCACAGATGGTCCTCGACGCAGTGCGGGTGCACCGCGGCGCGCGACCGACCCGGTTCGACGCGTCCGACCTGCTGCGGTCACATGCCGAGGAGATGGTCGCGTCTCGGCCGTGGCGCGACGGCGGCTGGGAACCGCCGCAGTCCGTCCTGGTCACCGTCGTCTGCCGGTCGGGGCGGGTCGTGCCGGGGCCGGAGGAGACCTTCTGGATGCTGGCGTGGCACTACAGCAACCACCTCCGCTCTGCCTTCGACGGCGATGTCTACGTCGTCACCGAGCACGGCTGGACCGGCTGTCACGACAAGCGCGCCGGCTTCACCCCGGCACTCCGGACGGTGACACCGCGGCACCTCAGCGCCCTGTAGTTCGACAGGTAAGTGCTGCACGTTGCAGGTGGAGCTCAGCGAGTCGGCCCGGATGACGCACGCCACCACCCGCTGCTGCCCCCGCTCGATCGACGCGGCAGTGCTCACCCAGTGCGGAGCTGCGACGCGACGGTCACGACCGTCCGTCGGCGCGAACGTCGGCGGCAGCGCCCATATCGTTCGCAGCGCCCACGTCATCGAAGTCCTCGGCCTCCTGGGGCCGATGGCTCTCGAAGTGAGCGGGCCAATGTGCCGGAGGCGGCCCGTACGCGCGCCTGGCGCTGCGGATCGTGAGCCGGGCGAACGCTGCGTTGCCGACGCCGCCGATGGCCGCGCCGATACCGAACGGCACCTGCTTCCCGAGGACGAGGACGCCCTGCCTCGTCCCGTACTTGGTGATGAAGTTGTGACCGAGGACTCGGTTCACCTGCCGAAGGGCTTCGACCGGGACCGACGTGACCACAGCCCTCCCCCAGTGCGGGCCCGTCCGCGCCGCGACCTTCTGGACCGAGCTGGCGCCCGCATCACCGAGCAGGACACCGAGAAGAAGCGTGCGGCGCCGTTCGAGCTCGGCGACCGGAAGGTCGTGGATCTCGGCGAGGGAGAGCACGTAGAGGGCCGCGGTCGCGGTGAAGCCGGTGGCGTCGCCGAGGGCGAGCCCCAACGCAGCAGGCGTCCCGATGCCGGGTACCGCGGCAGCTCCGCCCGAGGCCGCGCCGGTGGCGCTCACGGCTGCCGTGAAGCGCCGGCCGAGCACATCGACGATCTCGGCCGGGGTGGCATCGGGTCGCGAGCGCCGGGACTGCGCGATATGCCGGAGAAGCACCGGCCGGGACACTTGCGTGGCCCGGTCGAGGCCCGAGTTGAGCCGCTGCGCCACTGCGCGCCTCGCGTTGTCGGACGAGACCACGTTGCCTCCTCGATCAGGGTGCGGTCGAGACCGACCGCCGGCGAACACCACCCCTGCGGAGGTACAGGACCCGATCATGGCAGTCGGTCCTCAGCCGCCGTGCCCATTCTGATGAAGTCCGGAGACGCCGACGTGTCGGGCGAACGGATGACGCCGCCTCCTTACGCCGTGCTGGCGCCGGCCTTACTACGACGAGCACGGTGCGGCGCCGCTCGAGCTCCGTCGCCCGGGACGTCATGGTCCTCGGCCGGGGCGGCATCCGGCCGAGGACCACGGACAGGGCGATGTGCCGGAGGAGCGCCGCGCGGCCGGGGCTGCTCAGCAGGTGCTCACGGCCGCTCGAGCCCGAGTGCGAAGCCGGCCCAGGAGTGCGGCCCGAGCACCGCGTCGACCGGGCCGTCGTAGTCTCCGAACCTCTCGGCGTAGACCTGCACGTAGTGGCAGGTGTCGTGGCCGGGGATGCCGTCGACCAGACCCTCGTAGCCGACGTTCTTGACGGTCGTCTGGATGCCCTTGATCGAGTTCACCCCCCACACCCCGTCCACCGCGCCGTCGTAGCGGCCGCGGGCCTGGAGCGCCGCCTGGATGCGCTGCTGCATCGCGGCATCCGGCGGGTTGAACGCCCAGCTCTGAGCTCCACCTCCGCCGCCCGGGGACCACGGCACCATGTCGATCTGGCCGTTGGCCCCGTTGTAGTAGGACCAGCCGAGGAAGCGCGCGCCACTGGCCGGGCCGTACTCGGCCGTTCGGGTGATCCGCAGACCACGACCGAAGTCGACGACCGTGCCGGTGTGCCGGCTGGTGTTGATGCAGTAGCCGTTGCCGATGTTGGTCACCACGTGGCC
>JBOFBK010000045.1:0-39288 GCA_051645525.1 Dermatophilaceae bacterium | reverse complement strand
GGAGCCAGGACCGAGGCGACGGCACGAGGCCAAGGCGCGAGGCGACGGCACGAGGCCGACGCCGGGGTAGCGGCCCGGGGTGCCGGCCCCGGGGGCCGGGTCCGGCGACGGCACGGGGTGTGGCAGGGTGTCGCTCGTGACCGGCCTGTCGACCGACGCCGTCCGCGACCTCCTCGCCGAGGTCGCCGCCACTGCCGTCTCGCCCCGGTTCCGGCGCCTCGCCGAGAGCGAGATCGCCGAGAAGAACCCCGGCGACCTCGTCACCGTGGCCGACCGGGAGGCCGAGCAGCTGCTCACCACCAGGCTGCTCGACGCGTACCCCGACGCCGTCGTGCTGGGCGAGGAGGCGTTCTCCGCCGAGCGCGCCCTGATGGACCGGTACCTCTCCGCCGAGCACGCGTTCACCGTCGACCCGGTCGACGGCACGAAGAACTTCGTCGCCGGCTCGCCCGACCACGCGGTGATGGTGGCCGAGGTACGCGGCGGCGAGACCACTCGGGCCTGGGTGCACCAGCCGGCGCACGGGGTGTCATGGGTCGCCGAACGCGGTGCGGGCACGTGGCGTGACGGAGAGCGGATGACGACCACTCCCGTGGCACCTGACGCCGACCCCCGCGGGGTCACCTCGCTGTGGGCGCTGCGTGGCGAGTCGTTCGCCGGGATGCCGCCGCTCCGCCCGTCCTGGGTGTGCTGCGGCGTCGACTACCCGCGCGTGATCGAGGGCGCCGCCGACTACATCGTCTACTCCCGCTCCAACCCGTGGGACCACGCACCGGGCACGTTGCTCATGACCGAGGCCGGGGGTGCTGCGCTGCATCCGGACGGCACAGCGTACGCCGCGCACTCGACCCGCCCCGGGCTCGTGGTGGCGGTCGACCCGCACACCTGCGCGGCCGTGCAGCGCCACGTCAAGGCGGTCTTCGAGCGCGGATGAGCGAGGCACCGGCACCGACCCCGTCCGAGGACCGGCGGGTGGCACGTCATCCGGCCGAACCGGCGGCTCACCCGGCCGAACCGGCAAAGTCGGGCCCGCCGGGCGCCACGCGGTGGGCGGACTATCTCGACTGGGCACGCGCCGACCTGGCCCGCACCGTGCTCGCCCTGCCCGTCGCCCGGCAGCGCACCACGCTCGTGCCGAGCGGCTGGACACCGCTCGAGCTGCTGTCGCACTGCCTGCACATGGAGCAGCGGTGGTTCGTCTGGGGCTTCCTCGGCGAGCCGGTCGACGCGCCGTGGGGCGACTGGAACGTCCCCGAGCCGTGGGAGTCCGACGACTCCGGCCCCGCGCGACCGAGCGCTCGATGGGCCGTCGCCGACGGCGTCACCGCCGAGCAGCTGGCCGTCCGCCTCGACCGGGTAGGGGCGCGCACCCGCGAGGTGCTGGCGCGTCATCCGCTCGACGAGACCGCCACCAGCGGTGGCCGGTTCGCGGCGGACCCGCCGACCCTGGAGTGGATCTGCTTCCACGTGCTTGCCGAGTACGCCCGCCACCTCGGCCACCTCGACATGGTCGTCGAGCTCGGCGACGTCCCGCCCGGTCGCGGGGGCACGACCGGCCCGTAGGCCGAGCCACGTCGCGTGGAGGTCCCGTGCGGATGACGCCGAAGGCTGCCGGATGACGCCCTCCTCACCGGTGCGCCCGCCGGTGCGGCGGTCAGGGCGCGCCGATCTCGGGTGGGCTACCGAGGGAGGCGAAAGTCTCTGCGCGACTCAGCAGCTCCGCGGCGGCCTGCCGGGCGACGCGCGCAGCGTGCACCTCTGGAGTCAGCCCGCTGGAGACGAGCACGCCGTCGATGAGGATCGCGATGGTGTGCGCGAGCCTCTCGGTCTGGGGGTCGTCCTGTTGCCCCGCCGCTCGTAGCAGACCCCTGAGGTGAGCGTGCAGTCGTCGCTTGTGCGCGAGAACCACCTCTCGGCCCGGGTGCCCAGTGGGCAGCTCGGCGGCGGCGTTGACGAAGGGGCACCCTCGCCAGCCTGGCCGTCGGGCCTGGGCGTCGATGACGTCGAAGAGGGCAAGCACGACCGCGACCGGGCCTGTCTCCGAGCCGTTGCCGGCGCTGGCCCGCGCCGCGTCGAGAAGGTGCCGCACGGTTCGCTCGCTCTGGTCGGCCAGCGCCGCAGCGACCAGCTCGTCCTTCCCGCCCGGGAACTGCCGGTAGAGCGACATCTTCGCGACTCCGGCCGCCGCCGCGATGGCCTGGACACTGGTGCCGGCGACTCCGTGCCGGTACACCAGCCGGCAGGTGGCGTCGAGGAGGCGTCGACGCACCGCGAGCGCGGCCGGAGCGCCACCGGCGCCGGTGTCCGTCGACATGGGCACCATCCTTGATGAGACCGAGCGGTATCGGCCAGCGTGTCGGACATGAGACAGCTGAACTTCGAGTCGCCGAGCGTGCTGACCTGGTTCGACGTGCCGGAGCCGACCCTGGACAGGTCGACGGCGGCACTGGTGCGTCCGCTGGCGGTGAGCACGTGCGACTTCGACGGGGTGGTCCTGGCCGGCTGGCTGCCCGTCACCGGCCCGGTACCACTCGGGCACGAGGGCGTCGGCGAGGTCGTCGACGTCGCAGACGGGGTCGAGCAGTTCGCCGTCGGCGACCGGGTCGTCATCCCGTGGAAGATCTCCTGCGGCTCCTGCATCGCGTGTCGGCGCGGGCACGATGCGCAGTGCAGCTCGGTCGCCTACGAGGCGTGCTACGGCTGGGGGCAGGCGAGCGGGCCATGGGGGGCGTTCCTGGGAGACCTGGTGGCCGTGCCGTGGGCCGACCACATGCTCGTACCACTGCCTCCGAGTGTGGATCCGGTCGACGCAGCGGGCCTGTCCGACAACATCACCGACGGATGGCGGGCCGTGGGGCCGCCGCTCGCGGAGCGTCGCGGCGGCAGCGTCCTCGTCGCCGGCGGCGCCTCACCCGGCAGCATCGGCCTGTACGCCATCGCGGCAGCAGCCGCCCTGGGCGTCGAACGTGTGGTCTACGCGGACCACGACGATCGTCGCCGCGAGATTGCCGCGACCTACGGAGCGACCGGCCTGGACCCGGCCGAGGGCAGGCTGCGCGACCAGCTCGGCGCGGAGCGCTTCGACGTCACGGTGGACGCCTCCGGCGACCCGGCGACACTCCACGACCTCATCGCGCAGACCGCTCGCGCCGGACACATCACGAGCACCAGCGCGGTGGTCCATCTCGGCGGGCCCGTCCCGCTTCCGACGCGCAGCATGTACCGGAACAGCCAGTCCTTCTCGACAGGCTGGGTACATACCCGTCCCCTCTTGGACCGACCCGACGGGCCGCTCGCACTGCTGGCCGCGGGTCGCCTCGACCCGGCGCCGGTGACGACGTCCGTCGTGCCCTGGGATGATGTAGGCACGACCCTTGCCGAGCCGTTCACCAAGATCGTCGCCGTGCGCCCGAGTATCGAGGAGGAGCCGGCCCGCAGAGCGCGTCGGTAGCCGACGACATCGCTGCTTGCCTCGGCGGCCTGCGCCGCGACCGACACCGGTGCAGGACCCCGGGCGGACAACACGGAACGCAGCACGACGACGCACTCCCGGTCGTGCACCCGCGCCGGGGTCATGGTGCGCCGATCGGCTCCGCGGCGATCCAGACGCGCTCGGGCCGCGGGTCGGTGCGGGTCGGTGGACGGTCGAGTGCGTGCTCGTCCTCACGCACGACGATGTCGAGCACCTCCACGGGCGTCGCTCCGAGGACGGTCAGGGACTCGCGGCGGTCCGCGGCGAACAGCACCAGACGACCCCCCTCGCCGGACAGTGTCGCCAACCGGTCGCGTACCGCCGCCACCGCGGCCCCGGCAGCCGCGGGGTCCCGTTGAACGCCCGACGTCAGGAGCAGTACCTCGACCCCGCACATCCCGCGGACGACCTGGGGCCACTCCCGTGTCGAGCGCGAGTCGACCGCCAGCACCACGTCGCCGGGGTCGAGCGCCGAGCAGACCGTGCGCACCGCGTCGAGCGAGCCCCGCTCGACGCCCCCGGACCGGTGCGGCCAGGTGGCGAGCACCGCCGGTACCGCGGTCGCGGCCACGACGAGCACCGCCACCGCGCGGCCGGCGCGGCCCGGCCCGGATGACGACACCGTCACCCGAGGCGTCGCAGCGCGGTCACTGAACACTGGAACACCGCTGTCGCGCAACGTCATCCGCACGTCGGACCACCTCTGGCCACGCCAAGTCCACGCCGCGGCCACCACCACCAGCACGACCACGAGCGGCAGCGCCACGAGCAGTCGGCGGTCGGCCCACGGATGGTCGGGGGTGATGCCCGGCCGCAGGAGGGTGAGCACCGTCGACCCGCTCGCCACCACGAGAGCCGGCGCCCACGGCTCGAGCCGCCCCGACCCGAGCGACGACGTGAGCCGCCACACCAGCACCGCGAGCACCACGAGCGCCGCGACGAGCGCGACCGGCCCGGCATACCACGACAGCCAGGTCACGCTGTGCTCGGCATAGGTGCGCCCACCGTCGACCGGCAGGCCCTGTCGCGCCTGCATCCCCGCCACGTATCGAGCACCGGGATCGTTCGGGTCCTGCCGCACCACCTGCCACAGCGGCCGCGCCGCGAGGTAGAGACCGGTGACCACCACCCCGCCGGCCAGTGCCGCCGGCAGGCGCCGCCGCACCGGTACCGGTACTCGAAAGCCTTTGTGCCACAACAGCAGCAGCCCCACCGACACTGCCCCGGCCAGCGCGCCGAGAGCGACCAGGGGCAGCAGGCTGCCGGCGATGTCGCCGAGATACCGCGGCGAGAGCCACAGCGCCATCGCGACCGCCACCCCCGTGGACGCCGCGAGCCCGGATGCCGCCGACCGTACCCACCGCTCACCGGCGATCGCTGCGATCGCGAGCACCGGCACGAGCAGCACCACCTCGCGGAGCCCGTCGACACGCACCAGACCCGTGCCACCGATCAGCAGCCCCGCCACCAGCCCCGCGCGACGAGCCGCAGAGCCGGATGCCGCGGCCACCCCCCTGCCCGAGCCGACCGACTCGCCTGGTGCCGTCGGCGCGCCCGAGACTCCCTGCACACCCGCGCCGGCATGCGGATGGCGCCCGGTCGCCGCGGTGAGCGCGAGCAGCCCGGCGCCGAGGGTGAGCAGCGCGAGCGGCTCGGAGTAGGTGGCGCGGGCGACGTGCACGACCGGGAAGAGCACCCCGGTGAGACCGGCCGCGGCCACTCCCCACCAGGCACCCGTCATCCGACCGACGAGCAGGCCGAACCCGAGGAGCGCAAGACCGGTGGCGACCGCCGGCAGCACCAGCGCGACCTCGGGCTCGGAGCCGCCGAGCCACCACCCGAAGCCGTAGACCACCGCCGGCCCCACCACGAACTGCGGCTGCACCGCCGGTCTCCCCTGCGACTCCACCTCGTAGAACGCCATGCTGCCCACGCCGACACCGGGCACGTCGAGCGCGCCGGATGCCGCGAGCTCCGCCGACACGGCCACCACGCGTTCGCCGGTGCGCGCGAGGCTCACCGCCGCCTGCAGGTTGCTCGAGGCGTCGCGGTGCACCACGACCTGCTCGGAGCGTGTCGCCGCCGCGCCCACGGTGAACGCCACGCACACGGCCACCAGCGCGCCGGCAGCCGCACGCGACCCGCGAGACCCGCGAGACCCGCCACGGTGGCCCGCGGAGTGGTGCGAGTCAGGACCCCGAGCGTGGCCGTGGACGCGACGAGCCGACGCCACATCGGCATCGCCGGCATCGCCTGCGTCCTCCGCGTCATCCGCGGCGTCTGCCTGATCCACGCCATCCGCGCCATCCGCGCCATCGGCACCGTCGATGTCGGAGAGCGGGCGCACCAGCCACCAGGCCGCGATCGCCATGGTCGCCGCCGCGGCCCAGCCGGCCCCGGACGACCACCACCCCAGCCCGCCGAGGATGCCGCCGGCCGCGGAGACGCCGACCACCCAGAGCGCGGCACCGAGCACCGCTTTCGTCAGCGCGACCATGCCTCGGGAGCGTAGCCGCGGGCCCGTTGCTACCGTCGGGCACCGTGGACCACGCCGCGCCGACCCCCGCCGCACTGCTCGCGGCGCTCGTGGCGAGTGACCCCGGCCGGCCCCGCATCACGTGGTACGACGACACCGACGGCCCCACCCGTGGCGAGCGGGTCGAGCTGTCGGCACGGGTGCTCGCCAACTGGGTCGCCAAGGCGGGCAACCTCGCCCGCGACGAGCTCGACGTCGAGCCCGGCACCGTCGTGCGCCTCGACCTCCCGCCGCACTGGCGCACGCTGTACTGGGCGCTAGCGGTGTGGTCGCTCGGGGCCGTCGTCGAGATTCCCGGCTCGAGAGGTCTCGGGGGGCCTCCGGGAGCTGCGGGTCCCACGTCCGGCGTGAGCGCACCCAGTGTGGATGACGCCCCCGCGCCGGATGCCGTGGTGACCACGGACCCCGGCCCGGACGAGACCCACCGGCCCGCGCTCGCCGTCGTCACCCTGGCCGCGCTGGCGCGGAGCGCACCGGTGCCGGTGCCGGCCGGAGCCGTGGACGAGGCGCGGGAGATCGCCACGCACGGCGACGTGCTCGACCTCTGGGACACCCCGGCGCCCGGCGACCCCGCCCTGCGCGCCGGCGGCACCGTCATCCGCTACGGAGACCTCGTGCCGGCTCCCGGGGCGCGACGTGACCCCGCACCCAGGGTGCACACGTCGACCCGCGACACCGCCGCGTTCCTGCGAATCGCCGTGAACGCCTGGGCCGCAGGCGGTTCAGTGGTGCTCACTCGCGGCGAGCCGGATGCCGGGCTGCTCGACGCGCGTCTGCGCGCCGAGGGCGTCACCGAGCGACGCTGAGCGCCACAGCCTTCCGCCGGGGAGGGCTTGCTCCGGGTTCGGGCGGGAACCTTCAGGACCGCCCCACAAGACTCCCCCGGCACACCCGAAGGTTCCGGCTTCGGGCGGGAAGGTCGGGGCGGCGCGGGGGCGGGTGAGACGAGCCCGGTCAGCGCGGCATCCGCGCCTCGACGGCCCGCCAGGTCAGGGTTGCGACCACGCCGGTCTGCGCGATCCGGGCCTGCCGCTGCACCGACCTGACGGCGGCCTCCGTGGCCGGGCCGAACGACCCGTCGGCCGGGATCCGCAGGGCCCGCTGGAGCGCCTGGACGCCCGCACCACGTGAACCCCGCTTCAGCACGGTGCCCCAGTACGGCCGCAGCGGATGAGTCCGCCGCTCGAGCGCGTCCCAGGTGCGGCGGTCGACCACCCCGGTGCCCGGCAGCCTCGCCGAGCGCTGGAACGCGGCGAGCGCGGCCTCGGTGCGCGACCCGAAGCGGCCGTCGACGGCCAGGCCGCCGAGGGCCTGTTGCAGGGTCCGCACCGCGGTGCCGGCGGCGCCCCGGCGCAGCACGGTCGTCTTGAGCGGGGTGAACGCGGTGGTGCTCGCGGCCGCCGCCGACGTCGCGGCCGATCCGGCCGATCCGGCCGAGGAGCCGCCGCTCGCCCCGGCGCTGCGGCCCATCAGGGCGTTCCACACCGCGCGGTCGGTGACTCCGGTGGCTCGCAGGCGCGTCGACGTCTGGTACTCCCTGACGCGTGCCTCGGTGGCTGGGCCGTACGAGCCGTCGGTGGCGAGCCGGCCCAGCGCCTTCTGCAGCGCGGCGACGGCCGGGCCGCGCGCGTGGCGCTGCAAGGTCAGGTGGGCGTACCTGGCGAGCGGATGGGCTGCGGCCGGCGTACCGGCGCTGCCCGCCGGACGTGGCGGGGCAGCCGGCACCGACGGCGCCGGCGGCGGCGTCATCCGGCCCATCAGGGCGTACCAGGTGGCCTGGTCGACGACTCCGGTGGCGGCGATCCGCTTGGAGCCCTGGTACGCCTTGACCCGTGCCTCGGTCGCGGGGCCGTACGAGCCGTCGACCCGCAGACCTCCGACGGCCTTCTGCACCACCGCCACCACATCGCCGCCCGCACCACGCCGCAGCACGGTGCGGGCGTGCCGCTCCAGCGTGTGCGGCCGGCTCGGCACCGATCTCAGCGCCACCATCCGGGCCCAGGTGGCGTTGTCGAGCTCGGTCGTGGCTCGCACGCCGTGAGCGCTCTGCCACCTGCCGACCGCGGTGGCGGTGAGCGGGCCGAACCGGCCGTCCTGGGCCGCTCCCACGGCCTTCTGCGCCAGCTTCACCTCGGCTCCGCTGGCACCCGTGCGCAGGTGCGGATAGCCGCTCGAGGTGAGCAGCGGGGCCGGTGCTGCCGCCAGCGGGAGCGGCAGTGCCGGCGTACCGGTCGGGCCGCTGAGCGGTGCTGTTACCGCCTTTCCAGTCCACCACGACGTGCGGGCGTACGCACCGTCCCAGGTGAAGGAGAGGTGGATGTGGTCGGTGTGCGGCGAGATGCCGATGTACGGCGCCCAGCCGCGCTCGGGCGCGTAGGCGCGCCACATCTTCCGATTCCAGATGATGTAGTTGATGCCGAACCGGCGGGCCATCGCGCCGGGTCGACCCTGGGCGTCCGGTGCCGAGAGCCAGCGGGTGAGGGTGTCGGCCAGCGCGAGTTGCTTGGGGTCCTTGGCGCTGATCATCCAGTCCAGCGCGCGGCCCTCACCGTGCTCGGCGGCGCACCGACGCAGGATGCCGTACGTGCGATTCCCGTAGGTGGAGTTGAGCAGCCTCGCGAACGCCACCGCCCCGGGTTGTGCCTCGGTGAGGCATCGGGTGCCCTTCTGGTACGGAGGCGCCACGTCGAGCGCGCTGGGGAGCGGACGGGTGGGCCGCGGGACCGGCACCGACCCCGCGCCGGCGCTGCCGCTCACCAGCGGGAAGGCAATGACGGATGCCGACAGCGCGCCGAGGGTGCGCACCGACCGGCGGCGGTCGCGGCGGGGAGCGGACGGCATCCGGGCAGGGGAGGGCACGGGCAGGGTCACGACGGGCTGGCCTTTCGGACGTCTCGGCGCCGGGCAGGGTCCCGACGCGCGGCCCGGAAACGGCTCGTCACAGGTGTCACACCTGTCATTCGAGATCACCGGGCACGACAGTTCTCCCACTGTTCACCGGGGGGCTGCAACCAGAACCGGCGAATTACAGATGTGTACTTCTGGTGTCCCGGCCGAACGGCCGATCCGGCACCCGCCGCCGGCGAGCACGACCGACGCAGTCGAGCCGCGTCGTCAGCACGACCCGTGGGTACCGCCGGCCGACGCGGTGGCCCACCGTGGCGTCACTAGGGTGTGCACCATGGACAAGGTCGTCTCCACCCCCGACGAGGCCGTGGCCGGGATCGCCGACGGGCACACCCTCGCCGTCGGCGGGTTCGGGCTCTGCGGCATCCCGTCGGTGCTCATCGCCGAGCTGCACCGGGCCGGCATCCGCGAGCTCGAGGTGGTCTCCAACAACTGCGGCGTCGACGACTGGGGCCTCGGCATCCTGCTCGGCGCCAAGCAGATTCGCCGCATGGTGTCGAGCTACGTCGGCGAGAACAAGGAGTTCGCGCGCCAGTACCTCGAGGGCGAGCTGGAGGTCGAGCTGACCCCGCAGGGCACCCTCGCCGAGCGGCTGCGGGCCGGGGGCGCCGGCATCCCCGCGTTCTTCACCCCCACCGGCGTGGGCTCCCAGGTCGCCGACGGCGGGCTCCCGTGGCGGTACGCGGATGACGGATCCGTCGCCGTGGCCTCCCCCGCCAAGGAGGTGCGCGTGTTCGCCGGGCCCGACGGCACTGAGCGCGAGTACGTGCTCGAGCCGGCGATCGTCGCCGACTACGGGCTGGTGCGCGCCTGGAAGGGCGATCGCCACGGCAACCTCGTCTTCCGGCGGTCCTCGCGGAACTTCAACCCGCTGTGCGCGATGTCCGGCCGGGTCACGGTGGCCGAGGTGGAAGAGCTGGTCGAGCCGGGCGAGCTCGACCCCGACTCCGTGCACCTGCCCGGCATCTACGTGCAGCGGGTGCTGCCGCTCACCGCCGACCAGGCCGCCGACAAGCGCATCGAGCGGCGCACGGTCAGCCCCTCCCCCACGTCGATGGAGTCCTGAGCATGCCGCTGACCCGTGAGCAGATGGCCGCCCGGGCCGCCGCCGAGCTCGAGGACGGCGCGTACGTCAACCTCGGCATCGGGCTGCCGACCCTCGTGCCCAACTACGTCCCCGACGACGTCGAGATCGTGCTCCAGTCCGAGAACGGCATCCTCGGCGTGGGTGCCTACCCCACCGAGGACGCCGTCGACCCCGACCTCATCAACGCCGGCAAGGAGACGGTCACCGTGCGCCGCGGCGCCTCGTACTTCGACTCGGCCACCTCGTTCGGCATGATCCGCGGCGGCAAGGTCGACGCCGCGATCCTCGGGGCGATGCAGGTCTCGGCCGCCGGCGACATCGCGAACTGGATGATCCCGGGGAAGATGGTCAAGGGCATGGGCGGGGCGATGGACCTCGTACACGGCGCGAAGCAGGTGGTCGTGCTCATGGAGCACGTCGCCAAGGACGGCTCGCACAAGATCGTGCGCGAGTGCACCCTCCCCCTGACCGGCCGCGGCGTCGTCCAGCGCGTCATCACCGACCTCGCCGTCATCGACGTCACGCCCGGCGGGCTGGTGCTCCGCGAGCTCGCGCCGGACGTCACCGAGGAGCAGGTGCGCGCCGCCACCGGGGTGCCGCTCACCGTCGACCTCACCGGATGACGCCGGCGGGCGCCTGCCCGCTCATGGACACCGGGCGGGCCTCGTCGCCGAGGATCGCCGGCGTGACGACCAGGTCACTCACCTCGGCACGACGGGGCGGCGGGTGCGACGAGCTCGCGAACCTCGGCGTCGACGTTGCGATAGCGGACCGGTGCGAACCGGTCGAGCCCTGCCGAGGTCGGCAGCAGCCGGTCGACGTACACCCAGCGCACGCCCCGGCACCAGAGCGAGCGGGCGGCATCCGCGGCCGGTGAGGTGTAGAAGCCGTCGTTGAGCGCGAGGTCGGCGCGGTCCCAGTACGGCTCGACGACGGATCCCGAACCGACGGGGTTGAGCCGCACCGCCGTCGAGGTGTACGCCCACGACTCGATGAACAGCTGCCGCTCCGAGAACGCGGCGACCAGCCAGCGCCGGGTGTCGCACTCAGGCAGTGGGCTGGTTGGCACGACACAGTGCCGGTTGGTCATCACCACGTCGTCGGTGGCGGTGTTGGCCCGTAACCAGCGCGCGGCATCGACCTGCTCGCCGGAGAATGCCTGCGGATAACGGAGCTGCTCGGCCCGCTCCGCGCCGCCCGGGGCGAGCACAGGCTGGGCCGGCGGAGCCGTCTGCACCTGGGCGAGCCGGCTCCGAAGTGGGTAGGCGGCACTACCCAGGGCGCCGGCGGTGGCAAGTACCGCCACCATCGCGGCGCCCACGACCGAACGCCGGCGACGAGCTTTGACCGCGACGGCGAGAAGGACCACCGCGCCCGCGCAGAGCACCAGCGCGCCGGTGCCGGCGAGCACTGTGACGTCGCGGAGGGCGTCCGCGCCTCCGATTCGACGGGTGCGAGGGACGACGACGACAGCGGCGAACGCCACCAGGGCGGGCCCGACGATGGCCAGGGCCCGCGCCCTGGCGTCGCCGACCGCGCCGAGGAGCCGCACCAGACCGGTGGCACTGCCGATGGCGACGATCGGCAGAGCGGACAACACGAAGTAGACCTGGCTGACACCCGGATGCCAGAACAGCACCAGAGCACCGGCGCTCGCCAGGGCGGCGCCGAGGCACACCCAGAGCACCGGGTCACGGCGCGACTCGCGGTCGACAGCCAGCACGGCCAACCCGCCCGCTCGGGCCAGCGTGCCGACGACGGCGGTGAACGCGGCCAGCGCCAGGACGGGGAGCGGCGCGTCCGCGCCGGAGTCCGGTTCGAGCAGCCGGCCGAGAGCGGTCTGGCCGATGGAGTCGACGACATCCAGTCGTAGTCCGCCCGTGGCACCCTGGAACACGACGGCCACGGCGAGCATCAGCACGCCGGCGAGCACGGCGAGGTCGAGCCAGACCCGCCGGCTCGCCGGGTGCCGCCAGACCAGCCCGACAGCGGCGGCCAGGGCCACGCCCGCGACGAGCGGCGGCATCGTCGAGCCCTTGGTGCAGGACGCCACGAAGCCGAGAACCCCCACGAGCACCAGTCCGTCGATGCGGACCTGTCCGCGCCACCGCAGCACCAGCACGACGAGGACGGCCACGGTAAGCGGTACCCCGGGCGCGAGCGTGAAGCTTGCCGGCACAGCCGGCAGCTGAAGCCCGAACCCCCGGAAGGCATTGGCCTGCGCGGTGACGAACGCCAGGGGCGCGGCCACCGCGGCCGTCGCACACCGGCCCGAGACCCGCCGAGCCCCGCCCATGACGGCCAGGGCGACGACGACGGGCATCACGGCCGGGTGCAGCCGCAGCAGGACCACTCCGGCCTCGATTCCCCCTGTTCCCGACACCCACGACATCCAGCCGTGAGTGAACCAGTGATAGTCGAGCGGATGCCCGAGCAGGGCCGGCGCGGACTCGGGACCACGGTGGAGCAGCTGGGCGACGAGGGCGAGGTTGAAGTGCGTGTCGACGTGCGGCACCGACCGTTCCGCGCCCGGTGCGAGCTCCTGGGTGGCGAACCAGAGACGCAGCGGGACGACAACCGTCACCGTGCAGGCAGCACCGACGACGTGCACCCACCACGGCGCCGGATCGCACCTGCCGGCCATCAGACGTCGCCGACGGGACGGGACGAGGAGGACGGACAACGGCAGCAGGGGGATGACGATCCGCAGCGGTCCCAGCCCGCTCGCCAGCGCGGCGAGGTGACCCCCGAGCCCGAGGGAGAGGCAGATGGCGAACCCGACGGTCAGGTCCTCCGCCCAGGACCCCTCGGCGGGCCGGATGGCCCGCCACAGCACGACCCCTGGAGCGGTGCCGAGCACGAGGATGCCGACGAAGACGAGCACGTCGCGCACCGCGACGTCCTCGAGTGCCCACCACAGCGGCACCAGCACCACCGGCGACCAGATCGCGAGCGCCAGCGACGACCGGGCCGTTCTGGTGGTCCACCGACCGTGTTCCGGCGACGCCTCCGGTACGCCCGGCTCGGCGACTCGCTGGGTCCGCGCGCGCTGCCGGGGTCTCCGCGTGGATGTGATCGACGTACCTCCTGCCGCTGTCCGTCGATCCGCGAGTCAGATCGAGGACGACTCCGTCGAGAAAGATAGTGCAACGCTCAACAGTCGTGATTGAGGGGAGCTCGCGGACCGCTCGCTCGCGCGGCGCGCGTCATCCACGACGACGACCCGCGGCACGCGTCATCCCCGACGACGGGTCACTGACCCCAGCCGGCTCCGGTCGCCGGGGCGCTCACCGGCGTCACCGCTCCGACGACGGCCGCGCCGGTGACGGCGTGCACCGCTGCCTGGCCGTCGGACGCATGGCGGACGAGGAGGTCGTGCCGTCCGTCGCCGGTGAGGTCGCCCACCACGCGGACCGCCGAGGCGTGCCGCCAGTCGCCGGTACCGGTGACGACACCGGCAGCCCACGTACCAGTTCCGCTGCCGGAGTAGCGCACCAGGCGTCCGTCGCTCGCGCGGACGCCGACCAGGTCGGTCGTGCCGTCTCCGTCGAGGTCACCGGCAGTGAGCTGGGAGAACCCGTTCCAGCCGCTCCCGAACGTGGCCTGGGTGGCGAACCGGCCGGTGCCATCGCCACGCAGCACGTGCATCCTGCCGTCGCCGGTCCGGGTGACGAGATCGGTGCGGCGATCGCCCGTGACATCGCCGACGGGCAGCAGCGTGTCGGTCGTGGTCAACCCGGTGAGTACGGCCCGCCGCCCACGCGTGAAGGTGCCGAGGGTGTTCCCGGGATACAGCCACAGCGTGCCCGACGCGTCACGCACCAGCAGATCGGCGAGCGTGTCCTGGTCGAGCGGCCCGGCGAGGGCCACCAGGCCCGACACTCCACCGCCGACAGTGCGACGTGCCATGGTGCCGACACCCGTCTGCGCGAGAGCCGCAAGCGTGCTGCCCTCGATCACGAGCTGGTCCGGAAGGGAGTCGGCCGTGATGTCGCGCGGGAACGCGGCCGGATGGCGCGCCGCCGGCGTCGTCACGGTCCACCACGTGCTTCGCAGTCCGAGGGCGGTGCGGAAGGCGCTCCCGGAGACGGAGACCCGGCCCGTCGAGCCGACGATGGTGACTGTTCCGATCCGCCCGCCCCAGTCACCGCGCTCGTAGCGGTCGGTGACGACGATCCGGTCGAGTCGGCCCACCGCCGGGTATGCCTGCTCCACCCGACTCACGGCGACGGTCGAGGCCCACAGGTGCGGGTTGCCCGAGCCCCGGTACGCGGCGCTGTACGGGTCGTCGCGGGCGACGAGGTACGGGAAGTCCCCGGCCACCGAGCGGCCGCCGTTGGACGAGGAGAACTCGGTGAACGCCGGTGCACCGGCGTGGTGCAGCACCTGACCGGCCGTCGCAGCAACGGCCGCCGTGGAGCTCGGATGTTCCCACGGCCGCTGGAGCGCGCCGGCCGACGTCCGGTCCGCGACGCCGTTGTACACCTGACAGCTGGTCGTGTCGCACGTGTCCAGCGGTGGCGCCCATCGCCGCGCACCGTTCGCGGCGTAGGAACGGGCGGCGACCGCCTGCGCCCGTACCGCTTCGGCCGGCCAGCTTGCCGGCATCTCGCTCGGCACCACCGAGCGCAGGTACGACTCCATGGGAACGACGTTCACCGCACGCGGCGCCGCGGTCGTCGCAACCATGCCGACGGCTCCGCGGTAGTCGCGCAACCCGCCACCCGGTCGCTGCACCCGCACCACCCCGGAGGAGGTGCGGACGACGAGCGGTCCGGATCTCCACGCCTTCCAGTAGCCGCTGCTCGCCCAGCCGGTCGCCGTGCGCCACTGCAGCGTGACTCCACCGCCGTCAGGGACGAGCCGCCACGTCGCCGTGTCCGAGAGGTCCGACGTGCGCGACCCGTGCACCAGGACGAGTCCGGGCTGGGCCGGCACCACCACCTGACTGTGACCGAGCTGGTCCAGCCGCACCGACAGCACCGGGTTGCCCTGGCCCACGATCGTGGTGCCCGGGTAGTAGAAGTCGGTGATCGACCGCCAGGACAGCCCCACCGACGCGGCGCCGGCTGCGCCCCACTGCGACATGCCGCGGCCGTGGCCGAACCCGTGTCCCTGGAACGTGAGGGTCGTGCCCGCCGGGCGCACGAACGACTCCTCGACCGGTCGTGGCGCGACGCTCGCGGCACCGGCCGGTGGCACGGCGAGCCCCAGAGCGAGCGCGGTCGCGGCGGCGGCTGAGCGGAGGATGCGCACGGTCGTCATCCCCACCGGGTGCTCGGCGCCGCCGGACCGGCGGTGATGGCGGGCGACAGAGCCGCGCGGCCGGTCACCGGATAGACGCCCAGCACGCCGTCGCTCGCACGTCGCACCAAGAGGTCGTGCCGACCGTCACCGGTGAGGTCACCGACGCTGATGAGCTGTCCGGTCCACCGCCAGTCGGTGGTTCCGATCCGGGCGGCGCCGGCGAACGCTCCGGCTCCAGACCCCGCCCACCACAGCAGCGCGCCGTCGGATGCCCGGACGGCGACCAGGTCGGTGGTGCCATCGCCGTCGAGGTCGGCACCGGCGACGTCGCGGAGGCCGGCCATGCCGGTGCCGAGGTCGGCGACACCGGAGAGTCCGCCACGGCCATCGCCCCGATGGAGTCGCAGTCGGCCGCCTGTGGTGACCTCGACGATGTCGGTCAACCGGTCACCCGAGACGTCGCCGACGGAGACGAGGTGCTGGGCGTCCTCGAATCCGGAGCCCACGAGCACCCGGGGGCGGAGGAGCGCCCCAGCCGGGTCGCCCGGGTACAGCCACAGCTCGCCGCCGGCGGCGCGGGCGACGACGTCGCCCGTGATGTCACCGTCGAACGCGCCGACCCCGGTGGCCAGCGACGTGTCGGCGAAGCCGGACGCAGCCACCGAGCGTCGCGGGAATGCCATCCGACCATCGGCGGAGAGCACCTCCAGGCCACCGGCTGCCGTCGGACTGACCACGTCGGGGAGCCGTTCGCCGGTGAGGTCGCGCGGCCGGGCCGGTGCGGACTGGGCCGGTGCCGAGGTGACGGTCCACCAGGAGCCACGGACCCCGGTCCCGGCACGGAACTGGTCGGGTGTGAGGCTGACCGAGCCCCGGGAGCCGCGCAGGGTCACTCCCGCGGCACGACCGCCCCAGTCACCGCCGCCGGACCGACTGGTCAGCGACAGCGCCGACAGGGTGCCGATGGCCGGCCAGACCTGCTCGACGCGGGCCACCGGCACGGCGGACGTCCACTCCTGCTGGGCTGCGGCCAGCAGGACACCGTCGTACGGGTCGGTCTTGGCCGGCAGGTAGGGCTGACCTCCGGCGGCGGTCCGGCCGCCGTTGGCCGGTGAGTAGTCGGCGACCGCTGGGCGACCGCCATGGATAGCGACGGTCTCGGCGGTCTCGGTGATCGCGGCCAGCACCCTCGGGTCGGTCCGGGTCACGATCGGCGCCCCGACGGCGGCAGCGTCGCCGCGCCCTGGGTAGAGCTGGCAGGGCGGGGCATCGCAGGTATGGGCGACGCTGCTCCGGGGGGCGACACGGGACCGCGCCGACTGGGTCCGCACCGCCACGGCCTGCGCCTTCAAAGCCGCCGACGGCCAACTCGCCGCCATCGCCGAGGAAAGCGCCGAGGCGGTGTACTGCTCGGTGGAGACGATGTTGACCGATATGCCGGCGCTGCCCCACCGGTGGGTGGCGATGCTCCCTGCGTACTCGCGCACCGTGCCCGCGGGCAGCACCGTCCGGAGCGTGCCGGAGGTGGAGCCGAACGTCAACGGGCCACGAGTCCAGTCCTTCCAGTAGCCGCTGGACTGCCACAGGCCACCGCTGCGCCACTGCAACGTCAGGCCACGAGGCGTCGCCGCGATCCGCCACCGGTCCGGCGACTGGGCCAACGCCGTCACCCTGATCCCGTCGTGCAACGACAGGCCCGGCTGGGTGAGCACCTGGGTCCCCGAACGCCCGAGGGCGGAGAGCTCGACGCGCATGGCCGGGTCGCCCTGGTCGTACAGGACCGTACTCGGGTAGTAGAAGCCGAGGATCTCTTGGTGGGTCAGCCCGGCCTGGGCGGCTGCATGCGCACCCCATTGCGACATTCCGCGCCCGTGGCCGACACCGCGTCCGCGTAGGTCGATGGTGGCGCCGCGGGGGCGGGTGAACGTCTCCGGTTGGCGAGCCTGCGGCACCTGGACGCGCCAGCGCACCCCGGCTGCGGCCACGACAGCGCCGGCCCGGGCGCGGATCGTCGGCACCTGGGCCCAGAGCGCGCCGCCGGGGCACGCAGTGGAGTTGAGGGCCCGGTGGCCCGTGACCCGAGACACCGTGACGGTCGACCCCGCGGGGTACTGATCGTTCCCTGCCGAGGTGAGAGTCACCGACTCGACAGGGTCGATGCCATTGAGCGCTGCCTTCCACGCGATGACTCTGGCATAGGCGTCAAGGACCCTTGACGAGCCGGACAGCGAGGTGTTGTCACCGATCGAGGCGACCCCGAACGTCGCGGAGTTGAACCCCCGGGCATGTGCTCCGCTGGGGTTTCCGGCGATGCTGCCGTAGCGGCCCTCGTAGATCCGGCCGAACCGGTCGACGAGGAACTGGTACCCGATGTCGCACCAACCCAGCGTGGTCACGTGGTAGGCGTAGATACCGCGGAGGATGCCGGGTACTTGAGCCTGCGTATACGAATTGCTGCCGGCGGTGTGGTGCACCACCGCCGCGCGCATTGTCGACGGGTCGCCCTCGCAGCTGCGAATGGATTCGTCGGCACCCCATTGGGCGCGCGTGGTGATGCTCGGTTGCGCGACCGCGGCCGCGGTGGAGGTGGAGGTGGAGGTGGCTGCATCCACGCCGGCGGAGACTGCGCCCGCACCGGCGGCGGCTGCACCCACGTCGGCGGAGGCAGCACCACCGTCGGCGGAAGCCGCACCCGCGTCGGCAGCGGCTGCCCTCGCGTCGGCGGCGGACTCCTTGCCGTCGACGAGGTGCAGCTTCAGGTCGGGCAGGTCGGACAGGTCGGTCTGAGCCGCGGTCCCCACGACGCGAACCTCGACGGCGTCGCTCCCCGCGGCGACAACGGGCTCGCTGCCACGTGCACCGCGGCGCTCACGGGTGCGCCGGCCGTCGGGGCTGTCGTCGTCGGCCGCATGCCCGTTCATGTGGGCCTCGGTCCAGCGGCTCCAGCCGGCGGCACCGCGCGTGCGGACCTCGACGACGGCACCCGGCGGCAGCTCGGCATCGGCGGTGACCCCGACGACGTCGAAGGAGGTGCCCGAGGAGCGGCGTTCGGCGACCACCTGGCGACCGCGCTCGTCGCGGGCCGTGCCGGCGACGGGCGGCACGTCCAGCGAACGCTGGGAAGGGCGCACCGGACGGGGGTCGGATGCCGCACCACTCATCGGGAGCGCCACCCCGAGCGTCACGAACCACGCGACGACGAGGCAGCGAGTGAGCGCAGAGCAGCACCGTGGATGAGCGACCATGGCGGGACGACTCCTGGGTCTGATCGTTGGAGGGCTTGCCCCGCGTCAGGCCCAGACAGCGCCACAACTGTCGCACGCATCACCCCAGGCCACAGCCTGATTGGTGAAACACCAACAGCCAGGACCTGATCGGTGCCTGCTGACCACCATGGGTCGAGACACCGCAGGGACCGACCGTCCAGAACTGGACGTGAAGTGCGTCGCGCGGCGACCTTTACGTGCGGGACCTGCCCTGCTGCCGTCGATACGCTCGGGTTCTGCGGTTCCCAAGCAGCGAGAAGGTCGTGCTCAGCAGCCGGCCGTCGGAGGCGCCAGCTCGCGCACCTCGGCGTCGGCGTTGCGTAGCCTGAGCGGCGCGTGTTCCTCGAGGTCGTCCGACGTCGGCAGGAGCCGGTCGACGTACACCCAACGCACGCCACGGCACCACAGCGCACGGGCGGCATCCGCGGTGGGCTCGGTGTAGAAGCCGTCGTTGAGTGCGAGGTCGCGCCGATTCCAGTACGGCTCGACGATGGCTCCGGTTCCCTCGGGGTTCAGGCGCACCGCGGTCGAGGTGTACGCCCAGGACTCGACGAATGCCTGACGCTGGGAGAACGCCGAGACGAGCCACCGACGGCTGTCGCACCTGGGCAGCGGGTCGCGCGGGGTCACGCAGTGCCGGTTCGTCATCACGACGTCGTCCCGGTCGGAGTTGTCGCGGATCCACCGTGCGGCATCGACCATGTCCCATGACACGGCGAGCGGCCGGCGCAACTGTGCGGCACGCTCGGGCCCGGCGGCCGCGAGCACCGGTTCGGCCGCGACCGGTCCCTCCGCGGTCCGCTCGATCGGATCCACACCGCTTCCCCAGGAGGCCGTGACGCCGAGCACCGCGACGACGACGCCGGCCGTCGCCGTCCGACGTCCACGGCAGACCAGCACGAGCAGGAGCAGGAGGGCGCCCCCGACGCCGAGGACGACGGCGCCGGTGCGAGCCAGGGCGTAGGCGTCACTGATGGCGGCGTCGACCACCGCCGGCGCCGTGACGCCACCGAGGGGAGGGCGGGTGTTCGTGATCGCGCGGGTCGTCGGGACGACGACGGTCACCGCGAGCGCGACCCCAGCCGAGGCAGCGACGACCGTCGCCCGTAGCCACCACGGACGCAGCCTGCGGAGCAGCACGACGAGGCCGGTGGCACTCCCGATCGCCGCGAGCGGGACCGAGGAGAAGAGGAAGTAGAGCTGGCTCGTGCCGGAATGCCAGAACAGCACGACCGCACCGGCGCCGGCGAGTGCGGCCCCGAACCCGACCCACAACGCCGGCTCGCGACGGGCGCGCTCGTCGAGGGCCAGGACGACCAGCCCGCCCGCACGAGCGAGACTGCCGACGAACGCGGTGACTCCAGCGAGGACCAGAACCGACTGCGGAGGGACGACGTCGCGCTCGGGCCACACGATACGGGCGAGGGTCGTCTGCGAGATGGAGTCGGTGACGTCGAGCCGGATTCCTCCGGTGGCACCCTGGAACACGACGACGACCGCCGCGACGAGCACGCCGACGAGCACGCCGAGGTCGACCCACATCGTGCGCGATGCCCGGTGCCTCCAGATCACACCGGCGACTGCTGCCAGCCCGACGCCGGCGATGAGCGGCGGCAGGGTCGACCCCTTGGTGCAGGCCGCGACGAAGCCGAGTACGGCGACCAGAACCAGCGCGTCGCCGCGCGCCTGACCGCGCCAGCGCAGCACCATCGCCATGAAGACGGCCACGGTGAGCGGGACACCGGGTGCGAGCGTCGGGCTGGCCGGTGTCGGCGGACCCTGAAGGCTGAACTGGCCGAAGACGTTGGCCTGGGCGGTGAGGAAGGTCAGCGGAGCGGCGACGGCCGCCGCGGCCCACGAGCCGGACACCCGGCGCGTGCCACCGACCACCGCCAGGGCCACGAGCAACGGCATGATCGCAGGGTGCAGACGGAGCAGCACGACGATCGGCTCCACGTCGGTGACGGCCGCGGCCCACGCCATCCACCCGTGAGTGAACCAGTGGTAGTCGAGCGAGTGCCCCTGCAACGCCGGGGTCGATGTCGGTCCCCGCTCGAGCAGCTGACCGACAAGGGCAAGGTGGAAGTGGTTGTCGATGTAGGGCATCACTCGTGCCGGGCTCGGCACGACCTCCTGCCCGGCGAACCAGGTGCGCAACGCCAAGATCGATACCGAGGTGGACGCTGCCGCGACACCGTGGACCCACCACGGCGCGGCGGCGCACCGACTCGCTCGAACTCGTCGGCGCCGGGATGGGTGGAGCAGGACGAGCAGCGGCAGGAACGGCACGATGATGCCGAGGGCCGCACAACCGGTCACCACCGCGGCCAGCTGCGCCACCAGGCCGAGGGCGAGTCCGACGGCGAATCCCACGGTCAGGTCCTCCGCCCACGACCCGTCGGCGGGTCGGATGCTCCGCCACAGGACCACGCCGGGTGCGGTGCCGGCCAGCAGCACCAGTGCCGCGAACACGAGGACGTCTCGGAGGGCGACGTCGTCAAGGATCCACCAGGTCGGCACAAGGAGCACCGGGGACCAGATGCCGAGTGCCAGAACGGTCCTGGCCGCTCGGGTGACCGCGCGGCGCGACGGCGGCAATCCGTCGCTCGCGGTCGCCGGCACGGTGGGCTCGGCCGGCGGTGCGGTACGCGTCATCGGCGCACCTCGTGCAGTCGGCGGGTCAGCTCGGAACCGTCCCCCCGGACGGGCTCCCCGAGAAACGTCGTGAGCAGCGCCGACTGGTCGCGCGACAGCCCCGCCTCGAGCGCATCGAGTCCGCGAACCGCGACCCGCAGTGCTGGTGTGCCGTGCACGGCTGCGATGTTGAGGAGTGCGGTGCTGTGGCTGCCGAGGACGACCGCCGCACCGACGACGCCCGCGTCGAGCTCCGCCGGACCGGTGGTGTTCACAACCTCGAGTCGAGTGGCGTCGTAACGGCGGAGGTCCTCGGCCGGATGAGGCCGCACCCGCAGCGTGAGCCCTACCGCGTCGCAGGCGGCGGCGACCGCAACCAGATGCTCCGCGTGCTGGTCGGGGGTCAGGACGCCCAGCTCGGGCCATGGTTGGGAGAGGTACACCGCCACGGGAGCGACGGCCGGCGCGCCAGCGGACCGGGCGGCACGTGAGAGCAGGGCGCGCCGGAACTCCTCCGCGACGGCCTCCTCGACCTGCCACCCGGAACCGCGGTGCCGGTACAGCGGCCACCGGTGCGCGCGCAGCACCGGGCCCGACGCCGAGCGCGCCAGCCCGCGGAGCACCGCGACCGCAGCGGTCGCACCCTCCCGCTGCGCGGCCGCGCGGCGCGTGCGCCAGGAACCGTAGCTGCCGATGCCGTCGTCGACGACCACCACCACAGGGGGTCGCCGAGCGCGCCGGACGATATCGGTCCAGGCTCGCACGGCCGGGCTGCCGACACAGATCAGCTCGTCCCACCGGACGTCAGCCGGTACGTCGGCGACCACGCGCGCCGGGAGCGGCAGATACCACCGTGCGGCATCTACGTCGACCCGCGCCGCACCGAGGAAAGCGCGCGGCTCCACGATGCCGAGGTTCGTGCCGGGCCCGGTGTACCCGCGGTGCCGCACCCACGACGCCACGTGGAGCAGGTGGGTCTCACTGCGCACGCCGCAGACGAGCACTCGTCGCCCGCTGTCCATCAGATGATCGGAGGCCGGCCAGCCGCGGTCAGCCGTAGCACGGTGCGCCAACGGATCGGCCGACGCGGGCCCGGATCGGTGCGCCACCCCTCGACGGCACCCCTGAGCCACGTGCGTACCAGGGCGACCCGGCGAAGACGCAGCACCGACAACGCCGTCCAGACGAGCACGTACGCCGCGGCGACCGGCAGAGGCAGATTGCGACGTGCCACCCAGATCCGGTTGCGCGCGTTGAGACGGTAGTAGACGGCGTGTCGCTGCGCAGCCGTCGCGGGGTGGTGCACGACGACGTCCGGCCGGTACCGCAGGCGCCATCCGTCGTCGAGCAGCCGGAACGCGAGGTCGATGCCTTCGTGCCCGTACCAGAACGCCCCCGGCCAGCTGCCCACCCGCTCGAACGCCGACCGCCGCACCACGCACACTCCCTCGGCGAACACGACCACATCGCCCGGAGCCCCACCGTTCGCCGTGCGAAGCCGTGGCACCCACCGGCGCGGCGATGGCCGGCCCTGCGGGTCGGCGAGCCGCGGCTGGACGACCGCGACCCGCTCGGAGACCCTGAACTCCTCGGCGAGCCGGCGCAGCACGTCGGGCTGGGGCATCGTGGCGTCGTCGTCGAAGAAGCACACGAGCTCGCCTCGCACCTCGACGGCACCGACATTGCGCCCTCCGGGAATGCCGGCGTTCTCGACAAGGTGGATCGACCGGACGCCTGCCGGTAGCCCCTCGGGCCTCCATCCGTTGCCGATGACGAGCACGTCGAGCTCCACGCCCTGCTGCGCTTGCACCGACGCCAGCGACTGCGACAACTCCGCCGGCCGGTTTCCCATACTCAGGACGACCACCCCCACCGCCGGCGTGCCCGGGGACGGCGGAGCTGACATGGCGACGACGATAGTCTGGCCCAGGCCGAGGCGTCGCCCCGACTCTCCGCCGACCGAGTCGCCCCGACTCTCCGCCGACCGAAAGGACACCGGTGCCGCCCTCTCGTACCGTCACGCCCGAGCACCAGGTCGACCCGATGTCCGGCGCCGAGCTGATCGGCGCGGAGATGCCCGAGTGGTCCGACCTGGCGGACAGCCGCAACCCCACCGGGAGCGCAGCGCTCGTCGCCGATCTGTGGCGGGCGGTGACGCCGGCGCGGACCTTGCTGATCGGTGCGGTCGCGAGCACCTTCGTCTCCGACCTGCCGGAGGAGGCACGGGTCGACGCCGTCATGCGTGGCACCCTCGATGTGCGCGCCATCAGCGAGCTCACCGCCATGCGCAGCTCGCTGCGGCTCTACTGCGGCAGCGTCGAGCGCTTCCATACCGGGCGCCCCTACGACCTGGTGGTCGTGCTCGGCCGAGCGGGCGACCTCATCGGTCCTGACGGCACCGCGATGGCGGAACACGACTTCGTCGCACACGTAATCGAGCACGTCGCACCGGGTGGCCTGCTCGTCCTCGGGACGCCCAACCCGCTCGGCCTCGACGCGACACTCTGCGCCGAGAGCGACGACCATGCCGACTACCGCTGGTCCGCGATGACACCAGGGTTCGACACCCGGCCTTTGCACCGGCGGCAGCTGCACGAGGCGGTGCAGGCGACCGGCCTGACCGTCGAGCGCACCTACACCGTCTTCCCGGCGCTCGTCCGTGCCGACCTGCTCATCGACGTTCCCGCCTGCCCACCGCTCGGACGGGGGACCGCCCGGATCCTCGGCCGCTCGCTCACCCATCACCTGCGGGACACCGTCGCGTTGCGCGATCCGGCCGAGACCTGTCGTCTCGTCGTCGATGCCGGGCTCGTCGAGGAGCTCGCCCCCGGCTGGTTGCTCATCGCGCGGCGCGACGGCGGAGACCACCTGCCGCTGCCCGCCGCGTATCGCACCGAGTCGCACCTGCCCGGACGGTGGGGGCGGGTGGTACGCCTCGGGGACGACGCCACTGCCGTCACGACGTGGGCCTCGGGCGCCACCGAGCCGGAGGTCTCCGAGCAGGGCCTGCGCCGAGACCTGACCCAGGAGCAGATCCCCGACGGCGACAGCCTCGACGAGCTTCTCCGGGACGCCTGCAGCCGCCGTTCGCACGACGACGTCCGCGCCCTGGTGCGCTCGTACTCCGCGTGGCTCGCCTCGACGTCCCGGGGGTGTGCCGACGACCAGCTCGCGTTCACCATCCCCCGCAACGTCGTGGCTCGCGACGAGGGGTGGAACGTGGTCGACGACTCCTGGCATCTCACCGCCGGGCTGTCGGCTCGGGACGCCTTCATCCTCGGGCTGCACGACTTCGCCTCGGGCCTGCTGGGCTCGGGGGCGGCGCATCCGTGGCGCACCCGGATGTCGCCCGACGCCCTCACGCGGACGCTCGCGGTGATGGCCGGGGTCACGGTCAGCGACGCCGACATCCAGCGGGTGGCGCAGACCGGGGTCGTCATCGCCACCGCGCTGGACCCCTCGGTCGACGTCGAGGTGGCCCTCGAGACCGCACTCGATCGCGGCACCTCCACCCATCATGTGCCCGAGGCCACCGCGGTCGGCTTCCGCGAGCTGCTCGCCAGCGAGCGCACGCTGGCGCGGGAGATGGACATCGTCGACGCGAAGATCGGCTGGCTCGAGGGCACGCTGCGCCTGCGCGACCGGCGGATCAAGCAGTACGACCGCCTCATGGACAAGCTCGAGGAGTCCTTCGGCTACAAGGTGCTCTGGACTCTCGGGACGCCGCGCCGAGCCGCTGTTCGGAAGGCTCGCAGCCAGGTCGAGGACGCGCTTCCGCCGGAGCTGCGCGAGCGGGTCATCTCGGTGGCGCGTCGCCTCGCGCGCGGGTCGCAGCAGGACGCCGTCGAGACGGACGGCGGCGCGCCTCCCAGCCGTACGTGACGACGAGGTCGTCGACGCTCACGGTACGCAGCCACACCACACCACCGGTCACCTCGACGGCGTTCGCTCGTACCGGGCCGTCCGTGAGGATCGCGCCGACGGCCCGCCCTGTGAGCTTGACGACGACCTCCGCGCGAGTCCACCACCGCCAGAACGTCTCCGGGTCGGATGCAGCCCACCGCTGCTGTAGCCGCGGTGGTGGCGTCACGGCCAGCTCGGCATCGAGCGCGAGCACGTCCTTCACCGACGTGCCGAGCCCCAGCTCGCGCACACTCGCCGACGGCACCGGCCAGCACAGCATCGTGCCGTCGGCGAGTCGGGTGTGCGGGTTGCCGTCGCAGGAGTGGACGGCGGATGACGCGCGCACCGGCGGATGGCGGTGGACCAGGGCGGCGAGACGTCCATCGGGGTCGCCGCCGTCCCCGGCGGCTCGCGGTTCGGCGGCTCCGGGCGGACCGACGCCTCGCGGATCGACGCCGGGGGCGGCCGGCACCGATCGTTCAGATGCTGCTGCCACCATCGACGGTGACGACCTGGCCGTTGATGTTGGTGTGCTCGAAGAGCAGAGTGCGCACCACCGGCACGATGTCGTCGGGCTCGACCAGCCGCCCGCTGGGAGTGCGGCGGGTGATGGTGTCGAGCTGGGTCTGACCCAGCACCGAGGACATCTCGGAGGCGAAGAAGCCCGGTGCCACCGAGTTCACCAGCGCCCGGCCGTGCATCTCGCGGGCGAGGGTCCGCATGGCGGAGTCGAGCCCGCCCTTGGTGGCGGAGTAGGCGACCAGGCCGGAGTAGCCGCGCTGGGCGCACACCGAGGTGACCATGACGATGCGGCCCCGGCCCCCGCGCGCCATGATCCGGCGCAGCACGGTGCGGGCGAGCAGCAGCGGGGCGGTGAGGTTGGTCTCGACGATCCGGGCGATCTGCTCGGGCGAGGTGTGCACGTGCAGGCTGTCCTGACCGACGGCGGCGTTGTTGACGAGCGCGTCGACCGGGCCGAGGGTCTGCTCGGCGCCGCGCACGAACGCGGTGACCGCGCGGGCGTCGGTGGCGTCGACGGCGCCGGCCACGACCCGCTCCGGGTGCTCGGCGGCGAGCGCCTCGAGCTCGGGGGTCACGGTGCGGGCGAACGCGGCGACCTTCGCGCCGCGGCCGACGATGTCGCGGACGATGGCCAGGCCGAGCCCTCGGGAGCCGCCGGAGACGACGACGACCTCGGCCGGAGGGATGGCGGCCACGGCGCCGTGACGACTCGCGGTCTGGGTGGTGTCAGACATCGCTCTTCAGGGTCTCCTTGATCGGGATCTGGTCGAGCACCCGGATGCGCCGGGGCACCGCGTAGTCGGGCAGGCGGCCGGCGCACCAGGCCGTGAGGTCGGCGACGGTCGCCTCACCGGTGAGCACGACCTCGGCGCTGACGACGTTGCCGACGATCGGTGCCCTGCGTCCGCGGACTGCCGCCCAGGCCACGGCGGGGTGGGCCTGCAGCACGTCGCGCACCGCGGAGGCGGAGGCCTTGGCGCCGCCGACGTTGATCTCGTCACTCGCCATCCGCCCGGTGATGAGCACGCGGCCGTCCGCGACCTCGACCCGGTCGCCGGTGCGCAGCACCGCGGGGATGCCCTCGCCGCGTCGCGGTGAGGCGATGAGCAGCTCGTCGTCCTCGACCGACAGCGTGGCGCGGCCGGGTGACTCCCGGCCCAGCCAATCCTGCGGGAAGCCGGCCCGGCCGTCGTGCACGGCGATCGTGGCACCGGCCTCGCTCGAGGCGTAGATCCACGACACTCGCGCATGCGGGTAGAGCTCGCGGAGCCGGTCGAGGATCGCCTGGTCGACCGGCTCTCCGCCCAGGGTCACCTGCTCCAGCGGCAGCGCGGCGAGCGCGTCGGGGTCGCGGTAGAGCGCCTGCCGCCAGAACGTCGGCGTGCCGGATGCCGCCGTGACGCCGGCGCCGAGCGCGGCGGCGGGCCAGCTGTCGAGCTCGTCGGGCTCGACGAAGCAGATGTCCTGGCCGGGCAGCCCCACGCCGAGCGTGACCACCTGCCACCAGGCGTACGCGCCGTGCGCGTAGGGGCACAGCCAGATGCGCGGCGGCTGGTGGCCACCGACCGTGGTGAGCGAGGCCAGGGTGTGGGCCACCTGCTTGGGCCGCCCGGTGCTGCCGCTGGTGAGCAGCCAGACCCGCCCGGATGACGCGGCGCGCGGTGCCGTGGCCGGTTCGACGCTCTCGCCGTCGACCACGGCGAGACCGGCCTGCCGCAGCTCACTGCGCAGCTCGGCGGTCAGCCGGGTGCGGGAGGCGAGGAGCACCTCGGCCCCGGTGGTCGCGGCCGTCCAGACCGCGCGTGCGGCGTCGAGGTTGTCACCGACCGCGACGGCGCTGGGCCCGGCGAGGTCGAGCGGTGTCAGGCCGGACCACCGGTGCCACGTACCGCGGACGTACAGCCGGTTGTCCGCCCCCGCGGTGACCGCACTCCCTGTGGTCACGCCTGCTGCAGCTGGTCGAGGAAGTCGAGGACGTCGGAGACCGTGCGGATCTGCCGCAGCTCGGGGGCGTCGAAGTTGAGCTCCTCGCCGATCTCGTCCTCCACCCGCAGCGCGAGCTCGGAGAAGTCGAGCGAGCGGAACCCGATGCCCTCGAGCTCGGTGCCGTCGTCGGTGGGCATCTGCTTGCCCTGGGTGGCCAGCACCTCGGCCATCATCGAGCGGATCTCGTCGCGCGAGAGGGCAGCCATGCGTCCACGCTTTCGTCTCGGGTGGAGCGTGCCGTCGGCCGGTGAGGCCCGCGGGATCGGTCGGTCACACCGGACGGCACGGTCGGAGGCCCACCATGCTACCGCCGGACCGCGGTGGTGATCCCGCCCCTCCGCCACACCGGTGGTCGGCGCTGTCGGGAGCCTCGAGGCCGTCGAGCCCGGGGGCCGACGAGGCGACTCGGGGAACAGCCGGGACGTGTGCGAGAGTGTTCCGTACCGGCGCGCCCCGGGGGCGGGCCGCACTCACTCGCCCCAGCATCTTTCAGGAGGTCGCCGTCGTGCTCCGCCCGGCCACCGACGACGACCGCGACCACGTGCTCCGGTGGCGCAACCATCCCGAGGTCCGGGCGATGTCGCTGACCCAGCACGTCATCTCGCCCGAGGAGCACGCCGCCTGGTGGGCCCGGGTGGCCGGTGACGACCGGGTGCTCGTCACGATCTACGAGCGCCACGGCATCCCGTCCGGAGTCGTCACGTACTTCGACCTCGACCGTCACGCCGGCACCGGCTGGTGGGGCTACTACCTCGACAACGACGGCCTGGCCGAGCGCGGCGAGCTGCTGCCGGCCTGGATCGAGGTGCAGCGCCAGGCCAAGCGGTACGCGTTCGACGACCTCGGCCTCGCCGTGCTCGAAGGCGAGGTGCTGGAGGCGAACGAGGCGGTGCGGCGATTCAATCGGCGCAACGGGTTCGCCGAGGTGGGCACCGAGGTCCGCGACGTCGACGGTCGGCCCACGACCGTCATCCGAGTCCGCGCCGAACGCGACCAGCACCCCTCCGGTCACGCGACCGGCCCCGCCGCAGAAGGAGATTCGTCGTCGTGACCACAGCGCCCATCGAGCCCGCGCCCGTTCCTGCGGTGACGATCGGTCCGCACCGCGTCGGCCCCGACGACCCGCCGTTCGTCATCGCGGAGATGTCGGGCAACCACGACGGCAGGCTCGACAAGGCCCTCGACATCGTGCGGATGGCGGCCGACGCCGGCGCGCACGCGGTCAAGCTGCAGACCTACACCGCCGACACCATCACCATCGACCACGACGGGCCGGCGTTCCGGCTCTCCGACGGGCACGAGCTGTGGGGCGCGCGGCGGCTCTACGACCTCTACCAGGAGGCGCACACCCCCTGGGAGTGGCACGAGCCGATCTTCTCCCTCGCCCGCGACCTCGGCATCCTGGCGTTCTCGAGCCCGTTCGACCCCACGGCGGTCGACTTCCTCACCGACCTGGAGGTGCCGGCGTTCAAGATCGCCTCCTCCGAGATCGTCGACCTCCCGCTCGTCCGGCTCGCCGCTGCCACCGGGAAGCCGGTCGTCATCTCCACGGGCATGGCCTCGGTGGGCGAGATCGCCGCGGCCGTCGACGCCGCTCGCGGCACCGGCAACGACCAGATCGTGCTGCTCTCGTGCACCGTCTCGTACCCGGCCGACCCCGCGGCGTCGAACCTGCGCGGCATCCCGGTGATGCGCGAGGCGTTCGGCGTGCCGGTCGGCCTGTCCGACCACACCCTCGGCATCGGCGCGGCCGTGGCGTCGGTCGCCTTCGGGTCGGTACTCGTCGAGAAGCACGTGACGATGTCGCGCGAGGGTGGCGGCGTCGACTCCGCGTTCTCGCTCGAGCCGGCCGAGCTGTCGGCGCTGGTGCGCGAGACCCGCACCGCGTGGCAGGCGCTCGGCCGGCCGCGCATCGGCGCCCGCGACGCGGAGGCCGAGGGGCTGCGGTTCCGCCGCTCGCTGTGGGTCACCGCCGACGTGCGAGCCGGTGACCTGGTGACCGCCGAGACCGTGCGCTCCATCCGACCCGCCGGCGGGCTGGCACCCGACACATTCGACGCGGTGGTCGGCAAGCGGTTCGCCCGCGATGTCGAGCGCGGCACGCCGATGAACTGGGACCTGCTCTAGAACTCCACGCCAGGCCGGCGTGGAGCGCGGCACCCGACAACCGGGAGAGTCGCGCCAGGACGGGCGACACCGGGCGGGCCGGGCCGGGGAGGTCCGTCCGCGCTCAGAAGCGGCGTGAGCTGCGCACGGTGACGATGCGCCCTCCGGTGCGAGCCGAGCGAGGCTCCGGCTCCGGACGAAGCCGGTCGAGCATCGAGGACCACGTGAAGTCGGAGAGCGGCTCGGTCGCGGCGGTGTCGGGCACGCCGATCTCCGGGCCCCACCCGAAGACGTCGATGACCTCCTCCGGACCCATGATGGAGTCGGCGCCGAGCTCCTGGCGGGACACCTCGACGGCGACGTCGCGCGGCACGGCCTCCGTGTGCAACTCGGGGAACAGCACCTGCGGCTTGCGGGCCCCGCCGAGGATCTCGTGGTCGACGTTGAGCTCCATCGGGTCGCCGTAGATGCCGATCTCCGCGCCGGCCAGCGCCCCGTGGAGCAGCGCGCTCGTCATCCGGTTGCTGACGACGCGCTTGTGGGCGCGGACCTCGGCGAGCTGCTTGTAGAGGAACTCGACATCGGTGTCCTGCCAGAGGTATCCGCGGTCGCCGTGGGTGATGACGCGGAACCCGGCGTCCTCGTAGAGGCGGCGCACCGTGCGGTCCTCGTACTCCGCGAAGTACAGGCACACGGTGATGGGGACGTCGCCCTCGGTGTCCTTGATCTCGTCGATGTAGCGCTCGTGGTCGCCGACGAGCTGCTGGCCCTCCCAGCCGTGGAACGGGTAGACGATCGTGCCTTCCCGCGGCGGCGCGGTGCGCTCCCAGACGACCTGCGGCTCGAGCTCGAGCAGATAGAGCCACGGCGCCCCGACGACGACGTAGCCGCGCCGGCCGTAGGCCCAGCCGCGGCGGGCGCACGCCTGCGAGTACACGAACTTCGGGTACCCCGCCGCGAAGACGGTGCCGACCGCGAAGCCGTCGAACATGTTCCACCCGTGCTGCAGGTAGCCCCAGATGCGCGGCGGGTCGTCGAGGCCGCAGTACCGGCCCATGATGTGCGCGTGGCCGTAGAAGTGGTTCGCGTGGTGCATGTGCGGCTCCTCTCTCAGGCCCCGACAGCCGTACGTACGGCCTCGATGACCCGGTCGACGTCGTCGTCGGACAGCTCGGCGTGCATCGGCAGCGAGATCTCCTCGGCGTAGAACGCCTCGGCGTTGGGGCACATGCCGCGGCGGTACCCGAGGTCCTCGAAGAGCGGGTGCCAGTAGACGGGGATGTAGTTGACCTGCACGAGGATGCCCTGCGCGCGGAGCGTCTCGAACACCTCGCGGCGCCGGCCGCCCAGCACGCGCAGCGGGTAGAGGTGCCAGATCGGGTCGACGTGGTCGCGCTGCACGGGCAGCCGGATGCCGTCGACGCCGGCAAGGCCTTCGGCGTACCGCGCGAAGACCGCGGCCCGGCGCGCCTTGAACCGCTCCAGGCGGGTGAGCTGGCTCAGCCCGAGCGCGGCGAGCACGTCGGGCAGCCGGTAGTTCAGCCCCCACTCGTGCACCTCCTGGTGCCAGGGGCCCTCGTCGGGGTAGCGCAGGCGGTCGCGGTCACGCACCAGCCCGATGAAGTGGAACCGGTGCGCCCGCTCCCCGAGCTCCGAGTCGCGTGCGAGCACCGCGCCCCCTTCGGCGGTGGTCATGTTCTTGGTCGGGAAGAACGAGAACGTCGTGAGGTCGGTGAGCGAGCCCACCGGCCGGCCGCGGTAGGTGGAGCCGATGGAGTGCGCGGCATCCTCCAGCACGAGCGCGCCCACCCGGGCGCCGGTGGCCATCAGCGCGTCGGCCTCGACGGGGTGGCCGGCGTAGTCGACCCCGGCGATGACACCGGTGGACTCGGTGGCGGCGGCGTCGACCAGGGCCGGGTCGATGTTCGCGGTGTCCTCCTCGACGTCGACGAAGCGCACCGTGGCGCCGAGGGCCACCGCACACGACGCGGTGGCGACGAATGTCATGGGCGTGGTGAGCACCTCGGTGCCGTGGCCGACCCCCGCGGCGGCGTAGGCGATGTGCAGTGCGGCGGTTCCCGAGGTGCACGACACCGCCCGCGGCACACCGCCGAGCGCGGCGAGCCGCTGCTCGAACTCGGTGACCGTGGGCCCGGTGGTGAGCCAGTCGCCGCGGAGCACCGCCGCGACCGCGGCGACGTCGTCGTCGTCGATCGACTGGCGGCCGTAGGAGATCACCCTCAGATGCCCGACTCGAGCAGCCCGCGGATGTCGTCGGCCGAGTACCACAGGTCGTTCTTGTCGGAGGCGCAGTGGAACCCGTCCGGCACCGGCACGCCATCCGAACGCTTGGTGTAGCCCCATGTGGCCAGCTCGGGTTCGAGGATGTAGTACTTGCCGTCCATGACCATGACGGCGCGGCGGCCCTCCTCGGGGCTGATCATCTCCTCGTGCAGCTTCTCGCCCGGCCGCAGTCCGATATCGTGCATCGCGGCGCCGGGCGCCACCGCCTGGGCGAGATCGGTGACCAGGTGCGAGGGGATGTGCGGCACGACCAGCTCGCCGCCCTGCATCAGACCGAAGGTGTCGACGACCATCTCGACCGCCTGGGGCAGGGTGATGAGGAACCGGGTGCAGCGCAGGTCGGTGATGGGCAGCGATTCCCCGGCCTCGTGGAGGGCACGGAACTTCGGGATGATCGAGCCGCGCGAGCCGGTGACGTTGCCGTACCGCACCACGGCGAACCGGGTCGGGTAGGCGGCGGCGTAGTGGTTGCCGAGGATGAAGAGCTTGTCGGCGGTGAGCTTGGTGGCGCCGTAGAGGTTGATCGGCGAGGACGCCTTGTCGGTGGAGAGCGCCACGACCTTCTGCACACCGGCGTCGATAGCGGCCTCGACGACGTTCTGGCTGCCGAGCACGTTGGTCTTGACGAACTCGTGCGGGTTGTACTCGCCGGTGTCGACCTGCTTGAGGGCCGCGGCGTGCACCACGTGGTCGACCGCGTGCATGGCGCGGCGCAGCCGGTCGAGGTCGCGCACGTCGCCGATGAACCAGCGCAGCCGCGGGTCGTCGCCGAAGATCTGTCGCGCCTCCCACTGCTTCAGCTCGTCACGGCTGAAGACCACGACCCGCTTGGGGTCGTGGTGGGCGAGGACCTCGGTGATGAAGGCCTTGCCGAACGAACCCGTGCCGCCGGTCACGAGAATCGACGACCCCTCGAGAACGCTCACCACGACGACCTTCCTGTTGTGTGACCCGTGTCGGCGCCCGGAGTGACTCCCGGAACCGCCGCACCGGGCGCACCTGCGTGCGACCCGGGGCGGAAGTCTATCGACAGCCGACAAGCCCGGATGACGCCCGCCGTCCGTGCCTGTGATCGAGGCCGGCAGCCTGCGCGGTGGCGATGTCGTGGGCGGCGCGCCGTGTCAGGACGTGAGCTCCCGGTCACCGTCTCACGTGTCGATGCGCGTAGCACGGATCGCGGCACGATCCGGAGAATCGGGCGCCGAGACGTGCTGCCTGACGTCTCTACGCTGACACCATGCGAATCACCGTCGATCTGGACCAGCGAGTGGTCGTCGCGGCACGCGCGCGGGCCCGACAGCGCGGCACGACCTTCGGCGCCGCCCTCTCCGACCTGGCGCTCGCCGGTGTGGCGGCAGAGGCCGCCGAGACAGCGCAGATCCGTCGCGGTCTGGTGATGCTACGAGCCGGGTCACGTCGTGACTGACGAGATGGTGGCCGACGCCCTCGCGCAGTCTTAATGACTTCCGACGGAGCCGGATCGCGCCGAAGAGGATCACGCCTCGCGACGAGCGGTCAATCCCGTTCAGCGGCGGGCATCGATGACGTGCACCGCGTAGCGAGCGAGGGCACTGTCGCTGGTGAGTACCGTCATGCTCTCGGCCATGGCCTGGCTCACCAGCAGCCGGTCGAACGGGTCGCGGTGGTGAAACGGCAGCGACTGCAACACCGAGAGGTGGGTGTCGGCGATGTCCAGACGGGTGAATCCCAGATCGGTCAACGCGTCGGGGAGCGCGGGAACCGGCTCCAGCTTCCCCAGGGAGACCTTGATCGCGATCTCCCACAGGCTGGCGACGGACACGACCAGCCCGTCGGCGGCCTCGACAGCGGTGCGCGCCGACGAGCCGAACCGCTCGTCACCATCGAGTAGCCACAGCAGGGCATTCGTGTCGAGGAGCAGAGCCATTGTGCTCAGCGCACCGAACCGTCGAACATCTCCTCGATCTCGCGGTCGGCGTCGTCGTAGTCCTCGGCATAGCGAATCTGTCCGCGTAGCGCCCCGAACACCCGGGAGCGCTCGGGTCGCGGCGCCGGCACCAGCGCGAACCGTCCCACGCCAGACCCGCGACGGGTGATGATGACCTCCTCGCCGCGTTCGACCGCGTCGAGGAGCTTAGACAGGTGGGTCTTGGCCTGGTGCACGTTGGCCGTCGTCATCTAGCCAGAATAGTCCATGTTGGTGCTACTCACGACGCCAGCGCCGAGCACCGGCTCCCCGACCCACGAGACACCCGCTACGGCAGACTGACCGCCATGGCACGACGGGTCGGCATCCGGGTCGACGCCTGGCCCGAGCTCGGCGTCGGCCACCTCGTGCGCTGCCTCGCGCTCGCCGACGAGCTGTCCGCCCGCGGGGTCACCACGACGCTGCTCGGCGAGGTCCGCGGTGTGGCGTGGGTAGCCGAGCAGATGCAGGCGCGCGGGCTCGACGTGCATCCGGCACCACCCGAGGCCGAGCGGCTCGCCGAGCTCGCGGGTGCCCTCGGCCTCGACCACGTGGTGCTCGACGGCTACCACCTCGACCCGGCGTGCGGCACCGAGCTGCGCCGGCACGGCATCCGGGTCCTGGCCGTCGTCGACGGCCCGTTCGGCGCCGAGCAGGAGGCGGACGCCTACCTCGACCAGAACCTCGGCGCCGGCCCCGTCGCGGGGGCACGTGGCCCGGCGAGGCAGCTGCTCGGCCTCGAGTACGCCCTGTTCCGCGACGAGGTCACGACCCGGCGCGGCAACCGCGCGAGCCGGCACGACCGCCCGCCGCGAGCACTCGCGGTCTTCGGCGGCACCGACGCCTTCGGTGCCGCGCCGGTCGTCGTGCCACTCCTCCTCGCCACTGGCGCACCGGTGCACGTGGTCGTCCTCACCCCCCGCCCGGATGCCGCCGAGCAGCTCGCCGCGCTGCCGATCGGCCCCGGCCAGGTCGTCGAGGTGCGCCCTCCGGACCCCGACCTGGCCGGTGTCGCCATCACCTGCGACCTCGCGGTCACGGCGGCCGGCTCCTCGGTCTGGGAGCTGCTCTGCCTCGGCGTCGCCGCCGGGCTGGTGCAGGTGGCCCCGAACCAGGAGCACGGCTATCGTGCGTGCACCGAGCAGGGCGTGGCCCTGGGAGTCGGCCGCCTCGACGCGCTGCGCACCGATCCGGTGGCGCGGGAGGCGGCCGTCGCCACCCTCGGCCGGCTGGTCCGCGAGCCTTCCCTGCGCGAGCGGCTGTCGGCCCGCGGACCGGTGCTCGTCGACGGCGCGGGCCGCTCCCGCGTGGTCGACATCCTGCTCGACCAGCCCTCTCGAGGAGTCCTTGGATGACCACGGTCCGCGTCGTCGTGCAGTCCCGCCTCAGCTCCTCACGCCTCCCGGGGAAGGCGCTGTTGACCACCGCCGGGATGCCGCTCGTCGAGCTGGTCGCGCGGCGCGCCGCCCGCAGCGGTCACGAGGTGGTCGTCGCCACGAGCGTCGAGGCCACCGACGAGCGGGTCGTGGCCACGCTCGCCCGGGCCGGCATCGCCACGGTGCGCGGCTCGCTCGACGACGTGCTCGGCCGGTTCGTCGCCGCCACCGCCGATCTTGCCGACGGCGACCTCGTGGTGCGGCTCACCGGCGACAACCCGGTGGCCGACGCCGGTCTCGTCGACGAGCTGGTCGCCGCCACCGTCGCGGCCGGGCGCGAGTACGGGCGGGTCGACGTCGAGCGGGTGCCCGAGGGTCTGGGTGCCGAGGTCTTCCCGGTGGCCCGGCTGCGCGAGGCCGACGCGCTGGCCACCGATGCCTACGACCGCGAGCACGTCACGCCGTGGCTGCGCCGCACGCTCGGCGAGCACCTCTTCGTGCCCGACGGCTGCCCCGACGACATCCACGCCTACCGGGCCACCGTCGACGGGCTGCACGACTACGTGCGCGTGTCGCGCCTCTTCGACCGGCACACCGACCCGGTGGCGGCCTCATGGCGCGAGCTGATGGCCGACCTGGTCGCCACGGTCGACGCCACCGGGCCGCAGGCACCTCGCCGCGAGGGCTCGCTGCGGGGCAGCTCCGGGGTACTGCTCGACACCCGTTCCCTCGGTGCGGTCCAGGGCGGCTCGGACGCCGACCGCGACGCGGCCCGCCGCGAGCTGCTCACGTTCGCACTCGACCACGGCGTCTCCCACTTGGTCGTCGGCGCCGACCAGGTCGCCGGCCTCCGGGCGCTCGTCGAGCCGGCGCTGGTGCGGCGGTTCGCCACGACGCTGCTGCTCGACCCCCGGCTTCCCCCCGCTCCGTCGGCCACCGACGATGCTGCGGTCGGCCGGGCGCTCGAGCGAGCCCTCGCCGGGCTGGGCACCCGCTCGGCCTGGTCGGTTCTCGTCGATGCCGCGGTGGCGTACCGGTGCCTGCCGGCGCTGCGCACCGCCGTCGCCGAGGGCGTGCTCGGGCGGGCCGGGGTGCGGGTCACCACCACCGCTGACCTGGCCCGCGTGCGTGACCTCGCCGGGGTGGGCCACGTGCTGGTCGAGGCCGGCGCCAACTCCTACGTGCTCGACCAGGCGGCGCGGATGACGACCCGCGCGTCGGTCGTGCTCACCGTGGCCGGGCCGCCCGACCGGCTGGCCGGGGCCTGGGCCCGCCACGAGGTGTCCTCACTGCTCCTCGCCGCCTCGTCGGTGCGCGGGATGAGCGCCGCGCTCGAGACGCTCACCGCCCGGGTGTCACGGCTCTGACAGCCTGCCCCGAGGAATGCGAACCGCTGCGATGCGTCATCTGCACGTCGGGAACCGTCCGTCGGTGGATGACGACCACCGACCAACCTGCGTGGTGACTTGCTGCTGCCCTTGCGCCGTATGCGCCACGGCCGTAGCGTCGGCGGAGTGCGGGGACGATAGGGAGGAGTTCGTTGATGATTTCGTTCAAGGTTCGGTTTGGCACAGCAGTCGTGGCGATGGCGGATCTCGTGGGGTTGCTTCCCGCATCGGCCATCGCAGTTCCCGAAGGACCTACCGAGGGACCAGGCGTCTCGTACGACGAGGCCGTGCCGGGTCTGGCGCCCGCTGATACAGCGAGGACGGCCGTGTATCTGGACGCTCGAGGCAGCCGTATCCCGCAACCAGACACGACAACCTCGTTCACGACTTCCTCGTCGCAGACAGCGGCGCTGGGTTGCACGCCGGAAAGCGGTCGCGATAACCCCCACTACTCCGCTGGTGACGTGTCCGGCCACGGGTGGTGGAAGAAGGGCAATTGCACCGCAGGTACGGCGCATGTCCACAACTGTCTCTACGAGTGGTACACCGACGCAACATGGCGGCAGAAGGCGTGTTCCCCGACCAAGCAGCTGCGGCCCTACACCGGCAGCGGTGACCGCACCGTCGCCCGCGCTTCATGCGACTCCACGTCGCGAGCGATCTCTTGGCGAAACCACGTCGATGTGGACGTCGATGGCCAGATCGACACCGGCGAGCAGCCGTACAACCAGGCCGACGTGGCCTGTGTCGTCAACTAACGTCGAAGACGCCGACGGCCCGAAGTGCAGGGGTGACGCAACGATGTCTTTCACTTTCTGCACGGAGACACGCGCCGCCGACTGGCTGTTGCGGTCGACAACCCCGCGTGAGCAGCTGCTCTGCTTCGGGCCGGCCGGCTTTGAGGCCTTCGCCCGGTTGCGTTACATCCCCGATCCAGCCGAGCCGGGGCAGCACGAGGCGGATGCCGCAGTCGCCGGCGGTCACGCTTCCGACCTCGAGCGGACGCGACAGGCGCTGCACCTGCTCGCTGCGTTTACCTCCACCCCGCAGGAATGCTACTTCTCCTTGTGGGACGGATACTCCGATGCTCGGCTGCCACCACAAGCCCAGCACGGCCCGCTGGTCGAGCTGCCGCACCGCCGCTATGCACTGTTCCGCGGAGCACTCGACGACATCGACCATTGGGCGACAGCATTCGGAAACGACGCGAGCATCGCCCCACCGGCGTTCATCTGGCCGAGTGACCATCGCTGGTGCTTTGCCAGCGACGTCGACCCGCACTGGGCCGGCATCGGTGCCGAACAGGCTGCCGTCGATGCGTTGATCGCGCACCCGACGCTCGACGTCGTGCCGGCCCGACCCGAGCAAGACCACCCACGGTACCGGTAGCCGGCGGTGCCGCTCAGCGAGCGGGAGGACCAGCGACGCCCGCGTTTTCCGCACACGCCTGCTCGTTGAAGGCGTTGTCGAGATCGGTGAATCGTCCGCCGAGGCGCTCGCCTTGGGCGGCGGCCGTGGGAACCGTGACCTTGGGACTACCGCGGTTGCTCGGAGAGTAGGCAACCGGCGGGCCTACCTGCCCCCACAGCACGGGACGCTCGATGGCAGGTCCGTCAGTCATCGGCAGATGGCCTCGCCCGGATAGCCCATGCCTTCAAGAGTCGCTCGGTGACCGTACTGGGGTCGGCGTCGAACCCGTCGAGGATCTGGCGTCGCTGGACGTCTGTGGCGAAGTCCTCGAGCTCGGCGTAGCTGACGTGTCGCAGCCGGTCGGCGATCGTGCGCTCCGACTTGCCGAACTTGACACCGGTCCGTCCCGACCAGGACCGCAGCCACTCGATCTTCCCGTCTCGGCTTGCCTTCGGCAGCGATAGCCGGATCTGCATGCGTCGCCATACAGCTCGATCGAGGAGTTCAGCGTGGTTCGTCGCGGCGACGACGATGACATGGCTCGGCAACTTGTCGACCTGAAGCAGGAGCGAGCTGACCACCCGCTTGATCTCGCCGGTCTCGTGGGTGTCGCCCCGTTCCTTCGCGACCGCGTCGAACTCGTCGAAGAACAGCACGCAAGGACGGACGCGGACGGCGGAGAACAAGGCGTCCAGCCGACTCGCGGTCTCTCCGAGGAACGAGCCGATCAGCGCCTCGTAGCGAACAGTAAGCAACGGGACGGCGATCTCGGTGGCGACGGCCTCAGCCAGCGTGGTCTTCCCGCTTCCAGGTGGGCCTTCCAAGAGGATGCGGTGTCGGGGCTCGACGCCGTGGCTTCGGAGCAGGTCCCTCCGGTGATGTTCCTCGATGACGTCCGCGCTCGCCTGGCGCACGGCCGAAGGCAACACCAGCTCGGTCAGCCGCGTCGTCGGCTCGGTCTCGTGGAACAGGCCTAGAGGCTTGAGGCTTCGCGACAGGGGCGAGACGGATGAGCCTCGGGCTTTTCGGCGGGTCAGCGCATCCGCCAGCTGCGAGGCAAGCACGCCGTGCTTCTTCGCGTTCTCTTCCGCGATCAGCGCCTCGGCGGCGCGTCGGAACGCGAGATCGTCACCGCCGGCACCGGACTGGACCAGGGCAAGCAGCAGATCGCCTCGCGCCATCGTCGGATTCCCTTCTCG
>JBOFBK010000044.1:0-1276 GCA_051645525.1 Dermatophilaceae bacterium | reverse complement strand
GCCGCCTCGACCGGGTCGTCGGTGAGCAGGTGCTCGGCCACACCGGCGTGCACGGTGATGGTGGCGACGTGGTGGGCGACGACGTCGTGCAGCTCGCGGCCGATCCGCAGCCGCTCCTCGACGACCCGGCGCCGGGCCTCCTCCTCGCGGGTGGCCTCGGCGCGCTCGGCGCGCTCGACGGCGGCGGCCAGGACCTCGCGGCCGCTGCGCACTGCGTCGCCGACGGCGGCCGGGAGCAGCGTCCAGGCGACCGCGGCGTAGCTGAGCGCATCGCCGGGCCCGACGCCGAAGCGCGCCGCCACGACGCCGAAGGCACCCAGCCCGGTGAGCACCCCGGCGGCAGCGCCGGTTCGGCGGTCGGTGTGCGCGGCCACCGTGTACAGCGCGACGACGAGCATCGGCAGACCGCGGCCCGGTGAGTCCAGCGTGGGCACCGTGCCGAGCACGATCGCGAGCACGCCCGCCCAGACGGCCAGCGGAAACCGGCGTCGAAGCGCCAGCAGGCCCCCGGCGGCGACGATGAGGCCGGCGGACAGCGGCGACAGCTCGCCGTCATCGACGTCGATCACGTCCTGAGGCGTCGGCGGGAGCCCGGCGAGGGACAACCCCGTGAGGACGGCAGCGAGCACGGCGTCAGCCACGCGCGGATGACGGTCGGCCCACCGGAGTCGGCGACCAGCCAGGGGCGAGGTCACCACCCGACGTGGCGGATGAAGAACTCGGCGTCGGTGTCGCGCCCGCCCGTGGGGTCGGGCGGCGGGTCGGTGTCCTGGCTGGTCACCATGTCCTCGGGTCGGACGCGCGCCAGGTCGACGTGCACCCGCTCGGCCAACGCCGGCCCCGGGTCCGCGCCGGTCTCGCGCGCGTCATCCGGCACCTCGGGTGTGTTCTCGGGCTCTGGCATCGCGACCACCTCCGCGCCCAGTGTCGCACCGGAGTGCCCGAGTGCACCCTCCCGACCGCCATCGAGCGGCGGTTCACGACGCACGGATGCCGCCCACCCTTCGCGGGCGGGCGGCATCCGTGGTGATGCTCTCGGCCGGTCGACCTCCGGCGGCAGGCTCAGGCGCCGACGCGGAAGCGGGCGAAGGCGGTGGCCTCGGCGCCGCCCTCCTCGAGGACCTTCGCGACGGTCTTCTTCGGCTCCTTGGCGAACGGCTGCTCGAGCAGCACGTTCTCCTTGAAGAAGCCGCCGACCCGGCCCTCGACGATCTTCGGCAGGGCGGCCTCGGGCTTGCCCTCCTCCTTGGCGGTGGCCTCGGCGAGCCGTCGCTCG
>JBOFBK010000043.1:0-8516 GCA_051645525.1 Dermatophilaceae bacterium | reverse complement strand
CAAGATCGGCTTCACCACCCCGCAGGTCGAGTGGTTCCAGCGGCTGAAGAACCACTTCTACTCGATCTTCCTCAGCGAGTCGTTCGCCGGCCGCCCGTACTGGAACCAGACCGAGGTGCTGCACGCGTTCGAGGGGTGGATCAAGGGCACGAACGACGTCGACACCATGACGTTCTGGCGGTTGCTCAACCTCGAGCTGTGGCTGCGCGAGTTCGTCGACGAGCGCGACGAGCAGGCCGAGGCGGATGCCGCCGCGCTCGCCTCCCACGCCAAGGCCGACGTCGAGCCCAACCCCGGGCGCGAACTCGACCTCGTGACCGCGCGTGGCGAGAAGGTGCGCCGCTACCCGCTGCGCACCGAGTTGTTCGCCCGCGACGACGACCTCGACGCCCGGGTGCTCGAACACGTCGACGCGTTCTTCGCCGCGCTGCCGTCGGCCGGCGGTGACCACGCCGCAGCCACGACGGGCCCGTGGTGGTTCTTCGTGTCCGAGAAGATCGTCGCGATCACCCAGGGGCGGTCGTACTTCGTGTGGGACATCACGGTCGGTCGTCCGGCCCGGGTGCTCTCGCGCTATGTCACCCGCACCCCGGCCGGCATCGGGCTCGGCAGCCCGTTCACCATGCAGCTCGCGATCCAGGAGGCCGGGCTGCCGCGGGTGCTCTACGCGTCGGCGGGTGGCGCGATCGGCAAGGTGATGGGCCGCAAGGGCGTGTTCTACGACCTCGTCGGCAACGACATCCGGGCCATCGACGGGCCCACCGAGTACTCGGCGTACCCGAGCAACGTCTCGGCCAAGCTCGCCCCGAAGGACCCGGATGCCGTGGCCGCCCGGCTCTCCGCGCTGATCCGCGAGCGGGTGCCCGAGCCGTGGCGCTCGACGTTCGCCGGCACGGTCGTCATGGACGCCAACGACATCGGCCGCAACGTGCTCGGCGCCGACGTGCCGGATGCCGACTGCTCCCGATTCGAGGAGATGTTCGCCGACAACCCCCTCGGCCAGGGCACCGAGCAGACCCCGATGGCCGTGGTGTTCCTCCGCGAGTAGGTGCGGGAGCGGCCAGCCGAACGGCGGCCCAGGCGATCACGGTCAACTCGGCCGACGAGGTCGAGCTGACCGTGATGCCGCCGCTCTGCGGCGTGGGCGTGGCTGGCGGACCAAGCCCACGTCGCAGAGCAGTTCGCCGATCGAGGTGGCTACGACTCGGCTGGCAGCCGCTGACGTCGCCAGACTACGGCTGCCACCGCAGTGGCAACTAGAAGAACGAGGATCAGCTCAATCGTACCGACGCCACCGAAAAATCCGATGAACACTAAAGAGCCAATGACGCTAAGCACAAACGCCAGGGCAGAGAGTAGAACCCTCTTCAAGTTTGTCGCCTCCGCCATCAGTTCGAGGAGCGGAAGCTACTGGAAGTGGACTGTCGGACGGTGACCCAGTTGTTGAGTATCCAGGTCTTCCAGCAGCCGTACTTCACGACGCAGTTCTTGGCAGTTCCGCCGTGGTGGACTTCCTTCGTGGTCGCGCTGACGTTCTTCACGCCGTAGTTGGTGGTGCCGACTACCTCCACCGTGCTGGATTCGACCGAATCAAAGAAAGGGTAGGATCTTTGGACCGTTGTGCTCGCATTCGTCCAACACCAGGCCACGTATGAATGGAAGCGGTGGAGAGTCGACCCGAGAATGGACGAACCCACCTGATATCTGTTCGTGCCGCTGCAGGTGCTCGCAGCGAGAGCGGCGGACCCCACCTGCTGTGCGAGATCCTGCTGTATCGCCGAGGGAAACTGCTCGAACGACACCGCCTCTTCGCCAGTTCGCGTCTGGGAAGCGTCGATGATCTGGTTGAGGAGCTCCGGAGCGGACTGCTCAAGCAACTGCCTGTCGGCTGCGGTGACGGCTCCCTGTGCTGCTCGGTCGGCGATGCCTTGGACGATGGCGGGATCGAGAGTCTGATCGCCAGCTGCGGGTTCGGCCGACGCAATGCCAGGCGTGAGCAGCGCGAGAATCAGGGCGGCAGTGGAGGTCAAGATCCGGGAAAACAACTTCACCTGATGGTTCCCCTTCGGTCGATGTCGTTCATGCCTAGTCCGGAACTCCACGGTGAGGTTCCCCGAGAAGCAGTGGAGGCGAGCCCTGTCAGCGTCGGGTGAAAACTGACCCCTGATCGACGGGTGAAAACGAACCCCCTCGATGACCCTGTGGAGGGTGATCAGTGTGGAGGACTGGGCGGAGATCCGCCGGTTGCGCCGGGCCGAAGCGATGCCGATCAAGGCGATCGCGCGGCGGTTGGGGATCTCGAGGAACGCGGTGCGGCGGGCGCTGGCGCGGGAGAGCCCGCCGCGGTACCAGCGGCCGGCGAAGGGCTCGTGCGTGGACGCGTTCGAGCCGGCGATCCGGGAGCTGCTGCGGGGATACCCGCGGATGCCGGCGACGGTGATCGCCGAGCGGGTCGGGTGGGAGCGCTCGATCACCGTGCTGAAGGACCGGGTGCGGGAGCTTCGGCCGGTGTACCTGCCACCGGACCCGGCTTCGCGCACGTCGTACGTGGCCGGGGATCGGGTTCAGTGCGACCTGTGGTTCCCACCGGTGGACATTCCGCTCGGGCACGGCCAGGTCGGGCGTCCGCCGGTGCTGGTGATGGCCTCGGGGTACTCGCGGATGCTGTTCGCGGTGATGATCCCCTCGCGGCAGGCGCCGGACTTGATCGCCGGGCACTGGCTGCTGCTGAGCCAGCACCTGGGCGCGGTCCCGCGTGAGCTTGTGTGGGACAACGAGTCCGCGGTCGGGTCCTGGCGGGCCGGGAAGCCGAAGCTGACCGAGGACTTCAGCGCCTTCCGTGGCGTGCTCGGCTGCGGGGTGCGCCAGTGCCGACCGGGTGACCCGGAGGCCAAGGGCATCGTCGAACGCGGCAACGGCTACCTGGAGACCTCGTTCCTGCCCGGCCGCACCTTCGACTCCCCGGCCGACTTCAACACCCAGCTGTGGGCGTGGCTGCCGGCCGCGAACCAGCGCATCGTGCGCCGGCTCGGGTGCGCCCCGACCGCCCGGTGGGAAGCGGACCGGGCGGCAATGCTGACCCTGCCACCGGTCCCACCGACCCTCGGATGGCGCCGGCAGGTCCGGTTGCCGCGAGACCACTACGTGCGCATCGACAACAACGACTACTCCGTCGACCCGGCCGCGGTCGGCCGCAAGGTCGACGTCACCGCCGGCCTGACCACGGTGACCGTCACCCTCGCCGGGAGGGTCGTGGCCGAGCACGACCGGTGCTGGGCCCGGCACCAGTCCGTCACCGACCCAGCCCACCACGCCGCCGCCCTGGCCCTGGCCGCCCGGGCCCACAAACCCCTCCCGCGACCGGAGCCGGACGTGGTGCAGGAGCGGGACCTGAGCGTGTACGACACCGCGTTCGGGCTCACCGACGGGCAGGTCGCCTGATGCCCGCCAAGAACAGCGTCGCCCGCGACGTTGAGGCCGAGCTGGCGTTCCTAACCCGCGCCCTGAAAGCGCCCAGCCTGCGGGAGGCCATCCCGCGCCTGGCCGAACGTGCCCGCGAGCAGTCCTGGACCCACGAGGAGTTTCTCGCCGCGTGCCTGCAACGCGAGGTCGCCGCCCGCGAGTCCCACGGCGGCGAAGGCCGCATCCGCGCCGCCCGCTTCCCCGCCCGCAAATCCCTCGAGGAGTTCGACTTTGAACACGCCCGCGGCCTCAAACGCGAGAGCGTCGCCCACCTGGGCACCCTCGACTTCGTCACCGCCAAGGACAACGTGATCTTCCTCGGCCCGCCCGGCACCGGCAAGACCCACCTGGCCACCGGCATCGCGATCCGCGCCTGCCAAGCCGGCCACCGGGTGCTGTTCGCCACCGCCTCCGAATGGGTCGACCGCCTCGCCGCCGCCCACCACGACGGACGCCTCCAGGACGAGCTCCGCCGCCTCGGCAGGTACCCCCTCCTGGTCGTCGACGAGGTCGGCTACATCCCCTTCGAACCCGAAGCCGCGAACCTGTTCTTCCAGCTCGTCTCCTCCCGCTACGAACGCGCCTCCCTGATCGTCACCTCCAACAAGCCCTTCGGCCGCTGGGGCGAGGTCTTCGGCGACGACGTCGTGGCCGCCGCCATGATCGACCGGCTCGTCCACCACGCCGACATCATCAACCTCAAAGGCGACTCCTACCGCCTCAAGAACCGCGACCTCGGCCGCGCCCCCACCCCCGTGGGAGCCGAGGACTGACCATGACAACCCAACGAGAGGGGTCCGAATTCACCCGACGCCAGGGGGTCCATTTTCAGCCGACGTTGACAAGCCCCTGCGGGCAAGACCTTTGCAGCACCGACCAGACGATGTCAACCGTCTCGCCCCGATGTGATTCCGGAGATATGAGCGCGGTGGCCACACGGTCGGCACGTCAATGCTTGCTCGCTGGGGTCGGTCGTCATCCGTCGTCGTCGGGGGGTTCGGCCGGCTTCCGGCTGAGCGTCCACAGCAGCCAGCCCAGGCCGCCGAGCGGCACCTCCATGAGATGGGTAACCACGGAGAACATCACGACGCCTGCCGTGGCCCCGGCCGGGTCGGCACCCCAGCTGGTGAGCACGAGGCCCGGGGCCGTCTCGGCGATCTCGACTCCGCCGGAAGCCGGTCTTCGGTAGCGGATCGGTCCGACTCGTCACCCGTCCGATTGGTTCTCCTGGTGCTCGTCGGTGTGTGTGACGAGCCGGCGCACGGCGTCGGCGGTGTACGTGCCGACGATGGTCTCCAGGGTCGCGAGCACCTCGGTGCTCGACTTGGGCGAGTGGCGCACGGTCAGCTCATGGGCCACTCGCATCTTGTCGGGGAACTCGCTCGTGAGGCGCGCGAGGAGATCGCCGGCGGTCGACAGCTCGAGGTCGTGGGCAGCCATCCACTCGCCCGGGAAGTGCCTGGTGTTCTCCGTGAGCAGGATGTCCGCACCGGCGGAGAGAGCGGCCGCCAGCACGTGGCGGTCGCTGGGGTCCATGTCCACGCGGTCCACGGCGGCCAGGTCAGCGGGCCCGACATCGATGAGCGCGTACTCGAGGTAGTCGTTCATCAGGAGCTCCAGCCGCGCGGTGTCCGCTTCGCTGAGACCGAGCTTGTCGCGCAGGTTCCGCGACATCTCGTCGAGGATCTGCTGGCTCCAGTGGATCTCGATCGCGCTCTCGGCGGCGGCGTAGAGGAAATAGTCACGCAGCGTTCGGGAGTAGAGGACGTTGGCATCGGCCAGGACGACGGAGATCGTCAGTCGACGAAGCCGATCTCGTTGGAGAAGTCCGCGAGCGCCTCGGCCGCTTTCTCGCGGCGGGACGTGCGGGCACGCTGGAAGTCTGCGACCGCCCGGGCAGGGATGCGGTGGTGCGTGCCCACCATGACGTGGTCGACCTCCCCGGCCTCCACCAGCTTCATCAGCGTCGGCCGCGAGAGCCCGAGCATCGCGGCCGCCTCGGTCGTCGTGAACAGCTCTTTGATCGGGATGACGACCGCGCCGGTCGTCCGCTCGGCGTCCAGCAGGGCCAGCACCTTCTCGGCGCTCTTGCGCGGCAGGCTGAGAGTGACGCTGACGTCGTCGTCACGCGAGTTGGCCAGGGCGGCACGCAACGCGTGAACGTCATCCGCAAGCGCTTCGGACATGGCAGCCTCCAGCATCTGTATCTGCAGCAAGTGTAACTCGCGTGGGCTCACCCGACCCGGCGGTACCGGGACCACGCTCGACATCAGCGAGAACGTCGTAACCGCCCGCGTGTTGTGGTGGGAAGGCTGGCCGTCATCCGTCGTCGTCGGGGGGTTGGGCCGACTTCCGGCTGAGCGTCCACAGCAGCCAGCCCAGGCCGCCGAGCGGAACCTCCATGAGGTGGGTGACCACGGAGAACATCACGACGCCGGCCGTGGCCCCGGTCGGGTCGGCACCCCAGCCGGTGAGCACCAGCACCACGGCCGTCTCGGTGACCCCGACCCCACCGGGCGTGATGCCGACCGTGGACAGAAGCCGGCCGATCGCGAACGCCGCGAACAGCAGGTCGAGCTCCAGCTGCACGCCGGTCTCGCGCATGATGAGCACGAAGAGCAGGTAGTAGGCGGCGAAAAACAGCACCATCCCCAGCGTCATCGACCACCAGGCGCGCTGGACCACGTCGATGATCCGAGTGCGCACATCACGCACGACCTCGTCGACGCGCATCGCCCGGGTGCGCGCGGTGCGGCGCAGCAGCGGACGCAGGGCACGGTCGAGCAGCGAGCCGATGGTCTGCGCGGCCCGCTCGCTGGCCATCACCGCCGCGAACGTCGCGAGCAGGCCGATGCCGGTGAGCGAGCCGGCGATCGCCAACCTGGTGAGCACGGTCGGGAGCGTGACCCCACCGACCCAGAGCGCGAGGATCGCGACCACGGGGAGGGTGATCCGGGCCAGCACGTTCCACACCCCGGTGACGATCGCCGAGGTGGATGTCGCTCGCCGCGAGAACCCCCAGGAGCGCAGGATCGCGAACGTCGCGGCGAGCCCGGCAGCGCCACCGCCGGGGAGGAGGTTGGCCACCGAGGAGCCGCAGAGGTTGACGATGAGCGCCCGCCCGTGGGTCAGCCCGCGCAGCGAGCCGGTGAAGGTCAGCGTGTAGGCGTACAGCCCGGCGAGCATCAGCACCTGGTACCCGGCGAAGTACTGGGGCGGCACGCTGCGGATGACGCCCCAGATGCTCGACCACGAGGTGTCGGCGACGACCGGCAGGCCCCAAACGAGCAGCACCGTCGCCAGCGCCAGGCCGACCACGAACTGCACCACCTGCCGGGTGCGCCGAGGCGACCGGGGGGGCACGGACGCGACGGGTGCGTCATCCGGTGCGGTCATGGCATGCCCTCGAACACGTCCGTGGCCACGGCGCCCCCTGCCGGTCGGGACGGGTCGCGGAACCACTCGCGCCCGAACACCACGTCGTAGAGCGGACGCGGGATGCGGAGCAGCGCGGCGAGCGTGCGGTCGCCGGTCTGCCGGCCGGGGCCCGCGGATGACGCCCCACCCCCGGTGGCCTGCGAGGCATGGGCGCGCATCGCCGCGCGCTTGGCGGCGATGCGCGCCCGCACGTCGACGCGGTGCGTGATGTCGGCTCGTGCGGAGAACGCGCGGTCGAACGACGCCGGGTCGAACTCGTCGGGGAAGCGGTAGAGGTGTGCCGCGATCCGGAGGGCTCGCACGATCGCGTCGCGCGGCACGGTGGCCTCGAGCACGCGCGGGGTTCCGGCGAGGACTGCCGCCCGGGCGCCGACCTCGTGCACTCGCACGTGGTCGCGGTGGCCGTAGCCGCCGTTCGCGTCGTAGGACAGCAGCACGTCGGCGCCTTCTTCTCGCAGTACCGCGGCGAGCCGGCCGGCCGCCTCCTCGACCGGGACCCGGCAGAACCGGGCGACGCCGGGACCGTCGGGCTCGGGCTCGGCGCCGCTGCCGCTGTCGGCGTAGCCGAGCCACTCGACCCGCGCCACGCCGAGCACCGACGCGGCACGGTGCGCCTCCGCGAGGCGGACCGTGCCGAGCTCGCCGTGGCGGCACAGCTCGTCGGCCGTGAGCCCGGCACCACCGTCGGTGGCGAGCACGTGCACCACGCGGTGCCCCTGTGCCGCGGCCTTGGCCATCGTGCCGGCGGTGAGCAGCGCCTCGTCGTCGGGGTGAGCGTGGAAGGCCACGAGGGTGTGAGGCATCGGGGACCATCCTGGCGCATGACGGGGGTGGAACCTGTCGCATGACTACGGTGGTGCCCGTGAGGGTCGCCGTGCTGTCGGACTGCTACCCGCCCCGGCTCGGCGGCATCGAGAGCCAGGTGCGCGACCTCGCGCGTCATCTCGTCGCCGCCGGCCACCACGTCGAGGTCTTCACCGCCACCGCCGCGCCACGTGGCGACGACGCTGACGTCCGCGGCGGTAGCGGTGGAGGCAACACTGCAGCAGGCGGCGTCGGGGACGGTGACCGGCGGGCTGTCGCCGGCGGTGTCGTCGTGCACCGGCTGGCGCTGCCGCTCCCGGGCGGCGTACCGGTCAACCCCTTCGCGGCGCCGGAGGTGCGGCGCCGGCTGCGTCGAGGGCGTTTCGACGTCGTGCACGCCCACCTTGGCGTCGTCAGCCCGTTCGCGACCGACCTCGTCCGGGTCGCTGTCGACGAGGGCCTTCCGGTGGTCGCGACGTTCCACTGCGTGCTCGACCGCTCGGTGCCGCTGTTCCGGGCGGTCGGACACCTGGCCCGGTGGTCTCGGCGCGGGGTCGCGCTCGACGCGGTGTCGAGGATGGCGGCCGCGCGGGTGTCCGCGGCGGCCGGTGGTGCTCGGGTCGAGGTGCTGGGCAACGGCATCGACCTGGCGTGGTGGCGGGACGCACGAGCCGACACCCCGCTGGAACGGGCGCCGTCGGCATCCGAGGAAGGCGCGTGGGCGGCATCCGAGGGAGGCGAACGGCCTGCATCCGTGGGAGACACGCGGCCTGCAGTCGACGGAGGCGGGCGGTCGGCATCCGATGGTGGAG
>JBOFBK010000042.1:0-3499 GCA_051645525.1 Dermatophilaceae bacterium | reverse complement strand
GCCGTTGTCGATGACGGCCTCGGCGAAGGTGATCTCGGGACCCTCCATGGGTCCTCCTTTTCGTGTGATGTTCGCTCTCGCGCATCGTCGTTGTGCGCGGGCGGTTCCTTCGGTGGGCGCGGTGTCGCGCCCGATTCAGATGTCGCTGTTCAGTTTGTCGCTGTTCCGTTGTGGTTGTTCCGTTGTGATGGAGCAGTGGCGGGCGAGCCGGTGTGGTGAGGTCCGCGCGATGGTGCGCGAGCGTCATCCCCCGGCGGTGGTCCCGCTCTTCTCACGCGAGAAGGGCGGCCCCCACGGTTGACTCGTGAGGACCGCCCCTCGCGGAAGTCCTTATCGGCGCAGGCCGAGGCGCTTGATCAGCGCACGGTAGCGCTCGATGTCGACGCTTTCGAGGTAGCGCAGGATGCGGCGGCGCTGGCCCACGAGGAGCAGCAGACCGCGGCGGCTGTGGTGGTCGTGCTTGTGCGTGCGGGAGTGCTCGGTGAGGTCCTTGATGCGCTGGGTGAGGAGCGCGATCTGCACCTCCGGGGAGCCGGTGTCACCCTCGGTGGTGGCGTACTCGGCGATGATCTGCTGCTTGACCTCGGTGCTCAGCGGCATGGGGCGACGACTCCGTTTCTGTGACTCGTTGCGCGGCGCGCCCGGGCAGGTTCACCGGGGCTCTCTCGTTCCGCGGCCGTTCGAACGGCGGGGCCAGGTTACCAGCGGGGCCGAGGGGTGCCCTAATCGCTGTCGATGGCGGTGGTGGCGCCATCGACCCGTCTCCGTCGATCAGTCGCCGTCTCGCAAGACGCCACTCGTCCCGGTCAGAGATGCCCAGGAGCGACGAGCCACCGGTGGGATCGGCGCGGCGCGGACTGCTACCTGCGTGGAACACTTGTCGAACACGCGCTATCGTGATCACCATGTCCGCATCGATCGGCTTTCGTCCGACCCGGGATGACGAACGCATCCTTCGCGAGGCCGCACAACCCGGTGAGAGCACCTCCGACACGTTGCGTCGGGCGCTGCGGCTCCTGGACCAGGAACGGTGGCTGACACAGTTCCGCGCGGATGCAGAGGCACTGAAAGATGAGAATCTCAACGCCGAGCCGGAAGCCTGGTGATCCGCGGCGCCGTCTACCGGATCGACCTCGGCCGGCCGCGCGGGCACGAGCAGGGCGGCAAGCGTTTGGGCCTGGTGGTGTCGCCGTCAGAGTCGCCGCTCTCCGTCGTGGTGGTGGTCCCGACCTCGACCTCGGCCGGCCCGTCGATCCACCGCCCCGAGCTTGAGATCGCCGGTCGGTCGACACGGATACTGATCGACCAGATCCGTGCGATAGACATCGCCTACGTCGTGGGCGACCCGGTGGACTACCTCACGCGCGACCAGTTCGGGGAGGTCGAGCTCGCGCTGGCTCGCTACCTCGGAGTCCAGGACGCCACCCCGTCGCGGTCGTCCTAGACTCTCGAGTCTGGCTGGTCCGGCGGGACACGCCGCAGCTGGGCAACTCGCGCACGCGGGAAAGGGGCGCGAGTCGGCCAGGTACATCGCCGAAACAACGTGCGGGCTCATCTGACGTCGGGCACGCTCGTGCACGAACTGCTCCGGGCACCGACAGGTGTATGCAGCCGAGATGCGGGCGGCTGACAAAGCCTGCAGGCCGTGCCGATCCAGGCGGAGCCGGGGCTGCGTATCCCCACCATGTTCGACTCGGCGATCGGCGGCTCGTTGAAGGGGCTGTACGTCCAGGGCGAGCACATCGCGCAGTCCGACCCGAACACTCGGCACGTCGATGCGGCGCTGCGCTCGATGGAGCTCGTCGTCGACTTCAAGGCTGCTCGTCGCGGCCCGCAGTAGCCCGCGTGGAGTCCCGACGTGGACTGGTGCTCGACGCCGCCATCCTCGTCCCCTCTGGTCTGGCCTAGCCGGCCAACCACCTCCGCTGCTGGGCTTGTGCTGCCTTCGCCAGTGGCTGCCCTCCGATACGCTTGGCTCGTACCAGTCGTGGACATCGACTCGGGGCGTTTGCGCGAGGTGTGCGAGCGCTACGGCATCGCGTCGTTGGAGGTGTTCGGGTCGGTCGCTCGCGGCGAGCACCGGCCCGACAGCGACGTCGACCTCCTCTATGTCTTGAAGCCGGGCGCCCGCCTGGGCTTCAGGCTCTTCGACCTCGAGGACGAGCTCGCTGCGCTCCTCGGCCGCCCGGTCGACCTCGTCGCGCGCACGGCGATCAACAAGTACCTCCGCGAGAAGATCCTCGCCGACGCGCAGCCGCTATATGCGGCGTGATCTCCTGCTGCTACGCGAGATGCGCAGCCGTAGCGCTCAGGGAACTGATTGGCGTCCGGAGCGCCCAACAGGTTGAAAGCGACACGTTGCGGCGTTCAGCACCCTTGTGGCACTTCACTGTGCTTGGGGAAGCGGCCAGCCAGGTTCCCTCTGAAATCAAAGACTCCCACCCGACGATCGCCTGGCGTGCTGCAACTCGACTGCGCAACCGAATCGTTCACGGCTACTGGGACATCGACATCGAGACACTGGTCGCCACGGCAGCCGATGACCTCCCTCAGATGATCACCCGGCTCGAGGTCGCCATCACCACCATCCTGCAGGAACCCGAAGACTCCGATCCCCCTGTCTGACACGGACTCCGATCCCCCTGTCTGACACGCAGCCCGCTCGCAGGTGCACGTCTGTCTGGGCGGGGTGCCGCTGTCAACGTCGTCGACCAGCGCCGGAGATCAGCGGACCCGGACGACTGCCACCGGGACACCGTGGGTAGCCGCGTCGCCGTCAGTCCGGCTACCCACATCGGTTTGCCAATATGGCTACCCCACAACAGATGAGAGGCGGATCCGCGATCCCCGCGTCGTCCGTTGTCACCGCCACCACTGACGTTCTCGCGCGCGAGCAGGCGCATCTTGAGCACGCTCGCGACCAGCTGCGCCGCATGCGCGAGGCCGCCGACAAGCTCGACGCGAGCAAGGCGAGCGACGCGTACTCGAGCGAGCTCCTCGGCCGCGTCCTCGCGAGGCGCGTCGCCTCCCTCCACGACGACCCGCACACGACCGTCTTCTTCGGCCGCATCGACACCCGGACCGAGCACGGTCAGGAGACCTTCCACATCGGCCCCAGCCACCTCAGCGACGACCAGGGCGACCCGGTCGTCGTCGACTGGCGCGCCCCCATCAGCACCGCCTTCTACCGCACCTCCCCCAAGCGCGCCGATGGGCGTGCACCTCCGACGCCGCTTCAGCGTCGACAGGGGTCGACGCTGCGAGCGCCGCGTCATCCGAACCGGGGTCGGTGGGTGTCATCGCAGCCGACGCCGACATCGACGCCCTCAGCCGGGCGCTCACGGACGCCACCGTCGCCCATGGGCGGGCTCGACGCCGACCACGGCGACGACGAGGACCACCAGGTCGAGCTCGTCCCTGCGAGCATCGCCAAGGGCGTCGAGTTCGACCCGGGTCGTTCCTCGTCGAGCCGAGCGCGATCGTCGCCGCCGAGCCCGAC
>JBOFBK010000041.1:0-5441 GCA_051645525.1 Dermatophilaceae bacterium | reverse complement strand
TCGTCTCGGGAGTCCTGTCGCTACCGGTCATCGCGATGTCGATGGTCCCCGCCCTGCAGTTCACCTGGTGGCAGTGGATCTCGCTCGCACTCACGACGCCCGTGGTGGTGTGGGGGGCGTCGCCGTTCCACCGGGCCGCGTGGGTGAACGCCCGGCACGGCGCCGCCACCATGGACACCCTCGTCTCCATCGGCGTCCTCGCCGCCTTCGCCTGGTCGCTCTACGCCCTCGTCCTCGGCGACGCGGGGATGCCGGGCATGACGCACTCCTTCGAGCTGACCGTGGCCCGCGGGGAGGGTTCGGCGAACATCTACCTCGAGGTCGCCGCCGGTGTCACCACGTTCGTGCTCGCCGGCCGGTACCTCGAGGCTCGCGCCACGCGCCGAGCCGGAACGGCGCTGCGCGCCCTGCTCGAGCTGGGCGCCAAGGACGTGGGCGTCATCCGCGACGGTCGTGAGGTGCGGGTGGCCATCGGCGAACTCGTGGCCGGCGACCGGTTCGTCGTCCGGCCCGGCGAGAAGGTCGCCACCGACGGAGTGGTCGAGGACGGCACCTCGGCCGTCGACGCCTCGATGCTCACCGGCGAACCGGTACCGGTCGAGGTGGGCCCCGGTGACCCGGTCGTCGGGGCCACCATCAACGCCGGTGGGCGGCTGCTCGTGCGGGCCACCCGGGTCGGCGCCGACACCCAGCTCGCGCAGCTGGGCCGGATGGTCGAGGACGCCCAGGCCGGCAAGGCGCCGGTGCAGCGCCTCGCCGACCGGGTCTCCGCGGTCTTCGCACCGGTCGTGCTGCTGCTCGCCGCCGGCACGCTCGCGTGGTGGCTGGCCACCGGTGCCGGGGCGGCGGCCGCGTTCACCGCGGCGGTGGCCGTGCTCGTCATCGCCTGCCCCTGCGCGCTCGGCCTGGCGACACCGACCGCGCTGATGGTCGGCACCGGCCGAGGTGCCCAGCTCGGCATCCTCATCAAGGGTCCCGAGGTGTTGGAGTCGACCCGCCGGGTCGACACCGTGGTGCTCGACAAGACCGGCACCGTGACGACCGGGCGCATGTCGCTGGTCGACGTGGTCGCGGCCGACGGCGAGTCGGCCGACGAGGTGCTGCGGTTCGGGGGCGCGGTCGAGGACGGTTCCGAGCACCCCATCGGCCGGGCCGTCGCGGCCGGTGCCGTCGAACGGCTCGGCGCGCTCCCGGCTGTCGAGGGGTTCGAGAACGAGGAGGGCCTCGGTGTGCGCGGCGTCGTCGACGGCCGCGCGGTCGTGGTCGGCCGACCCAGGCTGCTCGCCGACCGGTCGGTCGCTCTACCTGTCGAGCTGAATCACGTTCTCGTCGAGGCGGAGTCGCGCGGGCACACCCCGGTCGTGGTCGCCTGGGACGGCGTGGCGCGCGGAGTCGTGGTGGTCGCCGACATGGTCAAGCCCACGTCGGCGGATGCCGTGCGGCAGCTCCGCGCCCTCGGCCTCACGCCGGTTCTCCTCACCGGCGACAACGAGCGCGCCGCGCGGGCCGTGGCCGCCGAGGTGGGCATCGACGAGGTGGTCGCCGAGGTGCTGCCCCGGGACAAGGTGGATGCCGTGGCGCGGCTCCAGCGTGCGGGTCGCGTCGTGGCGATGGTCGGCGACGGGGTCAACGACGCCGCCGCGCTGGCCACCGCCGACCTCGGCCTGGCGATGGGCACCGGCACCGACGTGGCCATCGAGGCGTCCGACCTCACCCTGGTGCGCGGCGACCTGCGGGCCGCCGCCGACGCCATCCGGCTCTCGCGGCGCACGCTCCGTACGATCAAGGGCAACCTGTTCTGGGCGTTCGCGTACAACGTGGCCGCGATCCCGCTCGCCGCGGCCGGGCTGCTGGGCCCGATGCTCGCCGGAGCCGCCATGGCTTTCTCGTCGGTGTTCGTCGTCACGAACAGCTTGCGGCTCAGGCGTTTCCGCCCGACAGCTTGACGACGCAGGAGTAAGGTCGCCACGAATCGGTGTCGTGATGTGTTCTCGTGTAGCCGCTGACGAACGGCGGGTGACGCTCGATCAGCGCCCGGCCTCGGACCATCTCCCGGTGTCGGGCGGGCCGTAGCTCGCGGCGATGACGTCAGCCGGCTCGAGACCGGCCACGAGCCCACGGCCGGCGACGGAGGGAAAGCCGACGGAGGCCCGAGTCGCGTTCCGGCGACGGCCGATCTCGGAGCGCAGCCCGCTGACGAGGAGGTCGCGAAGCGTGCAGCGCTGCGGGCGCGCGAGTCCTCTTGCCTCCTCAGCAAGGGCATCAGGGATCGTCACGGTGACCTTCATCCGCCGACCGTATCGCTACGGCCCTCATGCGGTAACGACCAGAGACCACAGCACAACCGCGACGCCGGAGGATCCGCGGCAGTTCACCGTTGTCGGCGGTCCCGTGGAGACTCGGTCCATGACGCCTCCTGCAACCAGCTCTCAGATCGTCTCCGGCAGAGTCCAGTCAGAGCGGCGTGGTCATGCTCTGCGATCCGCCCGCTGTCCTCGATGCACGATGCCGTGGACCAGCTCGACTGCGCAGTCCCTGTACCCCGCTGCCGCGCGCCTCCCGCGCAGCGGGTTCAACCCCTCCCAAGATGGACGCGTGACCGAGGCTCGATGTGGATCCCGACAGCACGCTCAACGCGGGGGGGTGCTCGTACAGTCTCTAGAAAATCCCGTAGGTCAGTTCACGAAGGCCGCGCAGCTGTCCTGTCTCTCGACTTCCGAGGCGGCATGCACCTTCTTCTCGGCCGACCTGTCGCCCTCCAGTGTCGACGCTGGTGCCGCGTGACCATGCAGTTGACCGCAGCAGATCTTTTTTCCGGCGCCGGCGGCGCCAGCCTGGGTATCACCCAGTCTGGTTTCGACCTGCGCTTCGCGGTCGAGATCGATCCTCACGCCGGCCGCACCCACCGCGAGCATCTGCCTGGCGCCTTCATCGACAACGACATCCAGCAGGTTGACGACAGGGAGTTGCTTGGTGCGTCCGGACTGGGCGTCGGCGAGCTCGACCTCCTGTTCGCCGGCCCTCCCTGCCAGGGCTTCAGCATGATTGGTCCACGAAAGGTATCCGACCTGCGCAACTCGCTATTCCGAGAGGTACTGCGAATCACAGCGGCACTTCGCCCGAAGGTCGTTGTCACAGAAAATGTTCCCGGTCTAGCTACCCTCGGCGATGGCCGCTACCTCATGTCAATCCTGTCCGGACTACGAGCCAATGGCTACCAAGCCGCGTGCGCGGAGCTGCTCGCTGCACAGTACGGGACTCCGCAGATGCGTTGGCGCCTCGTGATTGTGGCTTGGCGTGATGACCTAGGCATACCCGCCGGCTTTGGTTTCCCGCACCCAACTCACGGTAGGGCCAAGATCGGAGATCTTGTATCCAACTCGACAATCGCGGATCGCCTATACGAAGGATTCCTCACCACACGAGTGGCGATCGGTGACCTTCCCCCGGTAGCGGCCGGCACGAGCACTTCAGCCTATTCGGGTCGCCCAGAGCATGAATTTCAGTTGGCCGCACGCACCAAGACCGATAGCCGACGCATGCGGTCAAGTGAGCTGCATGACCACTACGCTGCTGCGCTGAGCCCAGTCACGCTTGAACGGCTGCGTCTCCTAGCGCCTGGACAAGATTGGCGCGACTTACCGTTCGAACTGCTTCCGCGCAGTATGCAGCGCGCTCTCCGAAAAGATCACACTCGTCGGTACCGTCGCATGACATGGGATGGAGTGCCTCGATCGATCATTACTCGATTCCGCGATCCGAAGTCCGGCGAGTACACCCACCCTGAGCAGCACCGCACCATCAGCATTCGAGAAGCTGCCCGAATCCAGGGGTTCCCTGATTGGTTCTCCTTCTCCGGACCAAGCACGAGCAAGTACACGCAAGTTGGGAATGCAGTACCCGTTCCGCTCGCGCGCGCAATAGCATCAGAAGTTGCTGCATGTCTGACAGGAATTGATGGGAGGCAACGCCTGATCGACCCTTTCCGCCGCAAGCCACTGGCCATACTGGATCGATACGGCCGGCTAGTCGACGAGGTGGCCGCATGAGTACATCGCGCGCGCGACGAACGTCGGCCGAGCGCGAGGCGCTTCGCCCACACGTGGCCGAGTGGTTTGGGCACCGCGTATACCCGACCGTGGCGGATCATGTCCGAGCTCGTGACGACCAGCGCGCCGAACGTTGTCCCTTCCTCTCGCAAGTGGCTGAACAAGAGATGGCGTGCGTGAAGAACGGCAACAGCCGCGGAGTTTGTACCATCAGCGCGGGCAGCAATGGCATGCGTCAGGACTGGCTTGTATGCCCACATAGAGCCCTCGACGACGACCTTCTCCACGCCATGGTCCGCCGGCTCTTCAGCCTAACCACGCACGAGCCTGTGCACGTGCTGCCGATCACCAACCTCGCGGATGACCGTGTGCGAGAGCGCCTTGTCGCCGATGCTCGGAACCCGACTGCTCCTCGACAGTTCCTCACATTCCAGCAACTCTTCGGAGGCGAGATCAGCCTTCGGCGATCCTCAAACAGCCCTGAGCTGTCCTTCGACGCGACCGTCGTCGAGGTCGAACCGGCCGAAGGGGCCGCCGGGATCCAGCTCGGTCGGTACGGCGTGATAGAGATGCAAACCACCGATACTCACGGGACTTATCGCTACGCCGTAGATGCTCTTCGAGGTGCTCTCGACCTCCATTCCGATGGCTTTGCCGCGCAGGTCGCGGCACACCCTGACTGGCCTGGCCGACGAGTTGAAGGACCCAACATCAGCAATGTATTCAAGCGTACGTTCTACCAGGTAATGTTCAAGTTTCAGATTGCCCGGCGAGCGTCCTCATCCGGCTGCATTCTTGCTCTACCTCGACCGGTGTGGGACTCATGGCAGCCGTTCCTCGGCGCGCCCGAACTCGTCGATATGAGCGACGGCACCCACCGCCTCCGAGCGCAAGGTGACGACGTGGTCGGCTCACCGACCGTGGCGGTGCCGAACTGGATCTATATATTTGACGTATCGGACGAGCCGCCACCGGACGGCTCGACCACTCCGGTTGAGCTTCAGTTAGTGATCGCTACTGACGCTCTTACCTTAAATCGTCTAGCACTTGATATCGCGCCGAGCAACGCAATCGGTGAAGCTGACGCAGAGGATACGGTCGTCGAAGCCCTTCGACGTCGTGCCAGAACCTTTGTGCCTGGGGTGCAGTGATCTGCCGTAGACACTTTACAAGTGCTTGCGAGAGCAGCACCAAGCTGATTTCGCACCGGTGACGAGCCGAAGTTCGCCTTCATCACGGTGGATACGTATCAAGCGGTGTGGTCGCGGAGGTAGCGGCCGAAGTGGGGGACGGTGAAGGCGATCCGGCCACGCTCACCCGAGTAGATGAGGCCCTTCTTCAGCAGCGCGTCGCGCGCGGGTGACAGCGACTGCGGCTTGCGCCCGAGGTGCG
>JBOFBK010000040.1:0-15223 GCA_051645525.1 Dermatophilaceae bacterium | reverse complement strand
GGAGCAGCACCCACCGACGAAGGAGTCACCATGCGCACCAGACCACGCCCCGCCCGCCTCGCCGCCGTCACTCTCGCCGCGGCCGCCACGATCGCCGCGCTGGGCGCCTGCAGCTCGAGCGACGACTCCGGCGCTGCCGGCTCGGCCGCCGACAACGGGAGCTCCCGGTCGCTGCCCGAGGGTGGCGACGCCGCGAAGAAGGCACCCGCGGCGGGTCGGGGGTCGGAGCAGGCTGCGGAGCAGCCCGAGTCGGCGACGCGAGTCGACGCTGCCGCCGCGGTCGCGCAGCGGAGGCTGACCCGCAAAGCCGACGTCGCACTCGAGGTGAAGGACGTGGCGGCGGCGGCCTCGCGGGTACGGACCATCGCCGTCGGGGCCGGCGGCCTCGTCGTCGGCGAGCAGCTGTCGACCGACGCCACGACCCCCGAGGGCGGCGGCACCCGGCCGGCCGGCGGCACCGTGACGATCTCGGTGCCCTCGGACAAGCTCGACGGCATACTCGACGACATCTCGAAGGTCGGCGCCGTCGTCATCCGCACCACCTCCACCGAGGACGTCACCGCGCAGTACGTCGACACCGAGTCGCGGGTGGAGTCGGCCAAGGCCAGCGTCGAACGGGTGCGTGCGCTGATGTCGCGGGCGACCACACTCGCCGACGTCGTCACCCTCGAGGCCGAGCTCTCCCGCCGCCAGGCCGACCTCGAGGCGCTTCAGGGGCAGCTCGCCGCTCTGAAGGACGCCACCGCCCTCTCGCCGGTCACGGTGCGGTTGAGCACCGACGGCGATGTCACGCCCGAGGAGGAGACCGACGACACCGGCTTCCTCGCAGGTCTGGCGGCGGGCTGGGAGGCGTTCACCGTGTCGGTCGCGGTGCTGCTGACCGTCATCGGCGCCCTCCTCCCGTTCGCCGTCGCGGTCGCCGTGGTCGCCGGCCCGTTCGCGATCTTGCTTCGACGCCGCTCGCACGGGGCACCGGCCGCCGCACCCCCCGTGGCCACTCCCCCGGTCGCCTAAGCCGGTGCGGTTCCGTTCGGGCGGCTCCGGGCGCCGACCGCTCCGGCCGGCCATCGGCTCAAGCGTTCGGGCCGACGCCGATGTGACCATGCGCGGACACCTCGTGCACCAGGTCGACGACGCGGGTCAACACGTCGGGGTCGGTGTCGGGCAGGACACCGTGGCCGAGGTTGAACACGTGCCCCGGCGCGGCCCGCCCCTCGTCGAGGATCTCGCGCACCCGGCGCTCCACGGCATCCCAGGGAGCGAAGAGCAGCGCGGGGTCGAGGTTGCCCTGAAGCGCCCACCGGCTACCGGTTCGCTTGGCGGCATCCGCGAGCGAGACCCGGAAGTCGACCCCGACGACCTCTGCACCGGCCTCGCCCATCCAGGTCAGCAGCTCACCGGTGCCGACTCCGAAGTGGATGCGCGGCACGCCGAGGTCGGCGACGGCGGCCAGCGCCGCCGCGGAGTGCTGTTGCACGAACGCCTGGTAGTCGGCCCGGCTCAGCGCGCCGGCCCAGGAGTCGAAGAGCTGCACCGCCGAGGCCCCCGCCTCCGCCTGCACCCGGAGGAACGCTCCCGAGATGCGGGCGAGGCGCGCGCACAGGTCGTGCCAGAGCGCCGGGTCGCCGTGCATGAGCGCCTTGGTGTGCTCGTGGTTCTTCGACGGCCCACCCTCGACGAGGTACGACGCCAGCGTGAACGGCGCCCCCGCGAACCCGATCAGGGGCGTGGCCCCCAGCTCGGCGGTGAGCAGCCGCACCGACTCGGCGATGTCCGGGATGTCGTCCGCCTCGAGATCCCGCAGCGCGGCGAGGTCGGCCCTGGTGCGCACCGGCCGCGCGACGACCGGGCCGACCCCGGGGACGATGTCGAGGTCGACGCCCACCGCGGCCAGCGGCACGACGATGTCGCTGAAGAAGATCGCCGCGTCGACGCCATGCCGCCGCACCGGCTGGAGCGTGATCTCGGTGACGAGGTCGGGTCGGCGGCAGGCGTCGAGCATGTCGACCCCCTCGCGGAGCGCGCGGTACTCCGGGAGCGACCGCCCCGCCTGGCGCATGAACCACACGGGGGTGTGCGGCACGTCGAGTCCACGTGCGGCCCGCAGCAGAGCGGACTCGGCAAGCGCCGGTGCGGATGACGGTCCGCGCCCGGGTATGAAGGCGCCGGCCCGCTCGTCTGAGGTCACGGTGCGTCATCCTCGCACCCACCGGCGGGCGAGCCGCTCACAGGGCGATCACGGCAGCGCCTCCGACCGCGAGGACCACCCCGAGGTGCTGCACCCGCCGCAGCCGCTCCTTCAACACCGCTCTGGCCAGCAGCGCGGTCACCACGGGGTAGAGCGACCCGAGCACTGCGGCCACGCTCACCTGGCCGCGCGATGACGCGAGCGCGAACAGCGTGTTGGCGGCGAGGTCGCCGCAGCCGATCAGCCACAGTCCGGGCAGCTCGCGCGACCGCACTCCGCCGACCGTGCGCAGCGCGGACGCGAGCACGACCATGACCACCACCGACGTCGCCCGCATCCCCCACAGCGTCATCAGCGTGGACTCGCGCGCGCCACGGTCGAGACAGAACAGCGCCAGGCCGAAGCAGAGGGCGGCGACCGCGGCGAGCAGGACCGGTCGCGGCGACACCCCGGCGCTCAGCTCCGGGCCGGACGCGAGCACGACACCGGAGACCGCGACCAGCATCCCCACCCAGGCCCAGGGCGATGGCTGCTCGCCCGAGGCGACGCCCAGCGCGACCGGCACCACGACGCCGAGCGCCGCGATCGGCGCGACGACCCCCATCGTGCCGCCGGACAGCGCCGCGTAGAAGCAGACCAGCCCGCTCATGCCGGTGAGACCCGCGACCACCGCCCAGCCCGGCCAGCCGGACCAGGTCACCGTCTCGATCCGCCACAGCACGACGAGCGAGATGGTGAGGAACGCCAGCCCCTGCTGCCAGCCGACGACGGCCACCGGGGGCCGCCGCCGCGACACGACGCCCGCGAAGAAGTCGGCCGTCCCCCAGGCCACCGACGAGCCGAGGGCGAGGAGGCTGAGCACATCGCGCAGCCTAGTGACGGATGACGCCGGTCCGGCCGGTGCCGCCGATGCCGGTGCCGCGAGGCATCGCGATCTCGAGCAGGCCGGCCACCCGCTCGTGCGCGGAGTCCGGTGTGGTGGATCGGCGCGCCACCGCGACGGGAGGGCGCCGACCGGCCTAGATTGCTCTCGTGGCCAGCCGGACCCTGACCGGACGGGAGTCGCCAGAGTTCGCTCGCGCTCTCGACGACCTGCATCGCGCCCGCCTCCGGCCGGAGGTGCGGCTCACCGAAGTGCCCGCTCCTGGGCGGATCTCGCCTTTCGCGGTGGCCCTGACCGCCGAGATCTCCGACCTGCGCGGCGGCGACACCGAGCTGGCCTCCGGTCGCTTCGTCCTCCTCCACGACCCGGCGATCCCCGAACCGTGGGGCGGCGCATGGCGCGCCGTCACGTTCGTCCGGGCCGCCCTCGAGGCGGAGTTCGCGAGCGACCCGTTGCTCGGGGAGGTGGGCTGGAGCTGGCTCACCGACGCGCTGAACGCCCGTGGCCTCCGGTACACCGCCGAGGCCGGCACCGTCACCCGGGTCGTGTCCCAGGGCTTTGCGGGCCTCGCCGACCGTCCCGCCAGTGTCGAGATCGAGGTGCGCGCCTCGTGGACCCCGCTCGGGCCGGATGCCGCCGACCACCTCATCGCGTGGTCGGATCTGCTGTGCACCGTCGCCGGACTCCCGCCCCTTCCCGAGGGCGTGGTCGCCCTGCCCCAGCCCCGTCGTTGATGGACACCGAGCTCGACCCCGAGCGCGCGCCGACCGTGCCGCTCATGGAGCCCGCCGGCGGGATACCGCCTGTCGTCGACACCGAACGCGCGCTGGCCGAGGCGGCTGCAGCTGTCGCCGCGGGCGAGGGTCCGGTCGCCATCGATGCCGAACGGGCGTCCGGCTACCGGTACGGGCAGCGGGCCTACCTGGTGCAGCTGCGTCGTGAGGGCGCGGGCACCTGGCTGGTCGACCCGGTCGGATGCCCCGACCTCTCGCCCCTGGATGCGGCGATCGGCCGCGCCGAGTGGATTCTGCATGCCGCGACGCAGGACCTCGCCTGCCTGGCCGAGGTGGGCCTTCGGCCGCAGCAGGTGTTCGACACCGAGCTCGCCGCCCGGATCCTCGGCCTGCCGCGGGTGGGCCTGGCCGCGGTGGTCGAGCACTATCTCGGGCTCAGCCTGGCCAAGGAGCACTCCGCCGTGGACTGGTCGACCCGGCCGCTGCCCGAGCCGTGGCTGAGGTACGCGGCGCTCGACGTCGAAGTACTCGGTGAGCTGCGCAACCTCATGGGGGTTGATCTGGCCACCCAGGGAAAGGACGAGTGGGCGCGGCAGGAGTTCGCCGCCCTGCTCGGCTGGGCACCGCTCGAGCGGGTCGACCCGTGGCGGCGTACCTCCGGGCTCAACACCTTGCGGTCGCGCCGGGCGATCGGCGTGCTCCGCGAGCTGTGGTACGCCCGCGACGACCTCGCCCGGGACCGCGATGTCGCCAGCGGCAGGGTGCTGCCGGATGCCGCCCTCGTCGAGATCGCCCGCATCGCCCCGTCGAGCGTCGGCTCACTGCCGACAGGGCACCGGGCCATCGCCCGGCACGGACGGGCCTGGGTCGATGCCGTGGCGCGGGCGGTCGCGCTCCCCGAGGACGCCCTTCCGCCACGGACCCTCTCGTCCGACGGCCCGCCGCCGCCACGGGTCTGGGCCGACAAGGACCCCGCGGCAGCGGCACGTCTCGCCGACGTTCGTACCGCACTCGCCGAATTCGCCGAGGCTCGCCTCATCCCGATCGAGAACGTCTGCTCTCCGGACCCGCTACGACGCGTGGTGTGGCAGCCACCCGGCGACCGGTCCGTCGCCGGGTTCAGCGAGGCGCTGCTCGGTCACGGCGTGCGCGGCTGGCAGGCCGGCATCGTGGCGCCGATGCTCGTGGCCGCGTTCTCCGCCCACCCCGACGACTGATCGACGGTCCGGCGCCCACCGGGTGTCCGCCCGTGAGCACCCTCACCTCGGATGCAGGGCGACCCGCGACCCTACCGACGGGTAGCGTGGTGACACCGACCACCGTCATCCTCGTCAGGGAGGCCCCGTGCCCACCTCGCTCCAGGACGTCGTCTTCGTCGACGGCGTCCGCACCCCGTTCGGCAAGGCCGGCAGCTCCGGGCTGTACGCCGAGACGCGCGCCGACGACCTGGTCGTCAAGTGCGTCCGAGAACTGTTGCGCCGCAACCCGTCACTGCCGGGCGACCGCGTCGAGGAGGTCGCCATCGCGGCCACCACGCAGATCGGTGACCAGGGACTGACCCTGGGCCGGATGACGGCGTTGCTCTCCGGACTGCCACGGTCCACGCCCGGGTACTCCGTGGACCGGATGTGTGCCGGCGCGATGACCGCCGTGACCACCGTGGCGTCGTCCATCGGCGTCGGGGCGATCGACGTCGCCATCGCCGGAGGCGTCGAGCACATGGGACGCCATCCGATGGGCGAGGGCATCGACCCCAACCCGCGGATCGTCGCAGAGCGGCTGGTCGACCAGTCCGCACTGGTCATGGGCAAGACGGCCGAGAACCTCCACGACCGGTTCCCAACCATCACCCGCGAGCGGTGCGACGCCTTCGCGCTCGCGAGCCAGCGCAAGCTGGCGGCCGCCTACGAGTCCGGCCAGGTGCAGCCCGACCTGGTGCCGGTGGCCACCCGCAGCGTCGAGCAGGGCTGGGGCCTGGCGACCGCCGACGAGCCGCCCCGTCCGGGGACCTCGCTCGACGACCTGGCCGGGCTGCGCACCCCGTTCCGCCCGCACGGCCGCGTCACCGCCGGCAACGCGGCCGGCCTCAACGACGGCGCCACCGCGTGCCTGCTCACGTCGAGGGCGGCGGCCGACGAGCTCGGTCTCCCGGTACGGATGCAGATGGTGGCCTTCGGCTTCGTCGGCGTCGACCCCGAGGTCATGGGCATCGGGCCGGTACCGGCCACCGAGAAGGCGCTCGCGAAGGCCGGTCTCGGCATCGAGGACATCGGGCTCTTCGAGCTGAACGAGGCGTTCGCCGTTCAGGTGCTGGCCTTCCTCGACCACTTCGGCATCGCCGACGACGATCCGCGGGTCAACCCGTGGGGAGGGGCGATCGCGGTGGGTCACCCCCTCGCGTCGTCCGGTGTGCGACTGATGACCCAGCTCGCTCGTCACTTCGAGGCACGCCCCGACGTGCGCTTCGGGCTCACCGCGATGTGCATCGGCATCGGCATGGGCGGGTGCGTCATCTGGGAGAACCCCGCGTGGGAGTCCTCGACGCCGACGGACACCCCGGAAGACCGCCACCACTCTGAGTTCGGCAAGGAGTCCTGAGCCGTGAGCACCAGTACCGACACCCCCACGGCAGCGCGCTCCGGAGCCGAGCCCGCCCTTCCGGACGAGGTCGTCACCCGGTCGCCGGTCCGCGACGTCGTCCTGCCCGGCGGCGCGGGCGTGCTCGCCCTCGTCACGCTCGACAACGGCCGTGACCACACCCGGCCGAACACCTTCGGCCCGCAGGGCCTCGCCGAGCTGCAGGCCGGCCTCGACGCACTGCGCATCCGGGCCGACGCCGGAGAGATCGCCGCCGTCGGGGTCACCGGCAAGCCGTTCGTGTTCGCTGTCGGGGCCGACCTCTCCGGCGTCCCGTTCGTCACCGAGCGCGGCCAGGCCCTGGATGTCGCGCGAGCCGGCCACCGCGCGTTCGCCACGGTGATGGACCTCCCGGTGCCCACCTTCGCGTTCGTGAACGGTGCCGCCATGGGTGGCGGCGTCGAGCTCGCCCTCGCCGCCGACTACCGCACCGTCGCCGCCGGGGTCCCGGCGTTCGCCCTCCCCGAGACCTTCCTCGGGCTGGTCCCCGGCTGGGGCGGGTGCTGGCTGCTGCCCAATCTCGTCGGCCCCGAGGGAGCCCTGAAGGTCATCGTCGAGAACCCGCTGTCCCAGAACCGGATGCTGAGGGCCCCGGAGGTCGCCGCGCTCGGTGTCGCCGATGTCGTCATCGAGCCGGCCGACTTCCTCGAGGACTCGTTGCGTTGGGCCGCGGGCGTCATCCGGGGTGAGGTGGCGGTGCAGCGCACCGAGGTCGACCGTGCCGAGGACTCCTGGGACGCAGCGTGCGCGGCGGGCGGCGAGCTCGTGCTCGCCAAGACCGCGGGACGGGCGCCCGGTGCGCGGCGGGCCGTCGAGCTGGTGCGGGCCGCGCGGACCGCATCGCGGGACGAGGGGTTCGCAGCCGAGGACGAGGTGCTGGCCGACCTCATCATGTCCGACGAGCTGCGTGCTGGCCTCTACGCGTTCGACCTCGTGCAGAAGCGGGCCAAGCGCCCGGCGGGCGCACCGAGCCCGGCACTCGCCCGCCCCGTGACGAAGGTGGGCGTCGTCGGCGCCGGCCTGATGGCCAGTCAGCTCGCGCTGCTCTTCGCCCAGCGGCTCGACGTCCCGGTCGTGATGACCGACCTCGACGAGAAGCGCGTCGCCGCCGGCGTCGGGTACGTGCACGAGCAGATCGACGGCCTGTTGGCCAAAGGCCGAGTCTCCCCCGACCGGGCGACCGCCCTCAAGAGCGCCGTCACCGGGTCGACGAGCAAGAGCGGGTTCGCGGATGCCGATCTCGTGCTCGAGGCGGTCTTCGAGGAGATGTCGGTGAAGCAGCAGGTGTTCGCCGAAGTCGAGGCGGTCGTCTCGGCGGACTGCATCCTGATGACGAACACCTCCTCGCTGTCGGTCACCGAGATGGCCGGCGGGCTGGCGCATCCCGAGCGGGTGGTCGGGCTGCACTTCTTCAACCCGGTGGCCGTCATGCCGCTCGTCGAGGTCATTCCCGGTGAGCGCACCGACGACGCCGCCCTCGCCACCGCGTTCGCGACGGCGAGAACGTTGCGCAAGACCGCGATCCGCTCCACGGACTCGGCGTCGTTCATCGTCAACCGCCTGCTCGGCCGGTTCATGGGCGAGTTCTCGCGCATCGTCGACGAGGGCACGCCGGTCCCGGTGGCCGACCAGGCGGTTGCCGGGATCGCGCCGATGCCGCCGCTCGTCCTCCTCGGGTTGGTCGGCCCGGCGATCGCGCTGCACAACAGCCAGACCCTGCACCGCGCCTTCGGCGACCGCTTCTACGTGTCGCCCGTCCTGAGCCGTGTGGTCGGCGCTAGCAAAGCCGGGTACTACCGGATGCAGGACGGCCGCCCGGTCCCCGACCCTGAGGTCGAGGCCATGGCCGAGCGGCCGGAGCACCCGGTGGTGCTCACCGCGGAGCAAGCGCGAGAGCGGATCCTCGGGGCGCTCGCCGAGGAGGTCGGCCTGATGCTCGCCGAGGGCGTGGTCCAGGCGCCGATGGACATCGACCTGGCCATGATCAGCGGTGCCGGCTTCCAGTTCTGGAACGGCGGCCTGCTGCCGCTGCTGGATCGTGAGGGCCACTCCGAGCGAGTCCTCGGGCGTCGACTGCTCCCGGACGGGGTTGCGAGTCTCCGGAGGTGATCGCCGAGGCGAGCGCGCCGGTCGCCGAAGGGTCGTTCGGGAGGCCCCGGGCGGCATCGCTGTCGTATCTCACATGTGATGTACGGTGGCCACCGTGACGACGACCTCGGACACCTACCTGACTCGTATCGGCACGCTCATCCGCGACGCGCGGCGCCATCAGGGCCTGACCCAGAGCGAGCTCGCCGACCTCCTCGGCACCAGCCAGAGCGCCATCGCGCGGATCGAGCAGGGGAAGCAGAACCTGTCGCTCGAGATGCTCGCCCGGGTCGGCGAGAAGCTCGACAGCGAGTTCGTCTCGCTCGGTCACAGTGGCCCGCAGCACCTGCGGATCGTGGGCGGACGCAAGCTCTCCGGCTCGATCCCGGTCAAGACGAGCAAGAACGCCGCAGTCGCCCTGCTGTGCGCCAGTCTGCTGAACAAGGGCCGCACGACGTTGCGCAACCTCGCGCGGATCGAGGAGGTCAACCGGATCATCGAGGTGCTCACCTCGATCGGGGTCCGGGTGCGCTGGCTGCCCGACAGCAACGACCTGGAGATCGTCCCTCCCGCCCAGCTCGACCTGGCCTCGATCGACGTCGAGGCCGCGCGCCGCACTCGCACGGTGATCATGTTCCTCGGGCCGATGCTGCACGAGTTCGACACCTTCCAGCTCCCGTATGCCGGTGGCTGCGACCTCGGCACACGGACGGTCGAGCCACACCTGTCGGCGCTGCGGTGGTTCGGGCTCGACGTCACCGCCACGCACGGCTTCTACCAGGCCAAGGTCGCGTCCGGCCGAACGCCGCAGCGGGCGATCGTCCTCACCGAACGCGGTGACACGGTGACCGAGAACGTCCTGCTGGCGGCGGCGCGGCATCCGGGCACCACGGTGATCCGCAACGCCTCGCCGAACTACATGGTGCAGGACCTGTGCTTCTTCCTCCAGGCGATCGGTGTGCGCATCGAGGGCGTCGGCACCACCACCCTCACCGTCACCGGTGTGCCGCAGATCGACGTCGACATCGAGTACTCGCCGTCGGAGGACCCGATCGAGGCGATGAGCCTGATCGCGGCCGCGGTCGTTACCGGGTCGACCATCACGATCGAGCGGGTGCCGATCGAGTTCCTCGAGATCGAGCTGGCCACCCTGGGCGAGATGGGACTGCGGTACGACCTCACCGACGAGTACCTCGCCAAGAACGGCCACACCCGGCTCGTCGACCTCACCATGCACCCGGGGCCGCTCCGGGCACCGGTCGACAAGATCGCCCCGATGCCGTTCCCCGGCCTGAACATCGACAACCTGCCGTTCTTCGCGCTCATCGCCGCCTGCGCCGAGGGCACGACGATGATCCACGACTGGGTCTACGAGAACCGGGCGATCTACCTCACCGAGCTCACCAAGGTGGGCGGCCAGGTACAGCTGCTCGACCCGCACCGGGTGATGATCACCGGCCCGACGCCGAAGTGGCGGGCGGCCGAGGTCATGTGCCCGCCGGCGCTGCGGCCCGGCGTCGTCATCCTCCTCGCCATGCTCGCCGCGCCGGGAACCTCGGTGCTGCGCAACGTCTACGTCATCAACCGCGGCTACGAGGAGCTCGCCGAGCGGCTCAACGCCCTGGGCGCCACCATCGAGATCTTCCGCGACATCTGACGTGCGATGCGCGCCGCCGACACGGCGTTCTCCTCCCGTGTGGATGCCGGATCAGCCGGAGTCGTGACGTGCCGCGTCGGCGTCGTCGACCACCGCGATCTGCACCAGACGTGCCGGGCGACCGCGTCGCACCAGAAGGCAGCGGCCGGGCGGGAGTGGCAGCATCTTGGTGCGCGGCCAAAGTGCCCCCTCCTCCGGGTCGCCACTGAGCAGGACTGCTGGTGAGCCGAGCTCCTTGAGTCGTTGGTAGAGAGGCTGGTTGAGCGCCAGCGCTGCCTGCGGTGGCTGCGCTCGCCCGTTGCTCCAGGAACGCGGCGACGTTGCTCGCCAGTGCCGCAGCCTGCTCGATGTCGGTGGCGTAGGCACCGAGGTACCCGTCGGGCACATGCCCCCGCAGCTGCCCGCGCGGGTCGACCACGGCGATGGTGAGCTCACGGTCGCTGCCGGCGATGAGCTGGTCGACGAGCGATCGCAGGGTCGTCGTCTTGCCGCTCTCCCGGTCGCCGAAGACGAGGAGATCGGCATCCTCGTCCGACATGTCGAGATAGACCTCCGCGTAGGTGTCCTCCGCAAGGCCGAGGACGATCGGTGCCGGGTCTGGTGGTGATGCGGCCCGGGACGAGGATGGTGGCGGCGCGAGATCGTGCAGCCGGACCTGCCGCGGTAGCAGCCGCACCGGCACGGCCCTGCCGTGGCCGGTCTGAGCGCGCGCGATCGTCTCGACGAGGCTCCGCTCGGCGGCCCGCACATCAGACCCGCTTCCATCGCCGAGAGCGGCGACGGGCAGCGCGAACTGAGCGAGTCGTCCCTCCTTCACGAGTGCCCGGCCGGGATTGTCCTCGCGGATGTTGGCAGCGAGCCGGCGATCCAGCACGGAGTCGAACGGGTCGGCCAGTCTCAGCTCGATCCGCCGGGCGACGCTGGTCTGCAGGCTTGCCCGCAGATCGTGCCAACGGGCCGCCGTGAGAACGACGTGGACCCCGAATGCGAGCCCTCGCGCGGCGAGGTCGACGAGCTTGTCGTGCAGGTCGTCGTGGTCGGCCTTGACGGCGCCGTAGTTGTCGAGGAGCAGGAAGACGTCCGCGGCGCCGAAGCCGGTGACGGCGCCAGCGCGTATCGCGTCGCGCAGCTCGTCGGGGGAGGCGAAGCGCCCGTCCACGATGGCCTGCTCCCGCCGGCTCAGCTCGCCGAGCAGCTCGTCGAGAATGCGGCGAGCGAGTGGAACGTCCAGTCGGCTGGCGACCGAGCCGACATTGGGCAGCCGGCCCAGCCCCGAGAGCGTCCCACCGCCGAAGTCGATGGCATGGATCGTGACCGAACGGGGCGGGTGCGCCGCACCGAGGGCGATGGCGATGGTCCGCAGCGCGGTGCTCTTGCCGCTCTGCGGAGCGCCGAGGACACAGAGGTGGCCGTGCACGCCGTCGAAGGACAGCGACAAGGGGATGATGCGCTGCTCGCGAGGTAGGTCGACCAGGCCGACCTCGATTCGCCGCAGACCGCTCCGGCGCTCGTTCCCTCGGCCAGCGGAACCGGGCACGCCGACGGCGTCATCGCGTTGCTCGGCGGCATCCTCGTGAATCGGCCCGAGTGCCAGGGCGGTCGGGAGCGGCGGGAGCCAGATCTGGTGCACGCTCGGCGCACCGGCGGCGATGACGCGTTCGACGCCCTTCTCGAGGATCGTGGGACCGTGCGCCTCGTCGTGTGAGAACGCCGGCCTGACCTTCGACCCGTGCCGGGCGAACCGCGGTGTGCAGTTGCGCGGCGTCACTCGGTGCACCTCGGGGAGCGCACGCACCGGAGCACGCGAGGACTGCTGGTGGGGCGCGGAGACGTACGCGGCCTTGAACCGTTCGAAGATGGTGGTGTCGACCTTGAGATAGCCCGATCCTGGCAGCGGCGGCAGCTCGAACGCGTCGGGGACGCCGAGGACGGCGCGGGACTCCTCGGCGTTGAACGTCCGCAGTGCGAGGCGGTACGACAAGTGCCCCTCCAGACCGCGGATGCGCCCTTCGTCCAGCCGCTGTGAGGCGAGCAGCTGGTAGACCCCGAGTGAGCGGCCCTGCCGGCCGATCTGCTGGAAGAGGTCGGCGAGTTCCGGCTTGGCGGTGAGCAGCTCGGCGAACTCGTCGACGATGACGAGCAGATGCGGCAGCGGTGCGAGGTCGGGTCGCCGGCTCCGCGCCTTGGCGTAGTCGTAGATATTCGCCTGAAGCCCGGCATCATGAAGCAGCTGCATGCGGCGGGCAAGCTCGCCGCGCAGCGCGTCGTGCACGCGGTCGACCATGGCGAGGTCGGACTCGAGGTTGGTGATGACCCCTGCCACGTGCGGCAGCCCCTCGAGCCCGGCGAACGTGGCCCCGCCCTTGAAGTCGACGAGTACGAGGGCGAGGTGCTCGGGGGTGTGGCCGGCCGCCAGCGCCAGCACGATGGCGCGCAGCAGCTCGGACTTGCCCGACCCGGTGGCGCCCACCAGCAGGCCGTGCGGGCCCATGCCGCCCCGAGCCGACTCCTTGATGTCGAGCATGAGCGGCCGGCCGTCGTCGCGGACCCCGATCGGGACCCGAAGAAAGTCCCGCAGCTCGCGCTCCCGCCATCCGTGACCGGCCGTCCACCTGGACAGGTCGAGGCCGAGGACCTGGCTGATGTCGGTGTCCGACACCAGCGGCTCGTCGATCACGGCGTCCGGCTCGGCGACCATCGGGGCGACGGCCCGGGCCAGGACATCGAAGTCCGCGGCGGTGACCGCGTCAGGCGCGCCCGCCAGCTCGACGTCAGCGGCGGCGACGGTGAGCGTGCCGCCCGAGACGATGATGCGCAGGTCGACGGTGGCCGGCTCGGCGGACTCCGAGGCCACCAGCCGGACGACCGACACCCCCAGCTCGTGCAGGGTGAACGACGCGTCCGGCAGACGCACGCCGGGACCGGGGCCGCTGTCGCGTTCGTCGACGATCACGAGGAGCCGGGTCGGCGGGCTCCATGACGCGCCGACCCGCCGGCCGCGAGCCGCCTCGTCGATGCGCGCCCGGAGGTGACCGCGAAGCTCGTCATCGAGATCGTCGAGGTCGGCCGCGAGCCATCGGCGCGGTACCGCCCCCTCTCGCTCGTACGGGTCGAGGGCGTGCGGGAGCCACATGACCGCGGCGAACTCGGTGTCCAGCCGGGGTGAGGCGACGGCCAGCCTCACCTCGAGCGGCGAATGGGCGGTGGCGAGCTGCGCGAGCAGCCCGCGGACCACCTCGAGTAGTGGCTCGTCGCCGTCATCGCTACGGATGACGACGGACTCGTGGGCGAGCACGGGAACGGCGAGCGGCTGGTTCGAGACCACCTGATGGGCAGCAGCCAGGGCGCTCACGGCCCGTCGACAGACCGGGTCGGGCTCCTCCAGTGGCGACGATGGAGGGATGACGACGCCTAGCGGGTTGGGCGCCGGTCCGAGGCCCACCCTGAGCTCGCCGAAGTCGGGGTCGCTGGGTCGCCGTTCGTAGATCCGCTCGGTGCCGGCAAGGCCTGCGAGCACCCGCGGGTCGGGGTGCGCCCGCAGTCCGTATTCGTGCTGTGCGGCGGCGGCCTGAGCAAGCACGTCGCGCTGCTGCTCGAGATACTCCAGATATCGGGATCGGCTCTCGCGAAACGCTTTTCGTTGCCCTGTCCGTGAGAACACGAACAGGGCAACAGCCCCGCCGACGGTGGCGACGAGGATGACCATGCCGGCGAGCAGGAAGATCGGGTTGCCGTTCGCCACGAGGAACATCACCATGCCCAGACCGCCGAGTGCGGGCAGCAGAGCCTGGACGACCGAGGTCGCGGCGCCCGCCTGTGGACTGACCGGGATGGCGGCCAGCGCGAGCTCGTGACGGATGGGTTTTCCTGGCCCCGATCGCGGCGGCCGGTGCACGACATCCTGCATTGGTGGTCTCCCTCTCACGCCGTCGCTGGTCGACTCCCGGCCCCGTCGCGGACCACTGCTGCCCCTCTGTGCCACCGCGAGGCGGCGACCCACGCGGTGTTCGGCCCTGCCGGGCGACGATAATACGACCGGCGAGGAGACGCCGACGGGGCTCTCGGGTGACGAACGGGGTTGAGGCGAGTGTCGACGACATCACGGGATGACGTGCGCGGTCGCGCACAGGATGACGCAGGCGCCGAGCAACGCCGAGTTCGCTCGTTCTCGAAGGTCAGCATCGTCGGGCCGTCGTCCCAGGGCGCCATGGCCGTTCCCGACGACATGCCGGTCCCGGCTCTGGCGAAGGAGGCGGCCACCTTCCTCGGCGAGCCGGGCGGCCGGCGGTGGGTGATCGAGCACCCGGTGCACGGGGTCCTCGGCTGGCGGGACACCCTGGCCGGCCTGCATGTCCGGGACGGGTCCGTGTTGTACCTGCGTCCCGACCAGGAGGCGGCGACACGGGAGCTCGTCGACGACGTGGCGCGAGTGGTCGCGGAGACGGCCACGACGAGGGGTTCATGGGCGCCGGACATCGCGCGACTGGCCGGGGCGCTCGCGCTCGCCGTATGGCTGCTGGTCAACGCCGGGGTCGGCGCGGTCGAGAGCGACCCGTTGCGTGCAGGTGCGGCGCTGGTCGTCGCGGTCGTCGCGGCGGCGGCGCTCAGGGCGGTCCAGCCGGATGCCGTGGGGCAGGTCGCCGTTGCCGCCGCGGTCGCGGCGTCAGGGCCCGCCGTCTGGGCGGTGGTGACGGCATCGTCGACGGGGGGCCCGCTGGCCGCGGCGGAGCTCGGTGGCGCTCTTGCGGCCGCAGCCCTGGCTAGCGCTGTCGCGGCGGCGGTGGCCGCGCTGATCCGGCCGGACACCAGGCGGTGGTCACTGGCCCTGGCCTCCTCGGCGGCCACGGTGGCGGTGGCGGCGGCCGGGTGGGACTGTCCGCTGAACGGTGTTTCTGGTTCGACACGCCGACGTAGGTCGGCGAGGAAGGCTGGTCACTGATGACCGAGACGATCGAGGGCATGAACTCGATGCCGAAGGAAGCGAAGAAGACCGCCAGTCCTGGTGCGGCGGAGCGGGCCGCGGTGCGCGAGCTGGT
>JBOFBK010000039.1:0-1690 GCA_051645525.1 Dermatophilaceae bacterium | reverse complement strand
TCGACCACACCTATCGTCAGGCCATCACCGCTGCCGGCTCTGGATGCGCCGCCGCACTCGACGCCGAGCGATTCCTCGCCGAGCACACGCCTTCCGGTGTCGTCGGCGCGGATGACGTCGCCGGCAGCCGGCCCGTGACTCCGTCGACCGAAGCTGTCCCCCTCCGCTGAAAGGATTGCTCCATGGGAGCTGTCACCGCCACCACCGATGCCACATTCGACGCCGACGTGCTGAGCAGCGAGAAGCCGGTTCTCGTCGACTTCTGGGCGCCGTGGTGCGGGCCGTGCCGCGCAGTGGCACCCGTGCTTGACGAGATCGCGCGCGACCACGGCGACAAGGTCAGCGTCGTCAAGCTCAACACCGACGACAATCCGCAGATCACCGGCAAGCTCGGCATCACCAGCATTCCCACGATGCACGTCTACCGGGATGGCGAGATCGTGAAGACGATTATCGGAGCGCTCCCGAAGCCGAAGCTGCTTCGTGAGCTCGAGCCGTTCCTCAACTGATCGATTCCTGTACAAGGAGAGCGTAAACCGCTGCAGTGCAACGGTTTACGCTCTCCTTGTCGTTGCAAGACGGACTGTGTCACCCATCTGCGACGTGACCGCTCCGGAGGCTCATCGCGTCGAGAATGCGGTTGAGGTCGTCGACCGAGGCGAACTCCACCGTGAGCCGGCCCTTCCGCTGACCGAGCGCGATGCGGACCCGCGTCTCGAGCCGGTCCGACAGGTCGGCGGCAAGGTCGTCGAGCTGGGGTCTCCGGGTTCCTGCCCGTGGAGCCTGGCGCGTCGTCGTGTTGCCCGAGGCTGGGTCGCCGAGCGCGACCATCTCCTCGACGCTGCGCACCGAGAGTCCCTCGGCCACGACGCGCTGCGCCAGACGTTCCATCGCAGCACCATCAGCGAGAGCCAGCAACGCCCGAGCGTGGCCGGCACTGAGCACGCCTGCGGCAACGCGGCGGGCCACCGGCGGCGGCAGTCTCAGCAGACGCAACGTGTTCGACACTTGTGGACGGGACCGGCCGATTCGCTGAGCGAGCTCGTCCTGGGTGCAGCCGAAGTCGTCGAGAAGCTGTTGGTACGCAGCGGCCTCCTCGAGCGCATTCAGCTGACTGCGATGGAGGTTCTCGAGAAGTGCGTCGCGCAGCAGGTCGTCGTCGTCGGTCTCCTTGACGATGGCCGGAACAGTTTGTCTCCCGGCCTCTTGCGACGCTCGCCAGCGACGCTCGCCCATGACGATCTCGTAACGCACTTGGTCGTCGACACCTGGTGCGACCGGACGGACGACGACCGGCTGCAACACTCCGATCTCGCGGATCGAGTGCGCCAGCTCGGCAAGTGCATCCTCGTCGAACACGGAGCGTGGCTGACGAGGATTCGGCCGGATAGCGTCGAGTGGAATCTCGGCATACGTCGCGCCCGGCACTGGAGCCAGTTCCGCATCACTGTTGTCACGAGCCGCCGGCTCCACCTGCTCAGTACGGACCTCGGAGTGCGGCGGTCCGGGAGGTCCTGCGGGGGCCGGAGGGAGGTCCGCCGGTCCGGCTGGTCCGTCGCGGTCCTTGAAGAACACATCGACAGGTCGCTCGGTGACGCTCGTCGCCGATCCGCTGGGAATCAGCGCACCGAGGCCGCGGCCCAGCGCTCGTCGCTTCTCACTCACGCGCTTTCCTCCGTCGATGTCGGGG
>JBOFBK010000038.1:0-3069 GCA_051645525.1 Dermatophilaceae bacterium | reverse complement strand
GGAGTGGTGTCGGTCGAGACGACGGCACGCCATTCCGTCTACCGGCTCAACCGCGAGCACCTGGCGGCCCGCCAGATCGTGGAGCTCTCCCTGCTGCGGGACGAGCTGTTCCAGCGGATTCGAACCGAGGTGGCCGGCTGGCGGGTCGAGCCGACGCACGTGGGCCTGTTCGGGTCGTTTGCCCGAGGCGCCGCCGACTCTGACAGCGACATCGACATCCTGCTCGTCCGCCCACCCACGCTCACGCAGTCCGACGAGGACACCTGGTTGAGCCAGATCGACGACCTCGAACGTCGACTGCGGGCATGGACCGGGAACGACGCGCAGATCGTCGACCTCACGCTCGATGCGCTCGGACGGATGGTTCGCGAGGAGGACCCGTTGGTCGACTCCTGGAGGGCCGATGACCTCCACGTGCACGGCGAGCGGATCCTCGACGTGCTTCGGACCGTGCGATGACCCCGCGTGCCTCCGGGCGCGTCGTGACGTGCACACCGGCCGAGTGTCGCGCCCGCCGAGACCAGGCTCGCGCCTTCCTCGATGTCGCTGAGCTCGTTCTCACCGAAGAACGCCGAGAAGCTCACGTCGCGGCTGCGCTGGCAGTCCTGGCAGGCATCGCGGCGGCCGACGCCATCTGTGGGCTCAAGCTCAAGAAGTGGAGTCGAGGCCAGGGTCACGCGCAGGCCGTGAGCCTGCTCGAGGATGTCGCGCTGCGCGATCCGACCCTGCCCGCCAAGTTCAGGCGCCTGCTCGCGGACAAGGACGCGGCGCACTACTCGTCGTCTCTCATCACGGTCGAGAAGGCCAGGGCCATGGTTCGCCAGGCGGCCGCGCTCCTGGCCGAGGCCGACATGCTCTGACCACGAGCAGACGGGCTACGACGAGTCCATTGACGAGCTCGCTCGCGGCAAGCAGACGGCTGCAATCCTTCGCAGCACCACGCGAGCCGGCCAGACCGGATGACCTCGGGCTGTCACCGGATGTCGGCCGACCGGCCGCACGAGACGTCGTCGGGCCTGGCAACCACCTACCGTGGGAACCGCGATGACTACTGATCCGATAACTCCAGACGACGAACACGACCTCTATGCCCAGCCCGCCAACCGGGAGCCGCAAGGCAAGGCGCACCGGCGAACCGCCTCGGGGCCCGGCATCCCACGAGCGACGTCAAGCCGCGCGCTGCACGATCTACCGGATGACGCCCGCCCCACCTCTCGCGCCGTCCGACCGTGACCTCGACGGCATCCCGCCTCGCAAGTCGACGTGCTGAACGCACGCCGTTCCAGTTCGCGAGGAAGCGCCTCAGGTGATGACCATGTCCCGAAGCGTCGACGACATTCTCAAGCAGGCAGACGAACTGGCGAAGCGGTTCGAGTCCTACGATCCCGACCCGGCGGACGAACTGGATGCCGCCGCCGTGGCCGCCCTGAGGGCGGCCACTCTCGAGCGGTCGACCGCAGAGCAGCACCTGCTTGACGCGGTTCGTCAGGCACGATCCGCAGGGCTGTCCTGGTCCGCCATCGGCGCAGTCGTCGGTACGTCCGGAGAAGCTGCCCGCCAGCGCTACGCCACCCGAGTCGCGTGACCGCCCGGCCCGCAGCAGAGTCGGGACGACTCTGCTGATCCGGCCATCGAGCGCCCAAGACCAGCGGGCGCTACGTTGCTGTCGTGCCGCTAACGTACTGGGAAATGGGGCTCCACACGAGGGCCGAGTCGTGGCGGCGCCTGCGCGCGCTTCGAGCGGCCCCTCCGACTCCCACGGATTCCAGGCGGGCTCTCTTCGGTGCCTCGCTGGAACAGGGCGGAGCAGCAGTTTGCGGCGGCCGCGAGCGTTGACGTCCAGAGCCGTCCGCTGAATCTCTTCTACGGTCTATCCCAGGCTGGCCGTGCCGTCGCTGCCTCGCTGGTGCCTGCCGATGAGCCAGCGCAACTGTCGGGTCATGGGATTCAATGCCCAGGGCTCGCGCAGATCGAGAAGGATCCGGTCTCAGGCTTCTCGAACCTGCTGATTCGCGCCGATGGCAAGCCGACCACGAGCTTCCGCCGCCTGAGCGAGCTCCTCGGTTCGGCCCCACTTGGCGAGGCCATCGCGCTTGGCGATTTGTGGGCGATGCTCGTCGAACCGTCCTTGCACGAGCCACTTGACCCTGGACGCCATGGGGTCCACCTGATCTCCGCCAGGAGGCACAACCATGACATGGTCAAGGTGACAGTTGAGGGACTGCCTGAGGGGTTCGGCCCGGCGGACTTCAACAAGCTGACGCAGCGGTATCCGGCCCTGGCCAGGATGGAGTTCAGTCAGGTATCCGGCTCCAGCGTAGGCCAGTCAGGCGTTCCGACCGTAGCGGCAGAGCTCCTCGATCGGTCGGCCAGCGAACCCGCTGCGATCGGAACTGACTACCGGGGAGCGCCGGTGATCCTTCCGGCGATCTCGGGCGGCAAGTCGACAATGCATCCACTGATGGCGTGGTGGGCCGTGCTCTACGCGCTCTCTATATTGACGCGCTATCACCCGCAGGCGTGGACGGCGCTCACCAACGTCGACACCTCTGAACACGCAGTGCCAGTCGGCTACTTGCTCGACGTAGCACAGGATGCCGTGCCGGACCTACTGTGGCGCACCTTGCGCCGTTGACGAGAATTCGGCGTGACGGTTCGTGAACCGTCGTCGCCTTCACGCCCAGACTCCGGGCCGCGACCCCGACCACAGCACACCGCCGGACCTGGGACTTCGCGCGTGGAGCCGGTGACGGGAATCGAACTCGCTCGTCCGGCTTGGGAATCCCGCCCGTGGTTGGTTGTGATGCCGGATCATGCGTGCCGCGTAGCGCGGTTGAGACCGCAAGTGACTCTCGACGGCCCGGTTCGTTGCACGGTGGTTGCACGAGGTGGGTTGGGCGGTGGTCCCGGAGCGATGCTCTACAATCGTCCGCAGGAGGCAACTCCTGTCAGCCTTAGGCCCATCCTTCGGGGTGGGCCTTCGTGCGTCCCGGGTTCGGTCTTCACCGCGGCCTCGGCCACCAGCAGCCTTCGTGCACGATCAGCGGCTGAACGTGGCTCCAGAGCCGG
>JBOFBK010000037.1:0-5091 GCA_051645525.1 Dermatophilaceae bacterium | reverse complement strand
GCTCAGTGGCCGGCCATGAACTCGCGGAAGGCGGCGGTCGCGTCATCCGGGGTCACCGCCCGTACGCCGTCGGTGCCGCCTCGGCGCAGCGCGCCGGGTGACGTCTCACGGGCCGCTGTGTCGGTGACCTCCACCTCCGCGCGGCCTCGGGGCACGCGGAACGACGCGAGAGTGACCACCTCGCTGTCGGAGTCCCGGGGCTCGCGCACCGCGCGGTAGCGAACCGACAGTTCGTCGGCGCTCGCGTCGAGGATGCCGTAGCCCTTGTAGGCGGTGTTCGCGTAGGCGAGATGCGGGTTGGCAGCCCGCACGATCGGGTCGAGCACCGCGGCAACGGCATTGCGGCCGGCCTCGTCGCTCGCGATCCGGTCGGTGGAGCCCGGCGAGGTCACCGAGCCGGCGACGAACTCGGTGGCGACCGGCGCACCGGCATCCAGGCCCGGTGTGCGCACCGACCGGTCGCGGCCAGTCCGGGAGACCCGGCCGGCGAAGAAGGTGTGGATGTCGCCGGTGAGCAGGGCGACATCCTCGACCCCGGCGGCGGCCACCGCGTCGAGGACGGCGGCCCGCTCGAACCCGTAGCCGTCCCAGGAGTCGGTGTTGACCGTGCGGCCCGGCACCAGGTCGAGCGACATCGCCATCACCTGGTTGGCCACCAGCCGCCAGGAGGCCCGGCTGTCGGCGAGGCCACCGACCAGCCAGTCTCGCTGTGCGGCACCGAGAAGGGTAGCGTCGGAGGTGAGCACGTCGCGCGGGTCGAGGCAGGTCGCGAACGCGTCGTCACCGGGGTTGCACGGCTGATCGGTGCGGTACTGGCGGGTGTCGAGGGTGAACAGGTCGACCTGGCCGAAGGCGAGCCGACCGTAGGAGCGATCGGGCTCCCTCGCGTCGCGGATCACCGGCATCGCCTCGAACCAGGCTCGGTAGCCGGCGGCACGGCGCTCGCCGAAGGGGATGTCGCGACCCTCCCCGGACCGGCCACCTCGCCGCGGCCCGGCGTAGTTGTCCTCCACCTCGTGGTCGTCCCAGAGCGGGACCAGCGGTGCCACGGCGCGCATCGCCCGCAGGTCCGGGTCGGAGTGGTAGGCAGCGTAGTTCGCCCGGTACTCCTCGAGCGTGCGCACCTGGCCGTCGGGTGTCTCCGGGCTCTGGCGCACGGCACCGTCGGTGAGAGCAGTCTCGTACTGGTAGTCGCCGAGACACACCACGAGATCGGGGTCCTGGGCGGCGAGGTCGCGGTGTGCCGCGTAGTAGCCGGCACCGAGCTCCTGGCAGGAGAAGAACGCCACCCGCACCGGCTCGGTCGAGCCCGGTGGCGGCGCGAGCCGGAACCGCCCGACCGGCGAGCTCACCTCGTCGGCGGACTCGAAGCGGTACCAGTAGCGCTCCCCGGCGCGCAGCCCGCCGACGCGCACGCGCGCCGTGCCGGCGGCATCCGCATCCGCGAGCGCCTCCGAGCGGGCCACGACCGACCCGAACTCCGGGTCGGTGGCGACCTCGACGCCGAGCCGGGCCGAGCCGGTCAGTCCGGCGCACCTGGTCCACAGCGTCACCGCGCGATCGGTGACCTGGCCGCTGGCCACCCCCTGGTCGAACGCCACATCGCGCGCTCCCGGCACCGCGGCACGGGCGCGGGAGAGGTCGGCGGCGTTCACCACCCACAGCCCGCCCGCCCCGACGGCCGAGGAGACCACCACCCGTCGGGAGAGCAGGGATGACGGGAGCGTCCCGACGCCGGGCCGGGCGATGCGCGGGCTCATGCCGTGATCGTGACCGCGCCGCATGGTCGGCGCAATCGCTGTGTGGCAGAACGGTGACATCGGCGCCGAGTCTTCGCCGGCGCGTTCGACGGCGGTCATCATCGCGCCCCGCACGTCCAGTTCGGCGTCGACCGGTGTTCATCATCGAGGCGTGACCCACCGGTCGGATGACGTGGCCCGGGCCGCTCACCCAGGGCAGCCGTATGGGTGTCAGGGCCGGCCGTACACCAGCTCCTCGGCGAGCTGTCCGACGAGCCGGGATCGCCAGGAGTCGAGCTCTCGGTCAGCTGCATCCACGATCGCCAGGTCGAGACGGCGACCCGTGGCCGCGTCATCGTCGTCGAGAACGCGGAGGCGCTCGACCGTCGGCGGATGGGCGAGGTCTCGCGTGCCGGGTTCCTCCACGAGGACCCGGCGGTTGAGCTCGGCCCGGTCCGGGCGGTGTGCGCTCGCCAGGGCTGCAAAGGGGTCGCCTCCGGGTTCCCGGGCTGCATTGGTGGCAGCGGAGAGCCCTCGGGGAACTCCGACGGTGCTCAGCATCCAGCCGACGGTTGCCTCCCTGCCGGCGATGGCTGCGGCACGGGCGTCGGCCACCAAGGCCGCCTCGTGGAGCACCGGCTGCCAGCGTCGGGCCAGTGCGGCCTGGACGAGCCGCACCGGGACCGACACGATCGTCATCCCGGCCGCTCCGACCGCAGCCGACGCCTGTCGACGCCTGAGATTTCCGGCGAGGTCGTCGCCCGTGCCGTGTGTGCCCATCATGCTGGTGGTCTGGTGAACCGCGACCGTGTCGGGGGTGACGGCCTTGGTCGGAACGAGGAGCGTGCGCAGACTCTCGAGGAGTTCCTCCGCAACCCGGACGAGGCGGCCGACGAGTCGGCGACGAACGTCGACGCAGACGAGCTCGTGAACGAGCGCGGCACACCGCTCGCGCGGGTCGAGTGCGGTCCACTGCGGTAGCCCGATGACCAGGGTGGCGTGGCCGAGGTACCCGGTCGGCGTCATCCCGATCGAGTAGGTCGTGTCGACCACCACTCGGGCGGGCGGAGCGGTGTCCGACACCGCGGCGACCTCGGCGACGAGGCGATGCACCTCGGGAGCGTCGGCCGGGCCGATGGTGACCGCGCGGGTCGACCGGCGGCTGGGCCGGGGCCGGAGCTGCCAGAAGAAGAGGGCTCCGAGACCGAACCAGATCAGCCGTACCCATCCGTCGACCCTGGTGAGGAACAGGACCCAGGCCGCGATCGTCGCCACGGGGGCGAGGATGACGCCCAGCGCCACCGCCGCTGCACCCGCCGCCGAACCTGCCCGCCAGCCCCGGCCTGCACGACGCGTCACGACCCGTCCTGATGCAGACTGGAGCCCACCGCAGGACGTCGGATGCACCGACGCGAGCAACAGTGGCCAGGCCGGGAGGACCCGGCGGAGACGTGCGTCGTGGCGTCCTGAGCCCCCACCGCCACCATGTCTCGACGCTAGAGGGCCCGATGATGCCGGTCAACCAGCTCTGCCAGACTCGGGCATGCCGCTGACGAACCCCTGGCTCTCCGGCCCGGCGCCCAACCGCGACCTCCCCGCTCACCTGCTCGAGGAGCGGATCTTCAACCTGCTGTCCGCGAACAACCTGGCGGTCGTCGCCACGGTGAGCCCGGACGGCAGCCCGGTGGCGACACCGGTCCGGTACTCGAGCCTGGGGTTCGAGATCTTCTACACCAGCTGGAACACGTCGGTGAAGTCGCGCAACCTGCGCCGCGACCCACGGGTCTCGGCCGGCATCGCGGCGCCGCTGGTCGGCCAGGCCAGCAGCCGCGGAGCTCAGATCTTCGGCACGGCCCGCACCCTCGACCGCGGCGACCCCGACGCCGGCGGGTACTGGGAGGCGATGCGCTGGCAGTCCGACCACGTCGAGCGAGGAAAGTCGCTCACCGAGCCGCCGGACGACCCGCTCACCGTGATCACCCCGTCCCGCATCGTCTACACCGAACACTGGCTCCGCCGCGACGGATACCGACCGCGGCAGGTCTGGCGCGCGGAGGCCGGGTAGCTCGACGTCCATGCCCGACCGGCGCGCAGGGACCGACCGATCACCGCCCGTCGCCGGCTCACCACACCGTGCCGAGGTCGTGAAGGTCGGCGAACGCGCGGTCGCGGGTGACCAGGGTCAGTCCCTCGGTGAGGCACTGGGCGGCGAGGGCGCGGTCGAACGGGTCGCGGTGCTCCCAGTCGAGCCGCCCGGCGCGAAGCGCGTGCTCGTCGGTAATCGGCAGCCGCCGGGCGAGCAGTCTGCGGCAGTGGTCGCGGTGGTCCCTGACGAGCTGCTTCCCGCCGGGCAGCTTGCCGAGCCTGGTCTTGGTCGCGATCTCCCAGGCGGTCACCGCGGAGACGTGGACGTCGGCGTCGCTCTCGAGGACGTCCATCACCTCCGGACTCAGACGGTCGAGGCTGGCGACCGCCCACACGAAGGCGTGCGTGTCGAACAGGTAGCTCACCGAGCCGCGTCCTCCCAGAGGGCGAGCTCGTCGTTCGGAAGCGGGTCGAAGGCCGAGTCCAGGATGTCGAGGTCGAGGAAGCCCAGCTGGCGCCGGCCGCCGCGCGGCATCGGCACGAGCTTGGCCACCGGGGTGTCCCCGCGCGCGATGACCACCTCCTCCCCCGCCTCGACGTCCTTGAGGATCGTGGACAGGTGTGTCTTCGCGTACTGCACCTTCACCGTGGTCATGCACGCACGGTAGGTTGGTCAGGCCGGTTGGTCAACCTATACCTCGGCCGTCAGAGGTGGGTGCTCAGAGGTGGATCTGGTGGCCGAGAACCCCCTCGACCGCCTCGAGGATCGACTCGCTCAGCGTCGGGTGGGCGAAGACGTTGCGCGCCACCTCGTGCGCGGTGAGGTCCCACTTCTGGGCCAGGGTGAGCACCGGCAGCAGCTCGGTGACGTCGGGCCCGATCATGTGCGCACCGAGGATCTCGCCGTGCGCGGCATCCGCGACGATCTTGACGAACCCCACACCGTCGGCCAGCCCCTGGGCTTTGCCGTTGGCGGAGAACGGGAACGTGCCGACCTTGACGTCGTGGCCCTTCTCCTTCGCCTGGGCCTCGGAGTACCCGAACGAGCCGATCTGCGGGTGGCAGTAGGTGGCTCGCGGGATGAAGTCGTACTCGATCGGCATCGTGTCGACGCCGCCGATGGTCTCCGCCGCGACGATCGCCTGCGCGGATGCCGTGTGCGCGAGCATGAGCTTGCCGGTGCAGTCGCCGATGGCGTACACGTTCGGCACGTTCGTGCGGCAGTACTCGTCGATGGCGACGGCGCCGCGGTCGGTGAGCCGCACCC
>JBOFBK010000036.1:0-25912 GCA_051645525.1 Dermatophilaceae bacterium | reverse complement strand
ACCCCACCCTCGCCCTGCACGGGCTCGAGGACCAGTGCCCCGGTACCGGGCCCGACCGCGGCGCGGAGGGCGGCGTCATCCCCGAACGGGACGTGCGTGACACCCGGGAGAAGCGGCTCGAACGGTTCGCGGTACGCCGACTTGTGGGTGAGCGCGAGAGCCCCGGTGGTGCGGCCGTGGAACGCGCCCTCGGCGGCGACGATGCCGGGGCGGCCGGTGCGGCGGGCCAGCTTGATCGCCGCCTCGATCGCCTCGGCCCCGGAGTTGGCGAAGAACACCGCCGACCCCTCGGGAGCGCCGGCCAGCACGAGCAGCCGCTCGGCGAGCTCGACCTGAGGCACCGAGGTGAAGAAGTTCGAGACGTGCACGAGCTGGCCGGCCTGCTTGGACACCGCGGCGACGAGCGCCGGATGGTTGTGGCCGAGCGCGTTGACCGCGACGCCGCCGACCAGGTCGAGGTAGCGGCGTCCGTCGACGTCCCAGACCCAGGCGCCGTCACCGTGCTCGAGCACCAGCTGCGGCCGGCCGAACACCCCGAGCAGGGCGCGCTCATAGCGCTCCAGCCACGGGCCGGTGAGCGTGGCGTCATCCATGGACGGTCACCTCGGGGTCGGGGTCGGGGAGGACCATGGTGCCGATGCCGTCGGAGGTGAACACCTCGAGCAGGATGGAGTGCGGCTGGCGACCGTCGACGACGTGCGCCTGGGGGACGCCCGCCTCGACCGCGCGCACGCACGCCTCGAGCTTGGGGATCATGCCGGCGTCGACCGTCGTCAGCAGGCGTCGGGCCTCTCCGGCGGTGAGTTGCGACAGCAGGGAGGACCGGTCCGGCCAGTCCGCGTACACGCCCTCCACGTCGGTGAGCACGACCAGCTTGCGGGCGTCGAGCGCGACCGCGAGCGCTGCAGCCGCGGTGTCGGCGTTGACATTGAGCACTTGACCCTCGACCTCCAGGTCGGGCGCGACGGTGGAGACGACGGGGATGCGGCCGGCGTCGAGAATGTCCTGCACCGCCGACGGACTGACCTTCTCGACGTCGCCGACCAGGCCGAGGTCCACCTCCTCGCCGTCGACGACGAGCCGCTTCCGGCGTGCGCCGAACAACCCGGCGTCCTCGCCGGAGATACCGACCGCGAGCGGGCCGTGCTGGTTGAGCAGCCCCACCAGCTCGCGGCCGACCTGGCCGGTGAGCACCATCCGCACGACCTCCATGACCTCCGGCGTGGTGACCCGCAGACCGGCTCGGAACTCACTGGACAGCCCGAGCCGGCCGAGCATGGCGCCGATCTGCGGGCCGCCCCCGTGCACGACGACCGGCCGCAGCCCGGCGTACCTCATGAACGCGACGTCCTGGGCGAAGGCGCTCTTCAGCTCCTCGTCGACCATCGCGTTGCCGCCGTACTTGACGACGACGAGCGCGCCGCGGAACCGCTCCAGCCACGGCAGCGCCTCGACCAGCGTGCGTGCCTTGGCCTGCTCGACCCGCGCGGCGGCGGCGTCGAGCACGCCCCGCACGGCGTGGACGGATGCGGTCATCGGCGGCAGTCCTCCCTGGTGGAGTAGGCGAAGTTTCAGGTGGAGTAGGCGGAGTTCTCGTGGACGTAGTCGTGGGTCAGGTCGTTGGTCCACACGGTTGCGGTGGCGTCGCCGGCGTGCAGCTCGATCTCGAGACGTACCTCTCGGCCGGAGAGGTCGACCAGAGCCCGGTCCGCACCGACCCCGCCGGCGCGACAGACCTGGACGCCGTTCATCGCGACGTCGAGGGCGCCCGGGTCGAAGGCGGCGCGGGTGGTGCCGACGGCGGCGAGCACCCGCCCCCAGTTCGGGTCCTCGCCGAACACGGCGCACTTGACCAGGGTGTTGCGGGCGACGGCCCGGGCCACCTCGAGCGCGTCGTCGACGGATGCCGCGCCCCGCACCTCGACCGCGATGTCGTGCCTCGCGCCCTCGGCGTCGGCCACGAGCTGCCTGGCCAGGTCGGCGCAGACGTGCGTCACGGCATCCGCGAGCTCCTGCTGCGTCGGCGCGCGGCCCGAGGCTCCCGAGGCGAGCACGACGACGGTGTCGTTGGTCGACATGCAGCCGTCGGAGTCGACCCGGTCGAACGTGACCGCGGTGGCCGCGCGCAGGGCGGCGTCCAGGTCGGCGGGACCGGCCACGGCGTCGGTGGTGAGGACCACCAGCATCGTGGCCAGCGCCGGTGCGAGCATGCCGGCACCCTTGGCCATGCCACCCACGACCCACTCACCGGCGTCGTGCGTGGCGGTCTTCGGCACGGTGTCGGTGGTCATGATCGCCTCGGCGGCCGCGCGGCCGCCATCGGCGGAGAGAGCGGATGACGCCGCCTCGGCTCCGGCGAGAAGACGGTCCAGGGGCAGCCGCTCGCCGATGAGGCCGGTCGAGCAGACGACGACGTCGGCAGGGGCGACACCGAGCAGCTGGGCGACGTGCTCGGCGGTGCGGTGGGTGTCGAGGAAGCCCTCGGGGCCGGTACACGCGTTGGCACCGCCGCTGTTGAGGACCACCGCGTCGACGCGGCCGTCGGCGACCACCTGGCGCGACCAGGTGACCGGCGCGGCCTCGACCCGGTTGCCGGTGAAGACCGCGGCAGCGGCATGGTGCGGGCCGTCGTTGACCACGAGTGCGATGTCGCGGGCGCCGTTCGTCTTGAGGCCGCCCGCCACTCCGCTGGCCCGGAAACCGCGGGGGGCGGTGACCGTCATCCTCGGCTCCCACCGGGCAGCGTGCGCGGAGTGACCACGAAGCCGGCCCGGCGCCAGGCCTCGGCTGCGTCGGTGACCCGGTCGGCCGGGACGAGGATCCAGTCGGTGTCGAACGTCGAGAGCCCGAGCACCGAGATGCCGGCATCGGCGAGCGGGGTGAGGACCTCCACGAACACCCCGACGGCGCTGAAGGCGAGCGGCCCGGCAACCTCCACGGCGCGGTACGGACCTTCGGTCTGCGCAGCACCGGGAACCACGCCGGTCAGGCAGACGACGGAGGTCTCGTCAGCCGTTCGGGAGAGCGACGCGAACGGACCCTGCTCCCAGTCGAAGCCGGGTTCCTCACCCGCGGGAAGCCGGACGATCGACAGGTCCTCCGGATGCAGCATGAGGTGGCGGGGCATCGTGGTCACGGGGCGACTCCGGCGACGGGCAGGCCCGCGGTCTCCGGCAGGCCGAGGGCGAGGTTGAGGCACTGCACGGCGGCTCCTGCCGTGCCCTTGGTGAGGTTGTCGACGGCGGCGACGGCGACCACGCGACCGGCTCGCGCGTCCAGGGCGACCTGGACGTGGACGGTGTTGCTGCCGAGCACGCTGCCGGTGCTCGGCCAGCGGCCCTCGGGGAGCAGGTGCACGAACGGCTCTGCCGCGTACGCGCTGTCCCAGGCCTCGCGGATCGCTGCCGCGGTGGCGCCCGGCTGGGCGCGGGCGGTGCAGGTGGCGAGGATGCCGCGCGGCATCGGTGCGAGGGTCGGGGTGAACGACACACTGACGGGACGGCCCGCGGCGTCGGCGAGGTTCTGCTCGATCTCCGGGGTGTGCCGGTGCACGCCGCCGACGCCATAGGGTGCCATCGCGCCCATCACCTCGGCGCCGAGCAGGTGCGGCTTCAGCGCCCGGCCCGCGCCGGACGTGCCTGACGCGGCGACGACCACCAGGTCATCCGGTTCGAGCACCCCGGCCACCAAGCCCGGGGCGAGGGCAAGCGAGATCGCGGTGGGGTAGCAGCCGGGAACGGCGACGCGCCGGGCGCCGGCGAGGGCGTCGCGCTGTCGCCCGACGGTGGTCGGCAGCTCGGGCAGGCCGTAGGGCCAGCTGCCGGCATGTGCGGTGTCGTAGAAGGCACCCCAGGCGGCCGCATCGCGCAGCCGGAAGTCGGCACCGCAGTCGACGACGACGGCATCGGTCTCGAGAGCGGCGGTGAGGGCGGCGGAGTGGCCGTGCGGAAGAGCGAGCACGACGGCGTCGTGGCCGGCGAGAGCCGCCGGCGTGGTCTCCTCGAGCTCCCGGTCGGCGAGCGGGGTCAGGTGCGGGTGGACCGCGCCGACCAGCTGGCCGGCGCTCGACGACGCCGTGAGGGCGCCGACCTCGAGCGCCGGATGCCCCAGCAGGAGACGCACCACCTCGCCCCCGGCGTACCCGCTCGCACCTGCCACCGCGATCCGCATGGTGAATGAGTATACACGACCGCCTAACTACATACAGTGGCCATGAAAGCTGCCCCGCGCCCGGTCGGGTCTCAGACCCGCTGTGCCGCACCGAGGGCTTCGGCCGCGGCACGCGCGGCCGCGTCCCGGAGCGCACTCACCTCGTCGGTGGTCAAGGTCCGGTCCTGGGCGCGGAAGGTGAGCCGGTAGGCGAGCGACTTACGTCCAGCCCCGACCTGGTCGCCCCGGTAGACGTCGAAGAGCTGCACCGACTCGAGCAGCTCCCCCGCACCCGAACGCACCGCCCGCTGCACGTCATCCGCCGGCACGTGATCGTCGACGACGAGGGCGAGGTCGCTCTGTGCCAGCGGGTAGGTGCGGAGCGTATGAGCGTGGACGGTGCCCTCGGCAGCGCGCGTGAGAGCGTCGAGGTCCAGCTCTCCCCCGACGGTGCGCTCGGGCAGCCCGAGAGCCGCGACGACCTTCGGATGCAGCTCGCCGACATGTCCGACGACGGTTCCGTCGGTCAGCGTCACCCGGGCGCACCGTCCCGGGTGGTAGGGCGCTACAGCGTCGGCGGTGACCACCAGCTCGACCGCGAGCGCCTCGCCGAGCGCACGGGCGATCTCGACGACGTCGTGCACGTCGGCCGCCCGCCCGGCACCCCACCAGCCGCCCCGGTCGCGGTCGCCGGCGAGCAGCACCGCGAGGTGCCGGGGCTGCGACGGCACCGCGCCGACGATCGCCTCCAGGACGGACTCGGACGGGCGGATGCCGACCTCCTCCGTGGGTGCCACCCGCTGCGGTCCCTCGAGGTCGACGACGAGGCCGACCTCGAAGAGCGCGACGTCGCGCAGACCGCGGGCGACGTTGCGGCGCAACGCATCCGGGAGCGTCGCAAGGAGGCGCGTGCGTATCCACGGCTGCTCCTCGGAGAGCGGGTTGGCGACCCGCACCGAACGCCCGGTCTCGGCGCCTGCGTCGAGCCCGAGCGCAGCGAACCGGTCGGCGGCGGTGAACGGCGCGCTCCACACCTCGGAGAGTCCCTGCCCGGCGAGCAGGTCGGTGACGATCCGCCGCACTCGCTGGCCGGGGGTGAGGCCGGAGCCCCCGGGTGGGGTCGGCAGCACCGACGGGATACGTTCGTACCCTCGGACCCGGGCCACCTCCTCGACCAGCGTCTCGGCGGTCGTCAGGTCGGGGCGCCAGCTGGGTGGGGTCACCGTCAATATCTCGCCCTCCCGGTGGACCGCGCAGCCGATCGCCCCCAGGACACCGACCACGTCGGCATCGGTGTACTCGACTCCGACGATCCGCGACGGGAATCCCACCGCCATCGTCACCGGAGCGGGAACCGCCGGCGACCCCACGTCGGTGACACCGGGGTCGGCAACTCCTCCGCCGTGCTCGACGAGCAGGTCGACGGCGAGCTGCGCGGCCGCGGCCGGGAGCGCCGGGTCGACACCGCGCTCGTACCGCCGGGCCGCCTCGGAAGGGAGCCGGTGCCGCCGCGCGGTCCGTGCCACGGTGACCGGGTCGAAGTGGGCCGCCTCGATGAGCACGTCGCGCGTCGACGCCCCGACCTCGGTCTCGGCTCCGCCCATGACCCCGGCCATGGCGATCACCCGCTCGCCGCCGTGGTCGGTGATGAGCAGGTCGGCGGGGTCGAGCGCGCGGTCGACGTCGTCGAGCGTGGTGAGCCGTTCACCGGCCCGCGCCCGGCGGACGACGACTTCGCCGTCGAGGGCGTCGAGGTCGAAGGCGTGCAGCGGCTGTCCGAGCCCGAGCATCACGTAGTTCGTCACATCCACCGGGAGAGAGATGGGCCGCATCCCCGCCTCCGTGAGACGGGTCGTCATCCAGCGTGGTGTGGGTGCCGACACGTCGACGCCGCGCACGACCCGGGCGACGTACCGGTCGCAGCCGTCGCGCCCACGCACCGGGGCGTCGTCGCTCAGCGAGACCGGGTAGCCCATGTCGTTCGCCCGCGGCGCCGCCTCGGCGAGCTCGACAGCCGGGTCGGTGTACGGGGCGCCGGTGGCATGCGAGTACTCGCGAGCGACGCCGCGCACCGCGAAGCAGTACCCGCGGTCGGGGGTGACGTTGACCTCGACCGTCTCGCGGTCGAGACCGAGCAGCGGGATCGCGTCGGCGCCGGGCACGAGCGCGGCGAGCGCCGCCGGATCCCCCGCGAACCGGCGGGTCAGCACGAGGATGCCGGAGTGGTCCTCGCCGAGGCCGAGCTCGCGCTCCGAGCAGATCATGCCGGCCGACACGTGGCCGTAGGTCTTCCGCGCGGTGACGGTCATCGGCCCCTGCGGCGTCGTGACCGAGCCGCCGGGGAGGATGACGGCCACGAGGTCACCGGGCCCGAAGTTGTGCGCCCCGCAGACCACGCCCTGCGGCTCGCCGGTGCTGCCCGCGGAGCCGACGTCGACGGTGCACCAGTTGATCGTCTTGCCGTTCTTCTGCGGCTCCGGCTGCACGGTCAGCACCCGGCCGACGACGAGCGGGCCGGTGACCCCGCCGGTGTGCAGCGCCTCCTCCTCGAGGCCGACACGGACGAGGTCGGCGGCGATCGCCGCTCCGGTCGCGCCGGCCGGGACGGCGACGTACTCGCGCAGCCAGTCGACGGGTACCCGCATCAGATCTCCATCCCGAACTGCGCGCCGAAGCGCACGTCGCCCTCGATCATGTCGCGCATGTCGCTGACCCCCGTGCGGAACATCAGCGCCCGGTCGATGCCCATGCCGAACGCGAACCCCGTGTACCGGTCGGGGTCGACCCCGCACGCGGTGAGCACGTTGCGATGGACCATGCCGCAGCCGCCCCACTCGATCCACCCGGTGCCCTTGCAGGTGCGGCACTCGGCGTCGGCGCCGCGGCACACGAAGCAGCGCAGGTCCATCTCGGCGCTGGGCTCGGTGAACGGGAAGTACGACGGCCGCAGCCGGGTCGTGATCCCGTCGCCGAACAGCTCGGCAGCGAGCCGGTCCAGGGTGCCCTTGAGGTGCGCCATGGTGATGCCCTCGTCGACGGCCAGCCCCTCGACCTGGTGGAACGCGGGCATGTGCGTGGCGTCGAGCTCGTCGGTGCGGAACACCCGCCCGATCGCCGCGACGTACACGGGCACGCCACGCTCGAGGAGCGTGCGCGCCTGCACCGGCGAGGTGTGCGTACGCAGCACGAGCCCGCCGTCCGGCGGGTCGACGTAGAACGTGTCCTGCATCTGCCGCGCCGGGTGGTCGGCGTCGAAGTTGAGCGCGTCGAAGTTGAACCACTCCGCCTCCACCTCGGGGCCCTCGGCGATCTCCCAGCCCAGGCCGACGAACAGGTCGGCGATGCGCTGGCTCATCAGCTCGATCGGATGCCGCCGGCCGAGTGGCCGACGCCCGGTGGGCAGCGTGACGTCGACCGCCTCGTCGGTGAGGATGCGTGCGTCGCGTTCGGTCTCCAGCTGGGCCTGGCGCTCGGAGAAGGCCCGCGCCACCCGGCCGCGGGCCTCGCCGACGCGCTTCCCGGCATCCGCCTTCGCGCTCGGCGGGAGTGCGCCGATCTCGCGGTTGGCGAGGGCGAGCGGGCTCCGGTCGCCCTGATGGGCGGTGCGTGCGATCTTGAGTGCGTCGAGATCGGTGGCCGCCGCAGCAGCGGCGAGCGCAGCGTCGACGGCCGCCGCGACGGCGTCGGGGGCGAGCGCCGCGACCTCGACCGGGTCGTAGCTGGTGTTGGGTGCTGACATCGTCACGTCCACTTCGGGTCGGCGTTGGCGCGCCCGAGTGTAGGAGGGCGCGACTGGCGGGGAGGTGCTCGCCCCCGGGGCCGTGGGGATGGCGGTGGATGCCGTGCGCGGAAGCGCCGACGTCAGCCGTGGCGGCGGACGCCGCGGGGCGGGCCCGAGGGCCCGGTAAATCGGCGCGTCGGGCTGTTCACGTGCCCAGGGTAGCTCGGGTGCTGGTTCGAGACACGTCGGGCTCGCGAGCTCGGTGCGCGTGCACCGCCAGCAGACCCACCATCGCGACGAGCATGCCGAGCAGGGCCACCGCGGCGAACCCACCCCCGGCACCGAACCGGTCGATGGCCACACCGGCGAACGGCGCACCGAGCGCCCCGCCGGCCGTGAGCGACGACCCGTGCCAGCCGATCGCCTCGCCACGCACCCCGACCGGGACCATGCGGGTGGCCTGGTCGACGGTGGCGGTGATCGTCGGCGCACAGAGCAGACCGGCCACGAAGGCGGTGGGGCCCAACGTGGGGAGCGAGTCGGCGAACGCCATCGGCAGGGTGACCACACCCAGGGCCATAAGCAGCCAGAACGCCGAGATCGACCGGTGCAAGGCCCCGTAGAGCAGACCGCCGACGAGCGAGCCCAGACCCCAGAGGCCGAGCATCAGACCGATACTGGGCTCGGCGTCGATCTCCCGCATCGCGGCGATGATCGCGATGTCTGTGCCCGCGAGGACGACCGTGGCCGAGGCTGCCGCGGCGCAGACCGCGAGGAAGCCGGGCCCGAACCAGGACCGCAACCGGATGCCCGACGGCCGCACGGTCGTCTCGCCCTCGCCGCGCAACGGCGGGTCGACGATCCACAGCACGATGCCGGCGACGACGCCGAGCATCTGGATGACGAACAGCACCCACGATGTCGACCACTGCGTCGCGGCCAACACCGCCAGGGCAGGCGCGATGATGAAGGAGACCTCCAGCGCCGCGGAGTCCAGTGAGATCGCGGTACGCCGGTCGGGTTCGGGAACGGCGGCGATCACGGCCTGCCGGGTGACCGAGAACGTCGGCACGACGAACAGCCCGGCCACGAGCACGATCGCCAGCAGCTGCCAGTAGCCGACCCAGGGGGCGACGCTCCAGCACACCGCGGTGATGACGACCGACGGCAGCACCACCCGGCGCATCCCGTGACGGTCGACCAACCGGCCACGCCACGGCCCGCTGATGGCGATCGCCGTCGTCACGGCCGCGGCGACCAGGCCGGCCGCGGCGTACGTGCGACCGAGGGTGGTGACGACGTGCACGGTGATCAGCACACCGCTCGCGAACACCGGAGAACGGACGAACAACCCGAGCACCAGCGCCCGGCGCAGCTCACGGCTCGCCAATGCCCGCTGGTATGGCGCGAGCGACACCATCCTCACGTCACACACTCTCCCAGCAGTCCGGCCCCACCGCATCCGGAGGTGATGCGGCAGTAGGTCATCCGGACCGGGCGGGAGGTTCGCCATCGAGGTGGGCGCGAGATTCGCCATCCGGGTGGCTACGGCGGTTCGTCATCCGGACGGGTAAGGGAAGGTGGCGCGGATCAACGCCCCGCCCTCCGGAGCGTCCTCGACGCGGACCGTGCCGCCGTGGGCCTCGACCAGTCCGCGGACGAGGTAGAGACCCAGCCCGGTGCCGTACTTCGCCCCGGCCTGCCAGAACCGCGAGAACACCAGCTCGCGGTGCTCGGGCGCGATGCCGTCGCCGTCGTCGCTGACGACGAGGTCGACCGCGTCGAGGTCGCCGTGGTGGGTCGGCTCGGCCCCGATGTGCACGACACCGCGTCCGTGCCGGAGCGCGTTGTCGACGAGGTTGGTGAGCACCTGCTCGAAGCGGTCTGGGTCGGCCCACACCGGCTCCAGGCCGTCGGCAATCTCGACCACGAAGCGCCCCCGGTCGGCCCCGGCCGCGACCCGGCGTTCGACCTGCGCCTCGAGCCGGGGCCGTACGTCGACCGGTTGGGGGTGGACCGTGAGACGCCCGGTGCCGATCCGCGAGGTGTCGAGGAGCTCGCTGATCAGCCGGGTGACCCGGTCGGCGTCGGCCTCGATGGTCTCGAGCATCAGCCGCTTCTGGTCGTCGGTGAACCGGTCCCAGTTCCGCAGCAGGGTCGTCGAGAACCCCTTGACCCCGGTGAGTGGCGAGCGCAGCTCGTGGGCGACCGACGTGAGCAGAGCGGCACTGGCCTCCTCCGCACGGCGGCGCCCCTCGGCATCCCGGAGGCCCAGGACGACGGCGCGAACCGGGTCGGTGCCGGAGCGGACGTATTTGGCCGTGACGAGGACCTCGCGCCCGGAGGGCAGCATGAGCAGCCGTTCCCGGTGGCCAGTGCGGGTCCGGAGACCGTTCCAGGGGTCGCTGGCCGCCCACCACGACTCACCGTCCAGGTCCTGGAACGGCATCGCCTCGACAAGGTCGCGGCCGAGGACGTCGTCGATCCGCAACCCGGTGATGCGTTCGGCCCGGCTGTTCATGAACCGCACGACGCGGTCGTCGCCGATGGCGGCCACGAGACCGTCGGGGATGAACTCCAAGCCATACGCCGCCAGGTCGTCGGGGACCCGAAACGGCTCGACCATGCCGCGCAGGCTACCGCGCACCGCGCATCCTCACCTGCTGGTTCGCCGCCTCGTAGAGACACACCATGGCCGCCATCGCGAGGTTGAGCGATTCGGCCCGGCCGTGGATCGGCACCCGCACGACGTCGTCACAGGCAGCACGCACCTCGGGAGCGAGCCCGTGTGCCTCGTTGCCGAGCACCCAGCAGTGCGCCGAGGTCAGGTCGGCGTGCGGGAGCGGGGTATCGCCGGACGCGTCGGCGGCCCAGGTGCGGATGCCGTGGAGCCTCATGGTGGCCAGGGTGTTGGCGACATCGAGCCCGTCCACCACCGGCAGATGGAACAGCGATCCCGCGGTCGAGCGCACCACCTTCGGAGCCCAGACGTCGACCGAGGCCCCGCTGACCAGCACCGCATCGGCACCGGTGGCATCGGCGGCCCGGATGACGGTGCCCGCGTTGCCGGGGTCACGTACCTCCACGAGCAGCACGAGCCGCCGCGGATCTCTCGCGAGAACCGTGTCGAGGTCGTCGGACGGGCGCTCCACGACCGCGACCACGCCCTGCGGCGTTGCTGCATCCCCCAGGACGGCGAGCACCTCCTCGGTCACCTCGTGCACCGCCAGGCCGGCCGCACGGGCCGGCTCGATGACGTCATCCGCGTGGCGCTGCGCCCCGTCCGCGGTGACGAACACGTCTCGCACCCGACCGGGCGCCCAGCGCACGGCCTCCCGCACTCCCTGCGGACCTTCGACGAGGAAACGGCCGGTGCGCTCGCGCACCGACCGCCTCAGCAGCGCTCGGACCGACCGCACCCGGTCGGACCGGGGATTGGTCAGCACCTCGGAGTCGATCAGGCGGATGCCGCCACCGGCGCGGGCTGGTTCGCCTTGGCGATCTCGACGAGTGCGGCGAACGCGGCCTCGTCGTTGACCGCCAGCTCGGCGAGCATCCGGCGGTCGACCTCGATCTCGGCGGCCTTCAGCCCCTGGATGAAGCGGTTGTACGTCATCCCGTTGGCGCGGGCCGCGGCGTTGATGCGCTGGATCCACAGCCGGCGGAAGTCACCCTTGCGCGCACGGCGGTCGCGGTAGGCGTAGCCGAGGCTGTGCTGCACCTGCTCCTTGGCCTTGCGGTAGAGGCGCGAACGCTGCCCGCGGTACCCGCTCGCGCGCTCGAGGACGACCCGGCGCTTCTTCTGGGCGTTGACCGCCCGCTTCACGCGTGCCACGTGAGTTCTCCTTGCTCGTTCTGGGTGCTACGGGGTGGGTCGGCTCACTTGCCGAGGAGCTTCTTGATCTTCGGGGCATCGGCGCTGGAGACGACGACGTCCTTGGAGAGCCGCCGCGCCTTCTGCGGGGTCTTCTCGTGGAACTTGTGGACGTGCCCGGCCTGCTCGCGCATGAGCTTGCCCGAGCCGGTGACCCGGAAGCGCTTCTTGGCTCCGCTGTGCGTCTTGTTCTTCGGCATGATGCCGGTTCTCCTTGCTCTGGGTGATGCGGGGAAGCTTCGTGGGCGGGCTCAAGCCTCGGCCGGTTGACCGGCCTCGACCGGTTCGGAGCGCTGGTCCGAGGATGGCGACTCGCCCTGCTCGGGCGCCTCGTCGCGGGCGGCGGCCCGCTCGTCGCGGCGGCGGCGCTGCTCGGCCATCGCCTGGGCCTTCTTCTTCGTCGGAGCCAGCACCATGACCATGTTGCGGCCGTCCTGCTTGGGCGCCGACTCGACGGTCCCCAGCTCGATGACGTCCTCGGCGAGACGCTGCAGGAGCCGGAACCCGAGCTCGGGGCGGCTCTGCTCCCGACCGCGGAACATGATCGTCACCTTGACCTTGTCGCCACCGTTCAGGAACCGGACGACGTGACCCTTCTTGGTGCCGTAGTCGTGCGGGTCGATCTTCGGCCGGAGCTTGATCTCCTTGATGACCGTGTTGACCTGGTTCTTGCGCGCCTCACGGGCCTTCATCGCGGCTTCGTACTTGTACTTGCCGAAGTCCATCAGCTTGGCGACCGGTGGCTTGGCCATCGGTGCCACCTCGACCAGGTCGAGGTCGGCCTCGGCGGCGAGTCGCAGGGCGTCCTCGACGCGGACGATGCCGACCTGCTCCCCGTTGGGTCCGACCAACCGCACCTCGGGCACCCGGATGCGGTCGTTGATGCGTGGCTCGCTGATGTGCGTCTCCTTACGTCGTTGATACGGCGGCGACCTGCCGGCATGAGAAAGGCTCCTCGCGCCACGTGCGCAAGAAGCCTCGGAACCAGCCGGTCGACCACGGGATACCGCCGCCTCGGCACGATCGCCGACGCGCGCGACCTCTCGTCGCAGACCGGGAACCCGGCGGCTGTGTGGCCGGCGCGGGTGGAAGCGAGCTTCTCTTGCACACGATGTGCGAACCGGCGCTGGTGCTGGTCGGTCTCACAGAAGATCTCGCAGCACACATCGGGCCTACACACCGTTGGTCAGCGGCTTACGATACCAGTGCAGGTGCGCCCCCGAAAATCGCCGCCGGCAGTCCGGCCGACGCCGCGACTGTGCGACGGCCAGCCGATGGCCGCTGCCGCCTCAGACGATACGGAAGGCGAGGCCGTCGACCCGGGCCCGCAGGTCCCCGTCGGTGGCCAGCCGCTCACCCACGCGAGTGGCGAGAGCGCGCACGTCATCCGGCGTCAGGTTCGGTCGCACGGTGAGCACGATGCCCAGCACGCCCTCGCCCGGCGGGCTGCCGTCCTCCACGGCGAATGCCGCGATATGCGGTTCGCGGCCTGCTGCCACCGTCACCGCCCGCAGCACGATGGGGTCCTCGTGCGCCGGCAGCCACGGTCGCTGCTGCGCCAGGGCCCAGACCATCGATGCGCGCAGCACCCGGGTCGACGGCCCGGCGACATCGAGCACCATCACCTCGCAGCCCTCGGCGACGGCGGCCTGCGCGGCCCGAGCCGGCGTGACCGGAACGGGGCGAGCGGTGGCGTCCCAGGCGGCCAGGCTGTCGGTGCCGCTGAACGCCGGGAGGGCGCGTCGACCGTCCGGCGCGACGAGCGTGACCGCCGCCATGTCGGCCGAGACTCTCGTGGCAGGGTCGCCATCGAGCTCGTCGTCGACCGGGATGGCGACGACGGGAACCAGCAGGCGAGCGTTCTCGACCGCCCGGGCGAGCGCCACGTCATCCACCGGATCGGCGGCGAGCGCCGCCAGGAGCGCCCGGTCCGGGGCGCCGGTGTCGCCCTCGAACCCGCCGCCAGTCAGCTCACGACCAGCCCAGGGCACCTCGGCCGAGTCGGTCGCCCCGACCGTGCGGTCGGCAGGGGGCGGCCTCCCGTGGTCGGACGCACCGGATGGAGCGTGGCGAGTGCGTCGCGGGCGGCCCGACGGGTCGGTGTCGCCGGTCACGGACGGCCGGCGACGTCGAGGGCCTCCGTGAGCGTGAACGCGCCACGGTAGAGAGCCGATCCGATGATGGCGCCCTCGACACCCTCATCCACCAGGGCCCGAATGGCCGCGATGTCGTCGAGGGTGGCGATCCCCCCGGACGCCACCACCGGACGGTCGGTGCGGCTGCACACATCGCGCAGCAGAGCGAGGTTCGGCCCTTGCAGCATGCCGTCCTTGGCGACGTCGGTCACCACGTAGCGAGCGCACCCCTCGGCGTCGAGGCGAGCGAGGGTGTCCCAGAGATCGCCACCGTCACGAGTCCAGCCACGGGCGGCCAGGGTGGTGCCGCGCACGTCGAGGCCGACGGCGACCCGGTCGCCGTGCTCGGCGATGGCAGCAGCGGTCCACGCGGGATGCTCCAGCGCGGCGGTGCCGAGGTTGACCCGGCGACATCCGCTGGCGAGTGCGCGGGTCAAGGTGTCGTCGTCGCGGATCCCGCCGCTCATCTCGACGTCGATGTCGAGCCGACCGACGATCTCGGCCAGCACGGCAGCGTTGGAACCGCGGCCGAAGGCGGCGTCGAGGTCGACGAGGTGGAGCCACGCGGCGCCCTGCCGCTGCCAGGCGAGCGCCGCCTCGAGCGGGTCGCCGAACTCCCCGCCGGTACCGGCGACACCCTGGACGAGCTGGACGGCGCGCCCGCTCACGACATCGACGGCAGGGAGCAGCTCCAGAGGGGGCAGGTCGGTCACGGGGGTCCTTCGCGGGAGTAGGGACGGATGACGCACGATCCGGCCGTTGTGTCGGGTCCGGTCGTCGTGTCGGGTCGCCGTCAGCTTGTTGGGTCGCCGCGCCCATTCTCGCCGCCATGGCGTCGAGGCGCACCGATGGCGCCCACATCTCGACACCACCGACCCGTTTCGCCGCCATGGCGTCGAAACACCGAAGCGGCTGAGCGTGGAACAACGCGGCCGGGCGTGTGTCGGGCGGATGACGGTGGCGCACCCCTGCCTACAGGGCGCGCACCCAGTTCTCGAGCAGGGCCAGGCCGGCGTCGCCGGACTTCTCGGGGTGGAACTGGGTGGCCGCGAGCGGTCCGTCCTCGACCGCGGCCACGAACGGCTCTCCGTGCTCGGCCCGGATGACGAGAGGCGGGGCGGACGCGGGGGCCGAGTCGGGCGGCGGCGGGTGCCAGCGGTGTACGGCGTAGGAGTGCACGAAGTAGAAGCGCTCGGCCTCGACACCGGTGAAGAGCGTGCTGCCCGGTGGAACACCGACGGTCGACCAGCCCATGTGCGGCACCACCGCTGCCGTCAGCCGCGACACCGTGCCGGGCCACCGCCCCAGACCGGCGAGCGGTGCCTCGCTCGGCTCGGCCGAGACCTCGAAGAGCACCTGCATCCCGACACACACCCCCAGCACCGGCCGCTCGCCGGCGAGCCGCCGGTCGATGAGGAACGGACCGTCCGCGGCCCGCAGCCCGGCCAGGCAGGCGTGGAAGTTGCCGACTCCCGGGACGAACAGCCCGTCGGCCGCGAGCGCGGCACGGCGATCCGCGGTCAGCGTGACCTGTGCGCCGACCCGCTCGAGCGCCCGCACGGCACTCCGCACGTTCCCGCTGCCATAGTCGAGGACGACGACCGACCGGCTCATGGCGCACTCCGGTCGGCGCGGGTCTCGGCCTCCTCGGCCACCAGCCGGTCGAACGCGACCACCCCGCGCGCGGACGGCTCGACCTGAGCCGACCCGGCGACACGCTGCCGCAGCATGAGCTCACGACCGGGCAGCCCGAGCAGACCGAGCACCGTGAGCACGACGTCGAGTGGAGATCCGCGCCTCGACCGCAGCACCTCGGCCACCTGCTCCTCGCGCACTCGTCCGGCTGCGCCGGCGAGCTCGAGCAGGGCGGCGAGCCGCAGCGACGACAGGTCGGGCGTGTCGACGGTGCCGGTGCCGGGCTCCCACACGAGCCACCGTTGCCGGCCCTGTAGACCGCCGGCCTGGACCGTGAAGACGGCTCGACCATGCACGTCGAAGAACCCCAGAGCCGGCCGGCAGCGCCATGGGGCCGGCCGGGCCGCCAGGACCTCGAGGCCGACGTCGTAGGGCGCGGCGCTGCGGGCGTGGTCGTGAACCAAGGTGACGCCGGTCCACGTGCCGAACGGGGCCACCGTCACCGCGACCAGCCCGCGCCGCATCCACCGGGTGACCGCCGCCGAGGGGCGACGCACGAGCACCAGCCCGTGCCCGGCGACCGGCCTGGGATCACTGGCCACGACCTAGAGCGCCCCCTTCGCGCTCGGCACGCCGACGACGCGGTCGTCGCGGGCGACGGCCTGGCGAAGCGCACGCGCGAGTGCCTTGAACTGCGCCTCGACGACGTGGTGCGGGTCACGCCCGGAGAGCACCCGGACGTGCAGGGCGATCTGCGCGTGGAACGCGAACGACTCGAGCACGTGCCGGGTGAGAGAGCCGATGTAGTGACCGCCGATGACGGCGTACTCCTGCCCGGCCGGCTCACCGGTGTGGACGACGTACGGCCGCCCGGCGACATCGACCACAGCGTGGACGAGCGCCTCGTCCAGGGGCACGGTGGCGTCGCCGAAACGGCTGATCCCGCTCTTGTCACCGAGCGCCTCACGCACCGCCTGGCCGAGCACGATGGCGACGTCCTCGACGGTGTGATGGGCGTCGACATGGAGATCGCCGTCGGCCTTGACGGTGAGGTCGACCAGCGCGTGCTTGGCCAGTGACAACAGCATGTGGTCGTAGAACGGCAACCCGGTGGTGACCGCGCCGAGACCGGTGCCATCGAGGTCGACGGTGACCTCGACCGTGCTCTCGGAGGTCGAGCGTCGCACCGTGGCGGTGCGGGGGGTGGCGGGCGTGACGGTCACGAGGGGACTCCTGCACGGTCGGCGGAAGTGACCGCGGCAACGGCCCCGAGAAAACGCGACGTCTCCTCGGGCGTGCCCGCGGTGACTCGAAGATAGTGCGGAATGCCCACGTCGCGGACCAGGACACCCTGCTCCAGGAGCGCCTCCCACGTGGTGCGGCTGTCGTCGAGACCACCGAACAGCACGAAGTTGGCGTCGCTCGGGACCGGTTGCAGCCCGAGGCGGTGCAGCTCGTCGACGATGCGGTCGCGCTGCTCCTTGACCACGCCCACGGTGTCGAGGAGGAGGTCGGCGTGGTCGAGGGCGGCGATCGCGACGGCCTGCGTCGTCGAGGACAGGTGGTACGGCATCCGCACGAGCCGGAGCGCGTCGGTGAGTGCCGGGTCGGCGGCGAGGTAGCCGAGCCGCCCGCCGGCGAGCGCGAACGCCTTGCTCATCGTGCGCGTGACGACGAGCCGCGGCCGCCCGGCGAGCAGGCCGAGCGCGCTCGGCGTCCCGGCACGGGCGAACTCCGCGTAGGCCTCGTCGACGACGACGAGCGTGCCGTCCGCCGCATCGTGGACGGCCTCGACGACGTCGAGTCCGAGTGCGGTGCCGGTCGGGTTGTTGGGCGAGCAGAGGAACACCACGTCGGGCCGGTGCTCACGCACCTGGGCCACGGTCGCGTCGACGTCGAGGTCGAACTGCCCGCCGCCGTCGACTCCGCGCAGGCCGTCGACCCACGTCGTGCCGGTGGTCGCGGCGATGATGGGATGCATGGAGTACGCCGGGGTGAAGCCCAGCGCTACCCGGCCCGGGCCGCCGAACGCCTGGAGCAGGTGCAGCAGCACCTCGTTGGAGCCGTTACCCGCCCACACCTGCGCGGGTGTCACCTCGACACCGGTGCGCGACAGGTAGGCGGCGAGCGCCTCGCGCAGGGCCGTGAACTCCCGGTCGGGGTAGCGGTTCAAGCCGGATGCCGTGTCGCGCACCGCCCGCACCATGGCCTCGACGACCACCGGCGGCACCGGATAGCTGTTCTCGTTGGTGTTGAGCGCCACCGGCACGTCGAGCTGCGGGGCGCCATAGGGGGTGCGGCCACGCAGGTCCGGCCGCAGCATCCCCGCCACCGCCGCACGCGCGTCCATGCCGACAAGTCTAGGGACGCCCTGCCGGCCACCGACGCCGGCCGGGGTACCTCCGACCCGATCCGGCCGGAAGCGCATCATCGACGCCATGGACGACCACGCAGACCTGGTCCTGCCGGCGCTACGGACGCGGTGGAGCCCCCGGGAGTGGGACGCCGGCCACGAGCTCGACGACTCCGACCTCGGGCTGCTGCTCGAGGCGGCCAGATGGGCACCGTCTGCCGGTAACTCGCAACCGTGGGCCTTCCTCGTCGGGCGCCGCGGGGACTCGAACCACGAACGGATCATCAGCCGGCTGGCCGGAAGCAGCCGGTCATGGGCTCCGGACGCCAGCGCGATCCTGGTCACCGCACACCAGCGGTATGTCCCGGACAGCGACCTGCCGTACTCCGACTACGCGCTCTACGACCTCGGACAGGCGGTTGCGCACCTCACCATCCAGGCCCAGGCGATGGGCCTGCACACGCGGCAGTTCGCGGCGTTCGACCATACGGCCGTGGCGGCGGACTTCGACGTCGCACCGCACTGGGAGGTGACTACGGCGATCGCCGTCGGCCTGCCTGCGGCGCCTCGCCCGGTCGACGACGGTGGCCGGACCCGCCGCCCACCACCCGACCTGGTGCTGCGGCCCGGCATCCTCCCGCGGCCGTGACGACCACTCAGGGCGCCGGCTCGACCTCGGGTACACGCGCCAGGACCGCCTCGCCGTGAGCGGGCAGGTCCTCGGCACGGGCCAGCGCGACGACATGACCTCCGACCTCGCGGAGGGCGGCCTCGTCGTACTCGACGACGTGGATGCCGCGGAGGAACGACTGCACCGACAATCCGCTGCTGTGGCACGCGCAGCCGCCCGTGGGGAGCACGTGGTTGGAGCCGGCACAGTAGTCGCCCAGGCTGACCGGGGCCCAGGTGCCCACGAACACCGCGCCGGCGTTGCGCACCCGGGAGGCGACGCGCGCGGCATCCGCGGTGTGGATCTCGAGATGCTCGGCGGCGTAGGCGTTGACGACGTCGAGGCCGACGTCGAGGTCGTCGACGAGCACCACCGCCGACTGCGGGCCGGCGAGCGCGGTGCCGACCCGCTCGGTGTGCTTGGTCTCGGCCACCCGCCGTTCCAGGGCCTGCTCGACGGATGACGCGAGCTCCTCGCTGTCGGTGACCAGCACCGCGGCAGCGGCCGGGTCGTGCTCGGCCTGCGAGACCAGGTCGGCGGCGACGTGCTCGGCGTCGGCACCGGCATCGGCGAGCACCGCGATCTCGGTAGGCCCGGCCTCGGAGTCGATGCCGACGACGCCTCGGAGCAGCCTCTTGGCAGCGGCGACGTAGATGTTGCCCGGACCGGTGACCAGGGCGACCGGCTCGCACACGGACCCGTCGTCGTCGAAGCCGTACGCGAACCCGGCGACCGCCTGGGCCCCGCCCATCGCCCAGACCTCGTCGACCCCGAGCAGGGCGCAGGCGGCGAGGATGGTCGGGTGCGGCCAGCCGCCGTGGTCCGCCTGCGGCGGGCTGGCGACGGCGAGGCTCGGCACCGCGGCCAGCTGGGCCGGCACGACGTTCATCACCACGCTGCTCGGGTACACCGCGAGCCCACCTGGCACGTAGAGGCCGACCCGGTCGACCGGGACCCAGCGTTCGGTGACCGTGGCACCGTCGGCGACCGTGGTGGTGGTTTCCGTGCGGCGCTGGTCGGCGTGCACGATGCGCGCCCGCCGGATGGACTCCTTCAGGGCGGCACGCACCACCGGGTCGAGCGAGCCGAGCGCGGCGCGGATGACGTCATCCGGCACTCGAAGGCCGGGCGGGGTCACGCCGTCGAACCGCTCGGCGGCGGCGTAGAGCGCGGGGGCGCCGCGGTCGCGCACGTCGTCGCAGATCGGACGCACCGCGGCAAGCGCCGCCTCGACGTCGTACTCGGCGCGGGGCAGGGCGGCACGCAGCTCCCGTAGACCCGGCCGGCGGCCGCGCAGGTCGAGCCGGGGGATGACGCGTGCATCGCTCTCGGGCATGCCCCCGAGTCTAGGTTCCGACCTCGAGGCGTTCGAGCGACAGGACGCGGCGCCTCCGGCCTCCGGTCGCGGGATCCGGAGCACCCGTCGAGTGCAGGCGCTATACCGCCCGGACTCGACGGGATGCTCCTGACTCCGCGGGGTCGGTCGTTCAGGGCCGGTCGTAGAACTCGGACTCGAAGGCGGCCCGGGCGCGCCGGGCGAGCCGGCGGTAGCGCTCACGCAGCTCCTGGCCGGACCCGGGTGGGAGGCCGAGGATGCGGGCGATGCCGTCGGCGTCGCGGTCGTTCGTGGGCACCGCGTCGATCGCTCGCCCGCGGAACAGCACGCCGGCGCCGCGCATCGCCGACGCCAGTCGCCACGCCGCGGCCAGGTCTGCGGCGTGGTCCGGGTCGACCAGGCCGAGCTGTCGAGCGGCGTCGAGGGCGTCGGTCGTCGAGGGCGTGCGCAGTGCGGCGTGCTCGTGCGCATGCCGGAGCTGGGCGAGCTGCACGACCCACTCGACATCCGCGAGCCCGCCGTGCCCCAGCTTGAAGTGCGTCTTGAGGTCGGCTCCGCGGGGCAGCCGCTCGGCCTCGACCCGCGCCTTGAGGGTGCGAATCTCGCGCACCTGCGCCTCGTCGAGACCGCCGTCCGGATACCGGATCGGGTCGACGAGAGCGAGGAACCGCTCCGCCAGCTCGGTGTCTCCCGCGACCGGCCTGGCCCGCAGCAGCGCCTGCGCCTCCCACACCAACGACCATCGGGCGTAGTACTCGCGGTAGGACGACAGCGAGCGCACCAGCGGTCCGTTCCTCCCCTCCGGCCGAAGTGACGCGTCGACATCCAGGGTCGGGTCGGGGCCGGGCAGCCCGAGAAGACGCACCAGCATGCGCACCACGTCCATCGCCTGCTGCTGCGCCGCCACCTCGTCGACCCCGGGCTCCGGGTCGTGGACGAAGAGCACGTCGGCGTCGGAGCCGTACCCCTGCTCGCGACCTCCCAGCCGGCCCATGCCGACGACCAGCAGCCGGGTCAGCACCGGCTCGCTGCGTCGAGCCGCGATGTCGCGCACGCACGCCTCGAGCGCGACGTCGAGCAGCGTGGAGGTGAGATCGGCCATCGCCCGCCCGACCTCGCCCTGGGTGATCACGCCGAACAGGTCGGCGACCGCGACCCGGAACAGCTCGGAGCGCCGGATGGCGCGAGCGGCCAGCACCGCCGACTCGGCGTCGTCCTTGCGGCCGGCGGCCGCCCGCATCCGGCGCAGCAGCTCCTCGCGCCGGCGCGGCAGCAGTTCCGCCGAGTCCCCGAGGAAACGGACGCTCTCGGGTGCCTGCGCGAGCAGGTCGGCGGCGAAGCGGCTGCGGGCGAGGATGTGGGCGAGCCGCTCGGCGGCGGACCCCTCGTCGCGCAGCAGCCTGAGGTACCAGTGGGTGGAACCGAGCTCCTCGCTGATCGTGCGGAACGCGAGGAGACCGGCATCCGGGTCGGCCTCGTCGGCGAACCAGCCGAGCATCACCGGCAGCAGCTGGCGCTGGATCGCCGCCCGTCGGCTGACGCCGGCGGTGAGCGCCTCGAGGTGCCGCAGCGCTCCCTGGGGGTCGCGAAAACCCAATGCCGCCAGCCGTTCTCGCGCTGCATCCGGCCTGAGCCGCACATGTTGGTCGGACAGCCGCGCGACCGCCGAGAGGAGCGGCCGGTAGAAGATCCGCTCGTGCAGCCGGCGCACCTCGCGCTGCCGGGCCCGCCACTGGTCGACCACCGTCTCGGCCGGCGCCGCGCGATGGCCGAGCGCTCGTCCGAGACGGCGCAGGTCGGCGTCCGCGGTGGGCATCAGGTGGGTGCGACGCAGCCGGTACAGCTGGATGCGGTGCTCGAGCACCCGGAGGTACCGGTACGCGTCGTCCAGCACCGCGGCATCCTCACGACCGACGTACCCGCCCGCGGCCAGCGCCTCGAGCGCGTCGAGCGTCGAGGCACCTCGCAGCGTCTCGTCGGCGCGGCCGTGCACGAGCTGGAGCAGCTGCACGGAGAACTCGACGTCGCGCAGCCCCCCCGGACCGAGCTTCAGCTGACGACCCGCCTCGGCCGTCGGGAGGTGCTGCTCGACGCGGCGGCGCATCGCCTGGACGTCGTCGACGAAGTTCTCCCGGGTCGACGCCTGCCACACCATCGGCTGGACGGCGTCGCAGTACGCCTGCCCCACCTCGCGGTCGCCCGCGACCGGGCGAGCCTTGAGCAGCGCCTGGAACTCCCACGTCTTCGCCCACCGCTCGTAGTAGGCACGGTGGCTGGCCACGGTACGCACGAGCGGGCCGGCCTTGCCCTCCGGCCGCAGCGCAGGGTCGACCTGCCACAGCGACCCCGCGGCGGTCGACGCCGAGCAGACCCGCATCATCCGGGTGGCGAGATCGGTGGCGATAGCGGTCGACTCCTCCTCGGGCACGCCGTCGGCCGGCTCGGCGACGAAGATGACGTCGACGTCGGACAGGTAGTTGAGCTCGCGGCCCCCGGTCTTGCCCATGGCGACCACCGCGAGACGGGTGCGCGCGGCATCCGGCCCCACCTCGGCGGCGGCGACCACCAGGGCCGCCTCGAGAGCGCCCTGGGCGAGGTCGGCCAACGCCGCCGCGGTGTCGCGAAGCGCAGTCAGCGGGTCGCTCGCCGTGAGGTCGAGCGCGGCGACGGCGAGCAGCTGCTCCCGATAGGCGACCCGCAGCGCGTCGGCGGGCGGTACGTCATCCGGATGCCGTACCGCCGCCACCAGCCGGGCCGTCCGCTGCCCCACCTCCAGTGGGCCGGCGTCGACCACGGCGGCCCACTGCTCGGGGTGCGCGACGAGGTGGTCGGCGAGGGCGGCCGAGCTGCCGAGCACGGCGAGCAGCCGCGAGCGGGCCGGACCCGGCGCTTGAAAAGCGGCGGTGAGCGGGCCGGCGAGACCCGGATCGCCGGCCACGACCTCCATGAGTCGGACCACACCGAGGAGCGCGCCGTCCGGGTCGGGAACCTCGGCGACCGCCTCGGCCAGCCCACCGTCCTCGACGCGGTCACGGGCGCCGATCAGGGCGGCGACCGCGGGATCGGAGAGCAGGGTGAGGGCACGATGCGGGTCGGCGAAGCCGAGCCTGGTGATCTCGGCAGGGACCGACGACCGGGCGCGAGCACCACCCGCACCGCCCACGGTGGTCACAGCTGGAGGTAGCGCTCGAGCTCGAAGGCGGTGACCTGGCCGCGGTAGTCGTTCCACTCGGCCCGCTTATTGCGGAGGAAGAACTCGAAGGTGTGCTCGCCGAGGGTCTGCGCCACGAGCTCGCTGGACTCCATCGCCACGATCGCCTCGCTCAGGCTCGACGGCAGGGGGGCCACTCCCATGGCCCGCCGCTCGGCGTCGGTGAGGCTCCAGACGTCGTCCTCGGACTCGGCCGGGAGCTCGTAGCCCTGCTCGATGCCGGTGAGCCCGGCCGACAGCATCACGGCGAACGCCAGGTAGGGGTTGCACGCGCTGTCGACGCTGCGCACCTCGACCCGGGCGCTCTGTTCCTTGTTCGGCTTGTACATCGGCACCCGCACCATCGCCGAACGGTTGTTGTGGCCCCAGGTGAGATGTGCCGGAGCCTCTCCCCCACCCCACAGCCTCTTGTAGGAGTTGACCCACTGGTTGGTGACCGCGGTGATCTCGGCCCCGTGCCGAAGCAGCCCCGCGATGAACTGCCGGCCGACGGTGGAGAGCTGGTACGGCGCGCCCGGTTCGTGGAACGCGTTGACGTCGCCCTCGAACAGCGACAGATGGGTGTGCATGCCCGACCCCGGGTGCTCGGCGAACGGCTTCGGCATGAACGAGGCACGGACGCCCTGCTCGAGCGCCACCTCCTTGATGACCGCACGGAAGGTCATGATGTTGTCGGCCGTGGACAGCGCGTCGGCATAGCGCAGGTCGATCTCGTTCTGTCCGGGGGCGCCCTCGTGGTGGCTGAACTCCACCGAGATGCCCATGGTCTCGAGCATGGTGATGGCGGCCCGCCGGAAGTCGTGGCTGTTGCCGTGCGGCACGTGGTCGAAGTAGCCCGCCCGGTCGATCGGGGTGGGCGCGGCACCGGGCGCGGTGCCCGGCTCGAAGAGGAAGAACTCGATCTCGGGGTGGGTGTAGAACGTGAAGCCCGAATCGGAGGCTCGGGCCAGCGCCCGCTGGAGCACGTTGCGGGGGTCGGCCATGCTCGGCGTGCCGTCGGGAAGGGTGATGTCGCAAAACATCCGAGCCGTGCCGGGGTTCTCACCGCGCCAGGGCAGCACCTGGAAGGTGGCCGGGTCGGGCTTGGCGAGCATGTCGGCCTCGTAGACCCGTGCGAAGCCCTCGATGACCGAGCCGTCGAACCCGATGCCCTCGGCGAAGGCGCCCTCGAGCTCGGCCGGGGCGACCGCCACCGACTTCAAGGTGCCCAGCACGTCGGTGAACCACAGCCGCACGAAGCGGATGTCGCGCTCTTCGATGGTGCGGAGGACGAACTCCTGCTGGCGGTCCATAAGCGCAATCCTGCCGCACCGGTCGCCCCGCGTGGGCCAGACCTCGAGCAGGTGGGATGACGCCCGCGTCACGCCTACCATCAGGGGATGAGCGAGCCCACGCCGTCCAGCGAGACCGCCGCACCGTACGGCACCGGTGTGCAGGCCGCCCCGCAGCGGCGGGTCCGGGTTCCCCACCTGCTCCAGCTGAAGGAACGCGGCGAGAAGTGGGCGATGCTCACCGCCTACGACATGTACACGGCCGAGATCTTCGACGAGGCCGGCATCCCGGTGCTGCTCGTCGGCGACTCGGCGGGCAACAACGTCTACGGGTTCGAGACCACCGTGCCGGTGACCGTCGACCACCTCGTGCCGCTGGTGCGCGCCGTGACGAGCGCCGCGCGGCGGGCCATGGTGGTCGCCGACCTGCCGTTCGGGTCGTACCAGGCGAGCCCTCAGCAGGCCCTGGCCACCGCGACCCGCTTCATGAAGGAGGGGATGGCGCACGCCGTCAAGCTCGAGGGCGGCCGGGCGATGGTCCCGGAGGTCGAGCTGTTGGTGCGCGCCGGCATCCCCGTCATGGGGCACATCGGGTTCACCCCACAGAGCGAGCACGTCCTCGGTGGCTACAAGGTCCAGGGCCGCGGATCCGGGGCCGACCGGCTGCTGGATGACGCGCTCGCGCTGGAGTCGGCCGGATGCTTCGCGGTGGTCATCGAGATGGTGCCGGCACCGGTGGCGGCGAAGGTCACCGAGGCGCTGCGCATCCCGACCATCGGCATCGGGGCGGGCGCCGGCTGCGATGCCCAGGTGCTGGTGTGGCAGGACATGGCGGGACTGCGCGGTGGGCGAGCGCCGAGGTTCGTCAAGAGATACGCCGACCTGCGCGGCGACCTGCGCCGGGCGGCCGAGGAGTACGCGGCCGAGGTGGCCTCGGGCTCGTTCCCGGCCGCCGAGCACTCCTTCGAGTCCTGAGCCCGACCGCGAACCGACCGACGACCGAGCCAGCCAGGAGGGGTCGAGAGCAGATGTGGCCGATGGACACCCCGAACGCCCCCTCACCGACCCGGTGGTCCGCGCTGCGCGGCGGCCCGGAGGCCGCGGTCGCCTACCGACAGCGGTTCCTCGACCTCGAGGCGACCGGTGCCGACCTGCACGGTGAGGCCCGCTTCGTCACCCGGCTCGCGCCTCCGCCGTCGCGGGTGCTCGACGCCGGGTGTGGTCACGGCCGGGTGGCCAGCGAGCTGACCCGGCTCGGCCACCACGTCACCGGAGTCGACGCCGACGCCGACCTGGTCGCTCTCGCGCGCGAGGACGTGCGCACCCGTTTCCTCGTCGCCGACCTGTCCACGCTGGACCTGCGCACCGACCAGGAGTTCCACGTCGTGCTCATGGCGGGGAACGTCGTCAACTACCTGGCCGACGGCACGCTCGGCGCCGTGCTGTCCCGGCTGGCCGCGCACCTCGCCCCGGGCGGGCACCTCGTGGCCGGGTTCCGGCTGGGCCCGGACGTTCCGGATGGAGCGGCGCAGGTCGACCTGGCCGCCTACGACCGCC